>NZ_FOCS01000003.1:0-405321 GCF_900110155.1 Methylobacterium sp. UNC300MFChir4.1 | reverse complement strand
TGCGGCCCACCACCTCGGGCTGCTCGTGGATCTCCTTGGCCATGAAGTGGCGGTACTCGCCCTTGTCGATCCGGTAGGCCTGCGTGGCGATCGTCTGCCGGGCGCGCTCGACCGTGGCGCCCGACGCGTCGCGGATCTCGGCGCCGCCGCGGGACAGGATCGCCCAGTCGCCCTCGTCGAGATACGTGATGGCGTCGGTGAACTGGGCGAGCGCCAGGGCGTCGGAGCCCAGGTAGGTCTCGCCCTCGCCGAAGCCGATGGCCAGCGGCGCGCCGTGGCGGGCCCCGATCAGCAGGTTCTCCTCGCCGGAGAAGAGGAAGCCCAGCGCGAAGGCGCCGCGCAGCCGCGGCAGGGCGGCGGCCACGGCCTCCACCGGCCCCATCTGCCGGTCCATGTTGCGGCTGACGAGCTGGGCGACGACCTCGGTGTCGGTCTCGGTCTCGAAGACGACGCCGTCGGCCTCCAGCTCCTGCTTGAGCTCGCGGAAATTCTCGATGATGCCGTTGTGCACGACGGCCAGGCGCTTGGTGGCGTGCGGGTGGGCGTTGGTCTCGTTGGGGCGGCCGTGGGTCGCCCAGCGGGTGTGGCCGATGCCGATCGTGCCGGTGAGCGGCTCCTGGGCGAGCCTGGCCTCCAGGTTGACCAGCTTGCCCGAGGCCCGGCGCCGCGCCAGCCGGCCGTGCTCCAGGGTGGCGATGCCGGCGGAATCGTAGCCGCGGTACTCGAGCCGCCGCAGGGCCTCGATCACCTGCCCCGCCACCGCGTCGCGCCCGACGATGCCGACGATGCCGCACATAGGAGTGTCTCTCGCTGTCGCGCCCGGGTGGCCGCGCGCAGGTCGTGCGCAAGGTCCGGGCCGCCCCGCGCCGTGCGGGGCCGAGCGGGACTTCTACCGGATCGGCACGGCGCAGGGCCAGCCCCGCCCGCGCGGCGTGCCCGGCCTCACGCCTTGCCGCGCCGCGCCTTCTCGGCCTGCAGCGCCGCGCGCTTCTCCCTGGCCCAGCCCGGCTTCACCGCCTGCCGGCCCCGGGCCACCGCCATGGCGTCCGCCGGCACGTCGTCGGTGATCACCGAGCCGGAGGCGACGTAGGCCCCCTCCCCCACCGAGACGGGGGCGACCAGGGCCGAGTTCGAGCCGATGAAGGCGCCCGCGCCGATCGTGGTCCGGTGCTTGAGCACGCCGTCGTAATTGCAGGTGATCGTGCCGGCGCCGATATTGGCCTTGGCGCCGACCTCCGCGTCGCCGAGATAGGTGAGGTGCGCGGCCTTGGCGCCGGCCCCCATCCGCGCGTTCTTCAATTCGACGAAATTGCCGAGCTCCGCGCCGGCCTCCAGAACGGCGTGGCCGCGCAGCCGCACGAACGGCCCGATCTTCACGCCCGCCTCCAGGCTGGTCTCGGTGAGATGAGCGAAGGCCCGCACGGTGCAGCCCTCCGCGACCCGCACGCCGGGGCCGAACACCACGTTGGGCTCCACGATCACGTCGCGTCCCAGCACCGTGTCGTGGCTGAGGAACACCGTCTCGGGGGCGATCAGCGTGGCGCCCCCCAGCATGGCGCTGCGGCGCAGCTGCGCCTGGATCGCGGCCTCCGCCACGCTGAGCTGCACCCGGTCGTTCACGCCCTGCGCCTCGGCCTCGTCCACCGGAACGACCGTGACGGGCAGCCCGTCGGCCACCGCCAGCGCCACCGCGTCGGGCAGGTAGTACTCACCGGCGGCGTTGTCGTTGCCGATGCGGGCGAGCAGGGCCAGGGCGTGCCGTCCGGCGAGCGCCATCAGCCCGGCATTGCACAGGGTCACGGCCCGCTCGGCCGCGCTCGCGTCCTTCTCCTCGCGGATGGCGAGCACGCGGTCGCCCTCGGTCAGCACCCGCCCGTAGCCGGAGGGTGTCGCCGTCTCGAAGGCCAGCACGGCCACCGCGGCGCCGTCGGCCAGAGGCGCGCGGAGGCGCAGGAAGGTGTCGGCCGAGACGAGCGGCGTGTCGCCGAAGGCGATCACCACGTCGTCGTCGGGGTCGGCCAGGATCTCCCGGGCGGCGAGCACCGCGTGGGCGGTACCGAGGCGCTCGGCCTGCGGGAAGACCCGGGCTCCGGGGGCCGCCCGCGCGATCTCGGCGGCGACGTCGTCGCGGCCGGGCTCGGCCACCACGGCGATCCGGCCCGCGCCCGCCGCCTGGACGGCGGCCAGGACGTGGCCGAGCATGCTGCGCCCGGCGATCCGGTGCAGCACCTTCGGCAGGTCCGAGCGCATCCGCGTGCCCTTCCCGGCCGCGAGCACGATGGCGGTGAGGCTGCGCGAGGGCGTTCCGGTCGGGGTCATCGCGGGTCCAGGCATCGATCGAGGGCCAAGACGGATGGGCCGGACGGGCGCCCGGCGCAACCCCGTCCGGGCCGATCAGCGCAGCGCCAGGGCGACGTGCTGGCCCGAACCGTGGGCGAAGCGCTCCCGGCGGCGCTCGATCGAGCTCGGGATCCGCAGGGATTCCCGGTACTTCGCCACCGTGCGCCGGGCGATGTCGACGCCCTCCCCGCGCAGCTTCTGCACCAGGGCGTCGTCGGACAGCACGTCGTCCGGCGTCTCGCCGTCGACGAGCTGCTTGATGCGGTGGCGCACCGCCTCGGAGGAGTGGGCGGCCGCGCCGGCCGCCCCGGGGATCGCCGCGGTGAAGAAGTACTTCATCTCCAGGGTCCCACGGCTCGTGCCGATGGCCTTGTTGGAGGTGACCCGCGAGACGGTCGATTCGTGCATGCCGATCGCCTCGGCCACGGTCTTGAGGTTCAGCGGCCGCAGGTGCGTGACGCCGTGGACGAAGAACCCGTCCTGCTGGCGGACGATCTCGGTGGCGACCTTCAGGATGGTGCGGGCGCGCTGCTCCAGCGAGCGGGTCAGCCAGTTGGCGTTCTGGAGGGCTTCCGACAGGAAGGCCTTGTCGCCCTCCGCGGCGGCGTTGCGCGAGACGCGGGCGTAGTAGCTCTGGTTCACCAGGACCCGGGGCAGCGCCTCGCTGTTCAGCTCGACCAGCCAGGAGCCGTCCGGCGCCGCGCGCACGAATACGTCCGGGACCAGGACCTCGACGGCGCTCGACCCGAAGGCCCGGCCGGGCTTCGGATCCAGGCGGCGGATCTCGCCCAGCATGTCGACGAGGTCCTCGTCGTCGACGCCGCAGAGCCGGCGCAGGGCCGCGAAGTCGCGCTTGGCCACGAGGTCGAGCCGCGAGACCAGCGCCTGCATCGCCGGGTCGAACCGGTCGCGCTCGCGCAGCTGGATCGCGAGGCACTCGGCGAGGTCGCGGGCCGCGATCCCGGGCGGGTCGAAGGTCTGGACCAGCGCCAGCATCCGGCCGACGAGGGCCGGGTCGGCGCCGAGCCGCTCGGCCACGCCCTCCACCGTCTCGCGCAGGTAGCCGGCCTCGTCGACGGCGTCGATCAGGAAGCCGCCGATCAACCGCTCGGCCGGCTCCCGGGTCGCGAGGTCGAGCTGGCCCGCGAGGTGCTCGCGCAGCGAGGTCTCGGCCGTGAGGGTCGCCTCGAAATCGGGCGCCTCAGCGTCGAAGCTGCCGCCGGTGCTGCCGTAGGGCGGCGGCGTCAGCGAGAGCATGTCGCCCCCGCCGGCCTCGCGCGCCTGGACGGGACTCTCGTCGGGAAACACGTTGTCGAGGCGCGTGTCGAAGTCGCTCTCGATCTCGCCGCGGCTCGGGTTGAGGTCGGCCGAGAGCCACGGGTCGGGCTCCGGCGCGTCGAAGCCGTCGGACCCCGCCTCCTCGGCATGGCTGCCCGATTCGGCGGCGTCACCCGCGGCGGGCAGGTCCGGCTCGGCGCGCTCCAGCAGCGGGTTGCGTTCCAGCTCGGCCTCGACGTAGGCCGAGAGATCGAGGTGCGAGAGTTGGAGAAGCTTGATCGCCTGCAGGAGCTGCGGCGTCATCACCAGGGCCTGGCCCTGACGCACTTCCAGCCGTTGCACCAAACTCATGCGAGGCCCCGATGCCCTTCCGGCGCGGTTCGCCAGCCGGAGCCACGCTGCTCACGGCATGGTTCTTGCTTGCTCCGTCGCACTTTCTGTAACGCGATCCGACCCGCGCGTCAAAGCGCGACCGTGCACGCCGCTGTTGGCAAGTGCACGGCGCTCCGGGACGCGCAGCGTTCCAGTCACATCCCGATCCGCCGCCCGGCAGTCTGAGGGCAGATCTTAAAGGAAGGTTTGCGCAATCATCCGCGCGCATTTGCCAGGACATCCGAAATCCGCCGGCAAAGCTTTGTCTGGTTGCAGACGCTTCCCCCGCTAGATGCAATATCCGCTCGCTATTCCGTGTTGATCCGAGCATGGCTCGGGGGTGCGCCGCGGTTCCCGCACGAGAGCTGCTGCGCGGAGGTCGATTTCTGCGTACGCGTTTGCCGATGCCGCATCAGAACCGCCTTCTGGCTGCCCTATCCGAGGCGGATGGCGCACTGCTCGGGCCTCATCTGGAGGCGATCGACCTGCCCCTCGGCAAAGTGCTCGTCGAGCCGGCCGCCGCGATCCCGCACGCGGTCTTCATCGACACCGGCCTGTGCTCGGTGGTGTCGACCCTCGCCGAGGGCGGCCGGATCGAGGTCGGCCTGTTCGGACGCGACGGCATGGCCGCACCGGCGCTGCTGCTCGGAACCGACACGATCCCGTACCAGATTTTCATGCAGGTCGCCGGCCGGGGGCGCCGGATCTCCGTGCCGGCCCTGCGCGACGCCCTGAAATCCAGCCCGTCGATGCGCAACCTGCTGCTGCGCTACGTCCAGACCTTCCTGGTCCAGGTCGCCCAGACCGCGATCGCCAACGCGGGCGCGCCCGCCGAGGAGCGGCTCGCGCGGTGGCTCCTCATGTACCACGACCGTCAGGACGGCGACGACCTGTCGGTGACGCACGAGTTCCTGTCGATCATGCTCGGCGTGCGCCGCCCGACCGTCACGGTCGCGATCCACACTCTGGAGGGCGCCGGCCTGATCCGGGCCCGGCGCGGCCGGATCCGGGTCCTGAGCCGCACCCGCCTGGAGGAGGCCGCCGGCCAGACCTACGGCCCGGCCGAGGCCGAGTACGAGCGCCTGATCGGCCCGCTGCGGCGGCCTCAGAGCACGCTGGCGTAGGGGACTTCGGCCACCACCGCGCCGGCCTCGTCGGTGATGACGAAGGTGTCGGCGCGCCAGCCGCGCGGCGCGCCGTAGACGTGCGGCAGCCGGCGCATCTCGCGCAGGATGTCGCGGGCGAGATGCTCGGCCGCCGTCCGATCGGGCAGATCGTCGCCCTCTCGATCGGCGATCAGCGTCCCGTGACGTCGGACGTTGAGGAAGAAACGGGGCAGGTCACATCCCCTTCGAGCGTCGGCCAGCGGGGCCTTCGGGTCGCCCGTCGAGGACCGCGTGCCGCGCCATCGGGAACGGCGTCGCGGGCCTGAGCGGGTTGTCGGATCGGCGTGAACCACGCCGCGCGGGGACCGGCCGCCGAGTGTCCGCCGAGACGGGCGGCGCGCGCAAGGGCGGCCGCTCGCGCACCGACGGGTACCGGGTCGACCGCGCCGGCCATATCGTACTTTCGTGCAGCGGGTTCGGGGATCGGCACAGTCCGTGCCGCACCCGCGGCGTCTGTCCACACTCATACATTTTTCTGAGGGCGGGTGGATCGCGGCCCGGGCGGCCGCGTTCTCCGCGCGGTCGCCGCGGCGCGAGGGTTCGGCGGCCGGTCGCGCGAGGCCGTGCGGTGTCCACACACAGGTTAACGACATCGCTCCAGTCGCGGCGCACGCTCGTGATCTGGCCGTGAGGTTCTGCGCTGTGCGCTACTTCACCGATTTCACCGACGACCGCGGCCTGTCCCTCGACGAAGAGGGGCTGCCCTTCGCCGATCGTCACGAGGCGTGCCTGTCGGCGACCGAGGCCCTGATCGAGGCCGTGCATGACCGGCTCCGCGTCCGGGCGGACCGGCCGGCCCCCGGAGATGCGGGCCTGGTGCTGGAGGCGCGGGTCCGCGACGCGACCGGCAGCACGGTCTTCCGCGCCCGCCTCACCCTCGACCTGGACTGGCAGCCCTCCGACGGCTGAGCGCGGGCCCTACCAGCCGCAATTGGGGATCGGCGGCTGCGCCTTGGCCATGGCCGACTTCTCGATCGGCACCATCGCGCCCCAGGCGTATTTCTGGGCGTGGGGCGTGACGTTGGCGAAGAGGCAGCCGAGCTGGAAGTGGGTCGCGCCCATCTCGCCCGCGAAGCCCATGCAGTCCAGGAAGGTCCAGGTCTTCGGCACCGGGGTCATGGACCGCCAGCGCGGCATCGCCACGGGCGAGCAGACTTTGACCGCCCCGGTGCCGTCGTCGGCGTTGAGCGCGTCCCCCTGGCTCTGCGCCGCGGAGGGGGCGAGGCCGAGCAGGAGGATTGCCGCGAGAATCGCTCGGCCGGGGATCAGGGCGTGTCGGCTCATCGGGTCAGCGCATCGTCCACCACAGGGCCGCGAGGATCGCGAAGCCGAGAACGTTGTAGAGGATCGCCCAGATCCAGACACCCAGGACGGCGCGGCTCGGCTGCCGCGGTCGCGACCGGCCGGGGCGCAGGCGGTTCCGGTCCTCCGGTGTCGGCCAGATCGCCGCCCGGGGCGCCTTGAGGAGCCGCGTCAGCACCTCCGGGAGGTGCGGGCCGGGCGGTGTCTCGCCGGTCATGGCGGTCTCCGATGCGACGATAGGCGGGTCCGGGGCGGAACCGCCCGGAGCCGGACCGGTTCGGGCGACGGGCCGTCCGGCGACGACCGCCGCTCACAGCACCGTGCCGGGTGCCTGCGGGTAGTATTGGTAGGCCCAGGTCTCCGAGAGCAGCCTCTCCCCGGACTTCAACTGCAGACGCATCTCCACCGGATCCGGACCCTCGGCGTAGACCTTGAGAAAGACCCGCCAGGGGCTCGGCTTGCCGTAGGGCGCCCAGGTGGCGCCGACCTCTTCGGCGGTGCCGCGCGACAGGGTGAGCGCGACCGTGGTCTTCTCGGGATCGAGGCCCGACAGGGCCGCGCCCTCGAATTCCAGCACGAACTGCCGCACGAGGTTGGCCCGGCCCGGGCGTCTGTCGGCATCCGCGAGCCACGCGGCCTTGGTGGCCCGGGTCGCGACGCACCGGGCGAGGTCGGTGGCGATCGGCTCCTTGACGGTCCAGCGCAGCCGGTAGGCGAAGCTGCGGTCCGACCCGGCCTGCGGCGCGTCGTCCGGCACCCAGAGAGCGACGATGTTGTCGTCGGTCTCCTGATGGGTCGGGATCTCCACGAGCTGGACGCTGCCGCGGCCCCAGTCGCCCTGCGGCTCGACCCAGATGTCGGGACGGTTCTCCTCGAAGCCGTCGTCGATGTAGTTCTCGTAGGCGCGGTCGCGCTGGAGCAGGCCGAAGCCCTTCGGCGACCGGTCGGCGAAGGCGCTGACGCTGAGGCGGGGTGGGTTGTTGAGCGGCCGCCAGATCAGCTCGTCGGCGCCGGTCTGCATCAGCAGCCCGTCGGAATCGTGCACCTCGGGCCGCCAGTCGCTCGCGAGGAAGCGGCTCATGCCCTCCGAGTACCACAGCATCGAGGTCAGGGGCGCCATGCCGAACCGCTCGACCGCCTTGCGCATGTAGACCGTGCAGGCGACGTCGATGACGACGTGCGGCTCCTTCCGGGCGACGAACCGGTAGGCGCCGGTGAGGCTCCGGCCCTCGAGGAGCGCCAGCACGGTCACAGCGCCGTCCGCGGCCGGGCTGACATAGAAGCGGGTGAAGACCGGGAATTCCTCGGTCTTCCCGGGCCCGGGCGCCGTGTCGATCGCGATGCCCCGGGCCGAGGCCCCGTACTGGGCGCCGTCCCCGGCGGCGCGGAAGTACGACGCGCCCAGGAAGGCCAGCCAGTCGCCGTCGTCGCCCGGCTGCCCGGCGGGCGCCTTCTGGAACCGGAACCCCGCGAAGCCCGCCCCGTCCGGAACGTCCTTGGCCGGGTTGCCCGGCGGGTAGGTGAACAGGTCGTGGCTGTAGAGCACCTCGCGGGCCTGCCCGCCCTCCAGGGCGTAGACCTTCACGGGATGGCGGAAGAAGTTGCCGAGGTGGAAGAAGGTCACCGGGTACGGGCTGTCGGCGAACAGGGCGTGGCCCGGCGGGTAGCGGATCTCCTGGAGCGGCCCGTAGGTCAGGGCGTCGAGGGCCGCCGAGGCGGGCGCTTCCGGGGGCGGCGCGTAGGGCCGGTCCCGCAGCGTCCGGGCGAGATCCTTCAGCCGGTCGAGGTCCATGGGCTCGGGCGGTGCGAGTCGCGGCCCGCCGCCGGCGGCCCGGGCGAGGCCGGGATACGGCGCGAGGGCGAGGAGCCCGATGGCGGTCAGGACGCGGCGCGTGATCAAGCTGGAACCCCCGGATTCGGTCGGGCCTCGCGACCCGTGCCGCCCTCTAGCCACGCCGGCGCGGCGGCGCAATTTCCCGGCCGCGGCTCAGCTCCGCGGACCGCAGTTGCCGGTGCTGCCGTCGGTCGTCCAGAGGTTGGCGCCGCCCCCCGGCGGGCACTGCCCCGGCAGCGCCAGGGTGATCAGCTTCGCGAAGGTGTTGGCCTCGTCCTCGCCGTAGCCGATCTCGCCGACCATGCGGCCGGTCCTGTCGAACAGCGCCACGGTGGCGGAATGCTCCATCGTGTAGTCGCCGTCCTTGGTCGGCACGCGCTTGTAGGCGACGTGGTAGGCGTCGGCCATGCGGGCGACCTGCTGCGGCGTGCCGACGAAGCCGCGGATCCGCGGATCGAACGAGGCCAGGTACGCCCGCAGGGTGTCGGGCGTGTCCCGCTCCGGGTCGAGGGTGACGAAGACGACGTTGAGGCGATCCGCGTCGCGGCCCATCCGGCCGAGGGCCGACGCCAGGGTCGCGAGCGTGGTCGGGCAGACGTCCGGGCAGTGGGTGAAGCCGAAGAACAGGACGGACGGCTTGCCGCGGAGATCGGCCTGGGTCACCGGGCGGCCGTCGAGATCCGCCATCGTGAACGGGCCGCCGACCTTCCGGGAATGGCTGAACCGCGAGCCCTGCTGGAGGACGATCGCCCCGGTGCCGGTGGCGATCACGGCGACGAGGGCGGCGGAGGCGATGAGGGCGAGAGGGCTCGGTGCCATGCTGTGACCTGCGACGGCGCGTCGGGGTGGCCGGTATCGATGCCGCCAATATGGGGTCCGTGTCGACAGGCGTGAGGCCGCGGCGCCCCGTGCGGGACCGGACCTGGAGAGGCGACGACGTCAGGAACACGCCCGGGAGAGGCCGGTTGGCCAGGGTACGGGCGCTCGCGCCATCCGGTGCCGGGACACCCGGGCCGCGGGCCCGACCGTCCCCTCCGCGACCGTGCACGGGAGCCGCCCCAGATGGCCCAGCAGATCCCCGTCGACCCGCAGGCCCGGGCCGACGATCCCCGCCGCGACGCCGAGCGGGACGACGCCACCCACGCCATCGCCGACGACGTCGCCTATCAGCGCCACGTCCTGGTCAACGTCGTGTTCGTGGGGCCCCCCGGCGCGGGCGACCGGGGTTGGGTCCTGATCGATGCCGGCGTGATGGGCGCGAAGCGCGGGATCGAGGCCGCGGCCCGGGCCCGCTTCGGCGAAGGCGCCCGGCCGGCCGCGATCGTCCTGACCCACGGCCATTTCGACCACGTCGGCGTCCTGGAGGACCTCGCGAAGGACTGGGACGTCCCGGTCTACGCGCACGCCCTGGAGCGGCCCTATCTCGACGGCAGCGCCGCCTACCCGACGCCGGATCCGAGCGTCGGCGGCGGACTCCTCGGCCGCCTGTCGCCGCTGTTCCCGACGAGCCCGGTCGACGTCTCCGGGCGGCTCCGCCTCCTTCCGGAGGACGGTTCGGTGCCGCCCCTGCCCGGCTGGCGCTGGATCCACACGCCCGGCCACGCGCCGGGCCACGTCTCGCTCTGGCGGGAGGCCGACCGGACGCTGATCGCGGGCGACGCCTTCATCACCACGGCGCAGGAATCCGCCTACGCGGTCGCGACGCAGGCGCCGGAGCTGCACGGGCCGCCGATGTACCTGACGATCGACTGGCCGGCGGCGCGCGCGTCGGTGCGGGCGCTCGCCGCGCTCGCCCCGGAGCGGGTCATCACCGGACACGGCCGGCCGCTGCAGGGGCCCGAGATGCGCCGCGCCCTCGACGCCCTGGCGGCGGACTTCGACCGGGTCGCGGTGCCGGAGACGGGCCGGTTCGTGGAGCACCCGCTCGAAGCCGCCGACGGCTCCGCCTACAGAGCGCCGCGCTGACCGGCGCGATGCGGCCGCGCGGGCGGCGTCCCGCGCCTCACGAGGCCCGCGCGAGATCCTGAAACGGGGCCGGGGATCGCGCGGCGGCGAGCACGCCGTCCATCTCGGCCTTCGGCATGGCGTGGCCGAACAGGTAGCCCTGGCCGAAATGGCAGCCCTGTTCGGAGAGCCAGTCGAGGCTGGCGTCGGTCTCGATCCCCTCGGCGGTGGTGGAGAGGCCGAGGCTCGCCCCGAGCTTGATGATGGCGTCGACGAGCTTCGCCCGCTCGTCGCTCATCGTGATGGCGTCGACGTAGCTGCGGTCGATCTTCAGCTTGTCGAACTTCAGTTCGCGCAGGTGGTACAGGCTGGAATAGCCGGTTCCGAAATCGTCCAGCGCGATGCGCACGCCGAGTTCGCGCAGCGACAGCAGGGTCGTCCGGGTCGCCTCCAGGTCCTGGATCAGGGCGCTCTCGGTGATCTCGACCTCCAGGCGCTGCGGCGGGAAGCCGGTCTCGGTCAGGATCCCGAGGATGCGCTGGGCGAGCCACGCGTCCTGGAACTGCTGCGGGGCGATGTTCACCGCGAGGACCAGGTGCGGCGGCCAGGCCCGGGCATCCAGGCAGGCGCGGCGGATCAGGCTGTAGCTGAGATCCGCGATCATCCCGGTCTCCTCGGCCACCGGGATGAACTCGCTCGGGCCCACCACCCCGCGCGTCGGGTGGCGCCAGCGCGCCAGGACCTCGACCCCGACGATCTCCTTCTCGGGGAGCGACACCACCGGCTGGTAGAAGGGCTCGATCGCGCCCGTCTCGATGGCGAGGCGAAGTTCCGTCTCCATGCGGGCGCGGGCCCGCAGCTCCGCGTCCATGGCGCTGCGGAAGAAGCGGACATTGCCGCGCCCGTCCTTCTTGCCCTGGTACATGGCGAGATCGGCCGCGTGCAGGATCGCGTCGGCGTCCCCGTGCTCGGCCGACACCGCGGCGACGCCGACCGTGGCCCCGACCTTCAGGTCGTTCTGGCTCCACGTCACCGGCTCGGCGATGCGCGCGATGACCGCCTGGGCGAGGCGCCGCAGCGCCTCGCTCTCGTAGCGGAGCGGGACCAGCATGGCGAACTCGTCGCCGCCCAGACGGGCCGCCAGGCCGCCCGACGGCACGAGCTGCTGGAGACGCTCGGCCACGGCGCACAGGACCGCGTTCCCGGCCGCGTGGCCGTAGAGGTCGTTGACCGGCTTGAACCGGTCGAGGTCGATGAGGAGCACCGCCGCGTCCGCGGCGCCCGGCGCGTACGCCCGTTCCACGGCGTCGATGAAGCGGCGACGGTTCGCCAGACCGGTCAGCCCGTCGTGCCGGGCGATCGCCTCGGCCTGCGCGGCGGCGGCGGCGCGCTCGAGCATGAGCCGCCGGAGGATGATCGATTTGCGGATGCTGGCGCCCCACTGCGCCACGCCCATGCAGGCGGCGAGCAGCAGCAGGTCCGTGAGGTTGTAGGTGGCGACGACGCTGTTCAGATACGCGAAGGTCCCGAGCGTGACGCCGACGAACCAGATCCCGACGCCGATCACGAGGAGGCACAGGGTCTCGTACAGCTCGCCGCGTCCCCAGGCTCTCGACGTCTCGATCGGCATGGTCAGGACCCGGTTTCCAACGTCAGAGCGAAGCATGCCGTCCGCTCACGCGCTGTAGATCAGCTCCGGACGCGGCAGCTTCTCTACATCTTTACGGGTCTTTGTCTTGGTTTAATTTGGATTAAATCGCGCCGCCACGCTGCGCGCGGCTCGGGGGCGCCGGTATGTCCCGTCGCGGGAAGAGATGGACAGGGCCGCGCCGTCACGCCTCGTCGACGGCGTCCGGACGCTGCGCGGCCGCGCGGCTCTCCTGGAGGGTGGCGGCGGCCTTGACGATCGACAGGATCCCGCCGCGGGTCGTCTCGTCGGTGATGCTGGTGAAGGCCAGGACGAGTTCCATGACCTTCGGATCCTCGAACAGGGCCGCGGGTCCGACGCGTCCGCCGCCGTTGTCCCGCGGATCCGCGAAGAACGTGTCCACCGGCACCCTCAGCAGGTCGGCGATGGCCTGAAGACGCCCTGCGCCGATGCGGTTGCGCCCCTTCTCGTACTTCTGAACCTGCTGGAAGCTGACGCCGATGGCCTGACCGAGATCGGTCTGGCTCAGGCCCTGTGCCACGCGGAGCGCCGCGATGCGGCCGCCGATCGAGCGATCGGTCTCGGTGGCGGACTTGGGCTTCGGGGAGGACGACATCGAACGGAAACCTTCAGCATGCTGGATGAGTGGCACTTACCCAGAGTCGCGGAAAAAAACACAACCGAAAACTGCTTAGCGCACCAATAAGTTGCGCAATTCCTAGTTGCACTAGACGCATGGCTTGGCTGTTGGTTGTACGCCCAGGGACGGTGAAACCGCAATGGTCAACTGTATCCGTCACGCAGCGCACAGACGGTTTCCCTCCTGCGCCTGTCTTCGCCGGCTACGGCAGCCTTTCAGTCGCCGTGCGCGACGATACATCGGAGATCGGTCGAAAGGGTGGTAAAGTACCGAGGCCTCCGATCGTCGTGGCGGACGGTGACGGATATGTGATGCGGCCGGCATTGTGGTGGGACTGCGGCCGCGGGTCTCCATCAAGACATCGGCGATGCAATTCACCGGCTCGAATGTCGCGGCCGGCGGGACACACACCCCTGTTTCCGACATCGGGCCGCGTCTATCGCCGGCCTAAACACTTTAAGTCCCGGTCGAGAAAATCTATGAAATGATGTATTCACCGGCCAGGCTCGACGGTAGAGTCGGTCTCCCATCACAGCGCCCTCGTCGATGACCGACCTTCTCGTCACCCTCCAGGAGACAGCCGAACCCGCCGGGCAGGCCGGGCCGGGATCCGAGACGTCGGCCCTGCGCGCGCATATCGCGCGGATTCTGCGCAGGCTGCCTCCCGCCAAGGCGACGAAGACGACCTGACATCGACCGCCGGGAACCGCGCCGCGACCTGCCCGGACGGATCATCCGCTCGGGACGGGCGCCCGGTCCGGACGCCCCTCCTAGGCGACGGCCTCCAGCGGCTGCGGCCGGGCGCGGACGCGATCGAGGATGTCGAGGGTGCGGATGCTGTCCGCGAGCGGCATGATCGGGCTCTCGCGGGCGCCGGCGAGCAGGCAGCGATGCACCTCGTCGATCTGATGCCGCAGCCCGAACCCGAGGTACGGCGTCGGGATCAGCGCGACGCGGCGGAAGTCCAGCGGCTGCAGGAGGCGTTTCGCGAAGGCCAGTCGGCCGACGGCCTGGCGGCGCGGCGGGGCACCGTCGGCGGGCGCCGGCGCGGCCGCGGTGCGCACGCGCGTGAGGAAGGGCGGGCACAGGAACTGCCGGTGCAGGTGGATGCGGCCGCGCGTGCCGACGATCACGGCGGCGTTGTCGGCCTCTCCGGTCGAGCCGCAGCTCAGGGTCGCGGTCCTGGCGTTCCAGCCGAGCGCGAGCGCGGCCTGCTGCGGCGCCGCACCGCCCCGATCGAGGCCGACGCCCGAGACCTCGGTGGGTGCGCCGAACAGGTGGAGCGCCAGCGACACGGGGTAGACCCCGAGATCGAGGATCACCCCGCCTTCGGCCGGATCGTCCGTCCGTCCGGGCGGGTTCGGCGCGCGGGGGAAGAACAGGCGGGCGTCGAGATGCAGGGGATCTCCGATCTCGCCCGCCTCCAGCATCGCCTTGGCCCGCACGACGCCGGGCGTGAAGCGCATCCACATCGCCTCCATGCAGAAGACGCCCTTCCGCCGCGCCGCCTCCGCGATGCGCCGCGCCTGCCCGCCCGAGATTGCGATCGGCTTCTCGATCAGGACCGACTTGCCGGCCTCGATGCAGGCCAGCGCGCTGTCCATGTGGTCGCTGTTGGGCGTGGCGATGTAGACGACGTCGATATCCGGCCGCGCGGCCAGGGCCTCGACACCGGCGACGGCGGCCGGCGCGCCGGACGCCTGGGAGAAGGCCGCGGCGAAGGCCTGGGCGCTCCCGGTGCTCCGCGCCCCGACGGCGGTGAGGCGCGCGTCCGGCCGCCCGAGAAGGTCGCTGACGAAGCGCTGGGCGATGACCCCGGTGCCGAGGACGCCCCACGAGACGGTCTGTGCCATGGCTAGAACCTGGATCTCAGCTGGATCACGGCGCCGCCGCCGGCATTCTGCATGGCGAGCGCGATCTCGGTGATGTGCAGCACGAACCGCGCCGGGAGCGGCGCCGGAACGCCCGCCCGGATCGCCGCGGCCTGGGCCGCGGGTCCGCGGGCGAAATCCATCTGCGACGGGTAGCTGGGCAGCTTGCCGCCGAAGCGGGGAGTCGGCAGCTTCCGACCGAGGAAGATCCGCCCGGGCAGGTAGCGCTGGATCCGGTGCAGCAGCCGGCCGAGCCGCCCGGGCGCCTCGCCGCTCGGCGAACGGAGATAGACCGGGCCCTGGCTGGCCCACGAATCGGTCACGGTCAGGACGCCCCGGTCGCCGATGATGTGCAGGGATCGGTCCTGCGGCGCGACGAGGCCGCAGGTGATCCGCGCGACGACGCCGGATCGGAACTCCAGGCACGCCGTCGAGAAGTCGTTGGCGACCGAGTCCGGGGGCTGGCCGGTGCCCTTGTCCGGGTACAGGCGCGACGCGAAGGCGGTCATGCGCTCGACCGGGCCGAACATCAGGCTCATCCAGGTCAGGTAGTAGCCGGCGTGCTCCAGGGTGCAGCCGACCCGGTACTCGTCCTCGGCCGGCCAGGGGGCGCCGGTCACGCTCCGCCATTCATGCACCGGCTCCCGGAACACCGGCCCGTCCTCCAGTTCGGCGTAGACGAGCCGGACCGACCCGACCTGGCCGGACGCGACGGCCTCCCGCACGGTCGCGCCCGCCTCGCCCAGGATGCTCGCGGGCGCGCCGCTCAGCGAGAGGCCCTTCGCCTCGGCGAGTTCCACCAGCGCTTCGGCCTGGGCGTACTCCATGGCGAGCGGCTTCTCGGAGTAGACGTGCTTGCCGGCCTCCAGGGCGGCCTTGGTCACGACGTAGTGACTGTGCGGATTGGTCAGATTCAGGATGAGGCCGATCTCCGGCTCGGCGAGCAGGGCCTCGAGGCTGTCGAAGGCGCGGGCGTTGTAGTGACGGCAGAAGACGGCGCGCCGCTCCGGGTCCCGGTCGTAGACGCCGGCGAGGCGCAGTTCGGGGTGGTTCACGAGGGTCGTCATGTAGAAGTCGGCGACGTAACCGCAGCCGACGATCCCGATCTGCATCTCTGTCCCTGAAGGTCATCCGCACCGGATTCGGGTCGTAGCGGCAGCGCTCCGTTCCGCGCCTTCATCAATTGGGCGTAGGATCGATGCGCCGAGAGCTCAGCGACGCTCTCCGGCGCCCGAATTCGGCGCCCATGTCTCGGCAGTACACGGCGCTCGGGCCGCAGGCGCCGACGCTATTCGGTCGAACGCGCGTTTAACGCTCCGTTTACCGTACGGTCCGACAGTTCCGGTGCAACCGGAGCCCCGTGGACAGCCATGCTCGATGTCGCCTTCTGGTGGTGTGTGGCCGTGGCTTTGACCGGATCGGTCGGCCTCGTCGGCCTGGCCGTCGTCGCCGGCCGGAGCGGCCGCTCGCAGCCGCGCGGCCTCAAGCTTACCCGGACCGAGCCCCTCGTGCTCCGTCACTTCGGGCGCGCGTAGGTCGGCATTCGACCGGCACCGGCGGAGTGTCCGGCGTCTCAGATCTTTAAGTTCGCGGTCGGGTCGGGTTCCCGCCGGGAAGATCCGTCGTGCCCAGGTCGCGCGAGGATCCCTGACCCTTAACCGGTTCACCCCGGTCGACGTAGCCGTCGGGCACCACCGCCTGGGATCCCTTCGATGGACGGCGGGTCGGGATCGGGCCGGTCGCGGTCACCGGAACGGACGTAACCGAGGTCGTCGACGGCAGGATCGCGTGCCTCCGGGTGCCGCTCGACCCGCCGACCGGTCGGGCTTGCCACGGTGCGACATCACGGTTTCCGCGGGTTCGATCTCAGGTGAGCCGCTTCCCTTCGCGGCGCCGGACGCTGCCGGTGTCAGGTCAGGGACAGCGATCGAGGTCCGGCCGCCTCACGATCTCACCCGGAGCACGATCTTGCCTCCGAGCCGACCCTCCTCGGAGCGCGCGTGGGCGCTGGCGAGCTCGTCGAGGGGAAACTCCAGGCCGACTCGCGGCACCACGAGGCCGCGCTCGAGGAGGCGCGTCACGGCGTCGAGCTTGCGGCCGTCCTGGCGCGAGAAGACGAAGTGGTAGGTGGCGTTCCGGCCCCAGGCGTCGATGAGGTTCTGAGGCGTCGCGGTGTCGACCAAGGTGACGACGCGCCCGTCCTCGCGGAGGATGCGCGGGGAGCGCGCGAGCGTGTCGCGGCCGATCGTGTCCAGGACGACGTCGACGCCCCTGCCCTCGGTCAGGCGATCGACGGTGTCCACATAGTCCGCGCGCTCGAAATCGATGACGGCGGAGGCGCCGAGCCGCTCGACGCGCGCCACGTCGCTGCCGCGCGCCGTCGCCAGGACCCGTGCCCCGATGGCCTTCGCGACCTGGACGGCGATCGCCCCGACGCCCCCGGCACCGCCGTGGACGAGGACGGTCTCTGTAACCTGCAATCGGGCCCGCTCGACCAGCCCTTCCCAGACGGTCACGCCGACGAGGCTGACGCTCGCGGCCTCGGAATGGGTGAGGTTGACCGGCTTGCGCGCGACGATGCCGGCATCCGCCACGTGGTACTCGGCGTACGATCCCGGACCGTCGAAGATCCGCGGCGTGTAATAGACCTCATCCCCCGCGCGGAACTCGGTCACGTCGGATCCGACCTGGTCGACGACGCCGGACACGTCGTGCCCGATGATGGCCGGCAGCGCGACCTGATCGGCGTAGTCGCCGCGGCGGATCTGGCAGTCGAGCGGGTTGATCGACGTGGCATGCACGGCCACGCGGACCTGCCGGGGTCCCGGCCGAGGGTCCGGCAGCTCCCGGAGCTCGAAGCTGTCCGGCCCCCCGAACTTCGTCAACACCATCGCCTTCAAGAGAGCCTCCCGTCCTGACCGGCCAACCTTGTGTCAGCCGGGCTGCGGGATGACGAACGCGTTCTCCTCACGGGGTCGATGAGCTACGTTCAGCCATGACGATGCGGAGATCGCTTCCCCCCCTCGCGGCGCTCCGGGCCTTCGAGGCGGCCGGGCGCCGCCTGAGCTTCCGCGCTGCCGCCGACGAGCTGGGTGTCACGGCGACCGCCATCAGTCATCAGATCCGGCTTCTCGAGCAGATCCTGGGGCTGCGTCTCTTCCACCGCGAGACGCGCCGGGTCCGGCTGACCGCCGAGGGCACCGTTCTGCTGCCCGTGCTGCGCGACGGTTTCGACGCGTTCGCCCGAGCCATCGATGAGATCCGCGGCCGGCACGCGGCCGGCGTTCTCACGCTCTCGGCCCCGACCGCCTTCGTGGCGAAGTGGCTCGTGCCCCGGCTCGCCGACTTCCGGGCCGCGCATCCCGGTTGCGATCTGCGACTGCACGCGTCCGACAGCCTGGTCGACTTCGCCCGCGACGGCGTGGACGTCGCCGTCCGATACGGGCCCGGTCCCTATCCCGGCCTCGACGCGCACAGGCTGGTGGTCGACCGGGTCGCACCCGCTTGCAGTCCGCGTCTCGCCATTCGATCCGAGAGCGATCTGGCCCGCCACCCCCTGCTGCACTTCGAGTGGCCCGACCTGACCGACGAGACGCCGAACTGGCCGGCCTGGCTGCGGAAGGCCGGGATCACCGATATCGATGGCGGTGCGGGCATCCGCTTCAGCGACGAAGGTCATGTCATCCAGGCCGCGATCGCCGGTCAGGGCATAGCACTGGTCTCGGTCGTACTGACCGTCGACGACTTGGCGAGCGGCACGCTGATTCAACCCTTCGGGCCCGTCCTCGACGCGCACCCCTACTGGGTCGTCCACCCGCGACATCCGGCCCAGGCGGGACGCGTCGGGGTGCTGATCGACTGGTTGCGCAACGCAGCCATCCGGTGACGCAGGACCATGTGGCGAGGTCTGTATGAAGGTTCGCGAGCGGCCATCCGTCGGCGGTTCGGCAATCTTTGTTCGGGGCGGGACCCGGCATCTCGACCATGATGCGGCGACCGTCCGAAGCGTTGGCCCAAACTCCCTGCTCGATCGCAGTGCTCGTCGTGGAGCGAAATTTTCGCCGATCGCCGGTAAATCTCGGCGTCATAGCAAGCCTAAACCCAGTGTCCGGTAAAACCGAAGCTTAAGTCAGAATGACAGGCGATGCTGTGTCGTAAAGGCGCGGATGAAGACCGTCGACGGGACCTGTTGCAAGCCCGCCAAGGCGGTCAACGACGAAGGAGTGCGAATCTGAGATCTTTCGCGATCGATCGCCATCGTGGACGGCCGTTGTGAACCGCCCGATAGGTTCCGCCGGCGACACGTGCCGACAGGCCCTGGAGTGCCTCCAGGCGCGTCTCAGTTCGATAGATCGCTTCGCGCTTCTCGAGCTGGTCAAGCGCGCTGCGAAAGAAAGCGGCCGCCCTTGCCCGATCGAAGAGTGGAAAATGCTCAGCCGTCGCTTCCGGAAGCCGCTCGACGATATCGATCATGGCGGTCGTGGCTTCCCTGTAGGGATCCAAGCCCCCAGCTACCGTCCTCCGACCCGCGCTCCGCTCGCGCTCACCGTTTCCGAACAGATTATGGGCGTGCTGCCGATAGCGGACCAGGGGTACATCGATCTCGACGGTCTGACCGACGACTTGCGCCAGGAACATTACCCAACGGTCGTGAGCGATCATCTCGCTGGGGACAATGAAATCGATGAAACGGTCATCGACATCCCACAGATCCAAGAGTTCCCGTCGAAAGACAATCGAAAATCCGAAGAACGTCAACCACGGATCGTAGGTGAGCGGTTTTCTGAGGCCGGTACGATGAATGCCTTGCCGAAAGACGCCAAGCTCGCGATTGCTGGGGTCGATAGTGATGGCCGTGTGGGCGATCATCGAGACGCTGCGATCGTCCAGATAGGGCGAGCAAAACTCGATCTTCTTCGTGTCCCAGATATCGTCCTGATCGCAGAAGGCGACGAATTTTCCACGCGCCAACCGAGCGGCTCTCAAGAAATTGCTTCGAAAGCCGAGCGCGGGCACGTTCTCATGGATTTTGAACTCGATTGCGCTGCCGCAAGAGAAATTTCGGACAATTTCCAGCGTGTCATCCGTAGATGCGTCGTCGGAAACGATGATCTCAAGAGGATGTACTGTTTGCCCGACGAGAGTTTCAAGCTGTTCGCGGATAAATCTCGATCCGTTATGCGTGGCAAGAACAACAGAAACACCATGTTCATATCGCATGATGATGTCCTGACGAAACGGATTGCTATCTTCTGCGGTCGGAGCAACAATCAGACCATCTCTCGGTCACGGGTGGCCTCTCGAGTTCTTGCTATCGGGTGAGCGCGTATTCATTTGGGGCCACAGTCTTAATCGAGCGGATTTGGATACAAATAAATGAACGGAGCTGTGGCGGCCGAAGCAGATATTCTGCTCCCTTCTCCCGGTAAGATGTCGACCAAGAACGTCTTTCTTAAACTCGAAAGTGGCGCTTTGCGCCGACGCGGAGGCTGTTGATTTATCATCTTAGTCGTCGGTACTGTCTATAGCCTTCGCCACAAAAAGCAAGAGCGCTAATGAAGTTCTTGTTCTGCACGTTCCGATCATTGACCTGTACCCGCCGGGGGCCGGAAGGGATATCGACGCGGCCGGATGACGGCGTGCGCTCCGACAGATCTGCGACGCCGAAGCTGACCGGCGGGAATCCACGCCACGTTGCCGACTCGCAAGCTACCCAACCCAGGCGTTCGGAGAGCGGTCGTTGCCTGCCGAAAGCCGCCACTTATCGATCGTCCAGCAACCTCGGATTGAAGGCGCGGTTGGCATCCCACTAAGGAATCCCATTCGCCCCGTGGTCTCGGTAGCCGGATCGAGCGAGAAGGCGATCATGATAGGCCGAGACGGCGGGATAGCTCGGGCGCTCCATTGGCGTCATGCGCCAACGGTTTACGGACAAGCCGAGAACGACATCCGCCAACGTGAAGGCTCCTCCGGCCACATAAGCTCCGGTTGAGGAAAGATGGTGGTCAAGGATCCCCATATTCGCGTTCCAGGCCTCGACCCCCGCCACTATCCGGTCTGGATCGGCGTAGGCCGGATCACGACGAACGAGGCCGAGGAAAGCCGCCCGCCAAGACGCGTTCAACTCGGTCGCTTGCCAGTCCATCCATTGTTCAACCAGAGCGCGTCCACGCGGGTCAGCAGGGAGCAGATCCGTCCGAGCGGCGCTCGCAGCGAGGTAGCGGCAGATCGTATTTGACTCCCACAAGGCCCCTGTCGCGTCTTCAATCACGGGCACGAGGCCGTTCGGGTTGCGAGCCAGAAATTCCGGGGGATCCGTTGCTTGGAAGCCGCTGCCGTAATCCTGGCGATCGTAATCCAATCCGATCTCGGCACAGGTCCAAAGCACCTTGCGAACATTGATCGAGCTGGCCTTGCCGAGAATGCGGATCATGGGAGCGGGTTAGCCAACGCTGGAATGATGAAGAGACGACCACAGAGGGCGTGGTTGCATCTTCCACCCGCGGAGTTAACCGCCCTTGTCCCAAGTGCGCAAAGCGGATGCAGCGAGCGACCTCGAGAGGATCTCGAGCGATGTCCAAGGCTACGCCCGCTTCGATGCGTCCACAATCCAGATGCGGTCGGGCAGGGAACCATTCATCTGAGACGTTGGGGAGAGCCATGCGCGGCGGCAGAAGCTGGCCGAAAGATGCCGGTCTGCTCCGGAGTGAAACTGCCGGAAAAGCCGACACCTCCTGTCGCGCGTCGTCAGAACACCGCGTGGTCGCCGCGCTCGGCGACCGCCTCGCCACGGACCACGCGCGCATAGTAGTCGAAGAGCGTCTCCGATCCCGTCGACGGAGTGGCCTGGGCATCGTATCGCCCGGTCGCCGGGTCCAGGACGAGCATGGACTCCGTCGCGTAGTAGCGCCCGATCCGCGCGAGTTCGGCCTTGGCGGCCAGGGCCGGCACCCATCGGCCCATCGTCGTCAGAACGGCGACGATCGCGTCCAGCAGCACGACCGGAATGTGCGTGAAGCGCGGTTCGCGCCCCAGAAGGGCGAAGAGCCGCTCGCCCTGCGCGCGCGGCGTGATCGCCTCGCCCGGGCCGCCGATCGGCAGAACGCGATTGCGGCGGTCCCCATCGTCGAGGCAGTCCGCGAGATAGCGGCCAAGGTCGTCGTCGCTGATCGGCTTGCAGGCCGTCAAGGTCCCGTCCCCGAACACCAGAAATGGCTTGCCGCGTTTCACGCGTTCGATCTGTCCCGAGAGCGATTTGAAGAAGGCGGTGGGCCGAACGATCGTGTAGTCGAGCCCCGATGCGATCAGCTCTGCCTCGAAGGCGCGCTTGGCGTGCTGAAAAGCGAGGATCGGCTTCTGGACGCAGATCGCCGACAGAAGCACGACATGCGTGACGCCGGCCGTCCGGCCCGCGTGCAAGGCCTCGACCTGCGCGCCGTAATCGATCGCCCAGGCATCGTCGGGCAGCCCCGTGCGCGAGGCGAGGCACGACACCAGGGCGTCGAAGCGTTCGCCGCGGACACCGTCGCGCGCCAGCGACACCGTGTCGGTCAGATCCACGATGCGCGCGGTAGCGCCTGAGGGGATTGCGGTTTCGGCAGGGCGCCTGACGAGGCAGACGACCTCGTGGCCGCGCGAGACCAGTGCCCGAACCGTTGCCCGGCCGATTGTGCCGGTCGCTCCCAGGAAGAGGACACGGCGCGGCCTCACACCGTCCGGTCGATCCGCTTTCATGATCGCTTCATCACGACGTTCAACCATCCTAGCGCGACGGCGACGCTTGCGCTGCCCCGTCGAACGGCGAAAGAGAAGATACGACGGGATTGGCAGAATGATCCGCGTCAATCTTGACGTTCAGCTGCGCGAGACCGCCTGTCCAGTGTCGACCCTTGGCCTGAGGTGGCTTCCGCTCTCCACCCCAGGCAGTCGCGAAGCCGGACGGTGCGCACCCTGTAAGCGCGCAACCGGCAGTTCGCTCACTTGCGTCGCGCAACGCGGGGTGCGCAACGCGAACTTGCTGGCGCCCTCCCTGACGAGCCCGCGCTACGCCGCAGGAAGGTGGCGGGCGGGTTCGGCACGCGCCAGCGGGGCAGTTCCAGCGCGCCTTCGAGGAACCGTCGACCGCGGACAGGACGCCGGCGCAGGCCGGGACCGGGGTGGCGAAGTAGGCCGAGAATCTGGCCAAGCGAATGCCGGACGCCGGATGCCGGGCGCAGCGGCGCCGAAGGTGGTGGCCTGCGGTAGACCGGCGAGGCGGAGAGCGTCACGATTCCCGGTCAGTGGGGTGCAGATCCCCGACGACGTAGCCGACGGCCTGCAGGGCTGATCGTTAGCCGCGCCCCTTGGCCGCGAACCCCCAGACCGGCCGTCTCGAGAACGGTCTCTTCGTCTCGCGATCGGCTTCGAGCCGGTCAACGCGAGGGCGATTCGAACGGCACCACCGTCGCCATAGGCTGAACGATTCCGGTCGTCGCTACACTGACCGGTCGACCAAATGTCTGTGCCCAACTCAACTGAATGACGCAGATTCTTTCTTGTCCAACAGATCGTCTCCGAGATATCTCAATACGTCGACGTTTAGAGAAGCCGATCCAGCGCACGACCGGATGCGCGCACTTGTCACGTGAACCAAGCGATTGCCCGATTTGATACCGAACGCGGGTCGAGCATTTGCACTTTTGTCTCACGATGCACATGGAATGCGGCTCCCTCCGGCAGCAGTGAGGGGCCACTGCAGAATTCAGCCGGACGAGCTGGATCTATATTTCCATACGCTGAGCCTCGATGTCGGCCAGATGATAATTCAGTAATAATTTACCCGTCGATGATGATATAACATTGTTCGCTTGAGCTAGAATCGCGGCCAATGCGCGGGCCTGCAACTAAATAACGTCGCGCGGTGATACATTCGAGCGCGAATGGTGGTCTCCCACAGGCGAAATGCTCGACGGTCCCGCGACGAACTCTTTATTTCTGGACCAGCGAGACGCCTGCTCAGATCAGTCACCCTCGGGGTGCACCGGGATGCGCACCGCCGTTGCTGCCCCCCTCGATAGCGCTGTCGCCGAGGGAAAAGGCTGCGGGTGAGGTCAGGCTGACCGGTTTTCATCGCTGCGGGCTGATCCGAGCGTTTACCGATCGGCCGCGTTTCGGTCACCGACGGCGGCACCGGGTTGATCTGCGGGACCCGCATCCGCCGTCGGACTGGAAGCGTGCCGAGTGCGCCAGTGGCGTCGAGACCGGCCGGAAATGGAGAAGCCCGCGGCGCCCACGGCAGCGCTCACGAGGACTGTCTGCGCGATCGAGGGCGACATCCCGCGCGAGGGCGACGAGATCGACCGGCTTCCCGGAAGCATGGACTATGACCGGACCGTGATCGACACGGGCTCCGGCGAGCGCTTACTCTGCCGCGAGGTCGAGGCCGCGGGCTGGCGCGCGGCGCGCGGGTGATGGACGCGCCCGTTTCTGAACTTCCCTCGACGTCAACCGTTCCTGTGCCACAGCAATCGCAGGGACGACTTCATGACTCGCACGCTCGCGGCGCTCGCAGGAGCCTTGTCCATCGCCCTGGCCGCGCCGGTCTCAGCGCAAACGGTGACGGGCGGCGCGGGAAACACCGGGGTCGCCCCGCCGGCGACAACCGGAGGTGCCGGCCCGGGTGCCCGGGATCTCGGACCGAGCGCGGTCACCCGTGGAAATGAGGCCAACCCGAGCAACTCGTCGATCCCGGGCACGACGCCGGGCGTCAACATTGGCGGTACCCCCACGGGCGGGCCGCCCGGTACTGGCGGCACGTCGGGCGGCCCGTCCCTCGGTCGGTAAGCCCGCTCGGCCCCGCCCCGATCTGCTCACGGGGCGGGGGAGCGCCTGATCTCACCAGCGTGTGAGCCGAGCCGATACGCAACGCGGCCCGGCGGCAGGTTCGCGGCCCGCGGTTACCGGGCGGTATCCCATGCACCGAAAGCAAGTTTTAAGATTACCGTTCTATAAGTCTGACATCGCATTGCGTTCCGATGTTGACCATGACCCTCGCGCTGTTGGCCGTCCTGATTGCCGGGGCGCTGTGTCTCGGAATGATCTCCGCGTTCCTGCCGTTTCAGCGTCCGCGCGAGGAGATCGAGTTGGCAGAGTTCACCGACGACGAATTCTTCGACATCGGCGGCCCGATCATCGATTTGCAGGCGACGCGCTAAGGGCGCTCGACACGGACTCGCCATTCATCGGTCGGCGGGGCATCGACAGGCGCGCCACGGCGCGCCGGGCAGGTCAAAGCGAGAGGTGCTTCGTGGACCCCCAGCCATTCACCATCGACACCGAGGCCCAGGCTCAGACGTACCTGACCGATCTCCTCAACAATCCGAAGAACCGGTCGATGAGCGAGATCGCGAGACACTGCGCCCTGCGAGTCCGCAATCCGAAGATCAAGGCGTTCTTTCTGACCGAGGGCGCGAAGATGCTCGCCGAGATGAAGGCCTAGGGGCGAGACAAGAAGGCTCCGACCGGCGAACCGGGCGGCCCGTCCGGATTCGAGCCCCGGCGGGCGTGCAGCGGCAGCGAGAACGTCCCGCGCGGCGGTGCCGTCGGGGCTGAAGGCGGTAGCCTCGAGGGCATGCCGAGGCCCGGTCGACGCGTGGGCAGGCGGGACGGTTTAAGCCTCCGACGAGGACGGCGCCCGGCCTGCGTCCAGGCTGACCTGACCGGCCGCCTTCGGACCGAGCTGATCGAGAGGATCTGCCAGGACCGGAGGAGCCGCACAGGCGGCGCAGTCGGACGACGCGCGCGGAGCAGGTCGCGCCGAAGCTGCACCAGATCGAGGTGCAGACAGCCCGGGGCAAGAACTTGGCGCTTGCGTGCGCGGAAGCGGAGATCTCTGAGCAGAGTGCCTCACGCTGGCGCAAGGCGTACGCCGGTCTCCGAGTCGATCAGGCTCGGAAGATGAAGGATCCGGAGCGCGAGAAGGCTCAGCTGCGGCGGCTCGTGGCCGATCTGACCTTGAAGAAGCAGATGTTGGCGGACGTGGCGGCCGGAGCCTCGTAGCATCCGAACGACGCCGCTAGGCGGTTGCAGACATCCAAGAGAGGTACGGTCTTCCGGAACGCCACGCCTGCCGGACCGTCGACCAGCACCGCGGCACGCGACGCGATGTGCCCTCCGTGTCGGCCGAAGAAGACGCGTCGACCCCTGCCATCATCACCCTGGCATCCGAGTGCGGGCGCTGCGGCTGCTGCCGTGTCACCGCACTGCTGCGAGCGGATTGCTGGCAAGCGGGCCAGGATCGGGTTCGGCGCATCGGGCGTCGCGAAAGGCTCGAGGTCCCGCAGAATCCCTTTGACCAGGGAGGGCGTAACGACCGCGCGTCGCGACGGCCGGGAGATCGGCGCTGACACAGGCAACGCCCCGGGCTTCGAGGACCTCGCGTGGGCCCCGGGCCTCGCCGACCGCCGGCTCGGGATGCGCGGCCCGATTGTCCAAGAAAGCCTCGCTTGGCACACGGGAAGGCCGTTGACGATAGATGACGATCATAATAGATTATGGGCGTCATATCAAACCGTAGAGGGCCCGCGGGGGAGCCGGCGATGGATGCGGACTGGTCATCGTACGCACCGGCCTGGCCGGCCCGGATTTCCGTGACCCTGAAGCCAGCCTTGGTCCTGGCCTCCGAGGTCGCGCCGGCCGCGGGGATGGTCGAGGGTAGCGGCGCCGAGATCGAGGGCCTTGCGCAGTTCGGAGGCCCCATCGGCGTGACCATCGTCGACGCCAACATCCAGGTCTCGGATGGCCGGCCGGGGCTCCTGGCCAATCCCCCCGAAGCCGGACGAGGGGGCCCGACCTCCCGAGTCCGCTCCTCGGACATCGCGTAGCCGGCCGCCGAAGCTGTCACGGACGAGGAAGCCTTCATGGACATCAGGACGCGCCGACTGCTGACGGCCCCTCTCCTGCCGACGCTGGCCCGGATGGCCGTGCCGAATGTCGCGGTCATGGTCGTCCAGACCTCCATCGGCCTGATCGAGACCTACTTCGTCGCCGAGCTCGGCACCGACGCCCTCGCCGGAATGGCGCTCGTCTTCCCGGTGGTCATGCTCGTCCAGATGCTGTCCGCGGGCGGCATGGGCGGCGGCATCCAGTCGGCGGTCTCGCGCACCCTGGGCGCTGGTCGGCAGGACGCGGCGGGTCTGCTCGCGTGGCACGCCGCCGCCATCGGCCTCGGCCTCGGCGCGGTGACCAGCCTGCTCGCCTTGACCCTGGGACCGCGCCTCTACGCGGCGATGGGCGGTACAGGTGCCTCGCTCAGCGCCGCGACGGCCTACGCGACCGTCGTGTTCGGCGCGGCGATCCTGATCTGGCTGTTCAACGCGCTGGCGGCGGTGATCCGCGGGACCGGCAACATGGCGCTCCCGGCCGGCGTCACCTGCGCCGGGGCCGTCCTGCTGATCCCGCTCTCGCCCGCGCTGATCTTCGGGTGGGGGCCGTTCCCCCGCCTCGGGGTCGTGGGCGGCGGTGTCGCCTTCGCCGCCTACTACGCCGTCGGCGCCACCGTCTTCGCCGCCTACATCTGGTCCGGCCGGGGTGTCCTGCGCCCGAGCCCTCGCCCGCCGAGGCTGACCTGGGCGCCGTCCCGCGAGATCCTGCGCGTCGGCCTGCTCTCCGGCATCGCCAGCATGACCTCCAACGTCACCGTCATCGCCGCGACCGGCTTCGTCGGGACGGCGGGACCGGCGGCGGTGGCGGGGTACGGGACCGGCGCGAGGCTGGAGTACCTGCTGGTCCCCCTGGTGTTCGGGCTCGGCTCGCCGATCGCCGCCCTCGTCGGGACCGCCCTCGGGGCCGGGATGCACGCACGCGCCCGTCAGGCCGCGCTGACCGGCGCCCTCGTGGCGGGTGTCCTGACGGAGGCCATCGGCCTCACGGCCGCCCTCCATCCTGCCGGGTGGCTCGGCCTGTTCGGGCACGATCCGGCGATGCTCGCCACCGGCTCGACCTACCTGCGCGTCGTCGGACCGTTCTACGGATTCTTCGGGGCCGGCCTCGCCCTCTACTTCGCGGCCCAGGGGGCCGGGCGTGTCGGCTGGCCGCTCGCCGCGAGCGTCCTTCGGATGGCCGTGGCCCTGGGGGGAGCCTGGATCGCGGCGAGGCTCGGGCTGGGCTTGGTCGGGATGTTCGTTGCCCTCTCGGCCGGCTTCGTCGCCATGGGCCTCGTCAACGCGGCCGCCTTCGCGACCGGCCGGATGTTCCTGGCGGAGCCCGCGCCGAGCACATCCCCGGTTCCGCCGGGCCTGACGGCGGCCGCCAATTCGGGGCGCTGAGACGAGGCCTGCGACGCGGACGAGGCCGATGGGTGCCGGCGCCTCCGAGGCGAACGGCGTCCGCGTCCCGGGGCCGCGTCTCCTTCGGGATGAGCGGGGCGCCCGCCCATCTCGAGGCGACGGTGCTGGGAGCACCCGAGGAGCAGTTCGGCAGGATCCTCGAACCGACCGACCCGCGCTCGCGATCCGTGACGGAGATCGCCGATGAATCCTCCGAGACCCTGGACCGGATTGGCGAGGCCCTCGGATCTGGCTTGCTTTCAAAAATGATGATCATAATTTATATTGGGTCGCAGCGGGCAAGGTGCCGCGTGGATCGGAGGGCGATATGAGCAAGGGCAGCATCAAGACCGCGGTGGTCACAGGCGCCTCGTCCGGCATCGGGCTGGAGACGGCGAAGGCCCTTCAGGCTGCGGGCTACCGCGTATTCGGGACCAGCCGGAGGGCGTCTCCGGCCGTGGACGGCGGGATGGCCACCATCGTCTGTGACGTCACCGATGAGAGATCGGTCACTGAGATGGTCGAGACCGTCTTCGGCGAGACGGGGAGGATCGACCTCCTCGTGAACAACGCCGGCTTCGGCATCAGCGGCGCGGCCGAGGAATCGTCGGTCTCGCAGGCTCAGGCCATGTTCGACGTGAACCTGTTCGGCGTCATCCGGACGACCCGCGCCGTGCTTCCCCTGATGCGCGCGCAGAAGGGTGGCCGGATCGTCAACGTCAGCTCTGTCCAGGGCCTGATCCCGGCCCCCTACATGGCGCTCTACGGCGCCAGCAAGCACGCCGTCGAAGGCTACTCCGAGTCGCTGGACCACGAGGTTCGTGGGCAAGGGATCCGGATCGTGCTCGTCGAGCCCGCCTTCACCCGGACGGCCTTCGACCGGAACCTCGTGCGCCCCGACGCGCCGCTCGGCATCTACGAGGCGGAGCGCGCCGGTCGGGACCGGTTCCTGAGCGAGGTCATGAAGTCCGCCGATGCGCCCGAGGTCGTGGCGAAGGTCATCGTCGAAGCCGCCACCGCGACGAGCCCGAAGCGCCGTTACACGGCGGGCCCCAAGGCGAAGCAGGTCAGCCTGCTGCGCCGCTTCGTGCCGGCCACCGCCTTCGACAAGAGCTTCCGCAAGGAGATGCGCCTCCCGCAGGTCCCGTGATCACGAGTCCGGAGAGGTCGCGGATCCGGCGCGTGTCGGCGTGCAGGGGTTGAGATCGGCCGGGCGCCAGCGCCGTCGATCCTGACCCTCCGCGCCGCGTCGCGCGATGGCGAGTTTGGGCAGCGCGGAAGGGAGTTCTCACCAGGCACACCGACAGCACCCGCAGCTCCGCACCGCTTCGTCGACGTGTGGTGGAATGATCCGATCTGGCCAAGGCAGGGCGAAGCCTGGACGGCCGCGCCTACCTGCGGGCGCTGAAAGTCGGGGAGGCGCGCCTCCGCCGCCGGCCGCGCTGCTGGGGATCCAAGTCGATCGCCTCGTCAGAGAGCTCGGCGGCCTCGCGAAGCGCCGAGACGGTCGGGTTCGAGGCCATGGGCTTCGGCGACCCTTCGCCGCCAAGAATGCACCGACCGAGAATAGACCGTGGGTGGCTCTGGTGGCCCATAGTGCCCACGTGCACCGCGCGTTCCGCATTTGCTCGCGGACTGACCAGCGATCGTTCCAGGACAGAGCCTTGTTGCCCAAAGGCTTGAATGGTCGGAGTGGCGGGATTCGAACCCACGACCCCTAGTCCCCCAGACTAGTGCGCTAACCGGGCTGCGCTACACTCCGACGCCGCTAGGGCTCGCGGCTCTTAGCCTCCGCGCCGCGCCCGCGCAAGCCCTTCGGCGCGCGCGGGCCGCGCGGATGTGCTGGCTCTCGCGGGTCAGGCCCGCTACGGGGAGGCCTCGCCCCCGCGATTGCCAGAGGATCATGACGGACCGACCGATCGCCTTCGATCTCACGCGCCTCGTCACGCGGCTGCGCCACGCGAGCCCGTCGGGCATCGACCGCGTCGACCTCGCCTACGCGCGCGCCTATCTCGGCCGGGCGGAGACGGGCGTCGGCGTCGTCTCCACGGCGTTCGGGCCGCGCATCCTCGACCGCGCGCAGGCGCTGGAGATCGTCGAGGCCGTGGCGGCCGGCTGGGTCGAGGACCGGGACGCCGGGTCGGACTCGGTCTACCGGCGGCTCGCGTCCCGGTGCGGCGGTCCCGCCGCCGCGCCGCCCCCGCTCGCCGCGCCGCAGGCCGGGTCCGCCGAGAGGCGGCGGATCCAGGCGCGCAAGACCGTCGACATCGCGCTGCGCGGCCGGTCGGTCGCGGTCCTGCCCCGGGACGCGCTCTACCTGCACACCTCGCACCTGCGCCTCGACGACCCGCGGCGGTTCGACTGGCTCTATACCCGCCGGGACGTGCGGGCGGCGTTCTTCGTCCACGACCTCATCCCGATCACCCATCCGGAATACGGCCGGTCGGGCGAGGCCGACCGCCACCGGGCGCGCCTGCGCACGATCGGGCGGCACGCCTCCGCCATCCTGGTGAATTCGGAGGATACCGGCCGCCGCACCCTCGCGCACGTCGCCGCCGAGGGGTTCGGACGGCCGCCGGTGGCCGTGGGCCATCTCGGCGTCGAGCCCGCCTTCGGGCGCGACGGGCCGCGGTTCACGCCCGACCGGCCGACCTTCCTGGTCTGCGGCACCATCGAGTCGCGCAAGAACCACCTGCTGCTGTTCCAGATCTGGCGGCTCCTCGCCGAGCGCCACGGGGCGGCCGCGCCCCGGCTCGTCGTGGTCGGGCGCCGGGGCTGGGAGGCCGAGAGCGCCATCGACATGCTGGAGCGCTGCCCCGGCGTGCGCGCCCACGTCATCGAGGCCTCGGGCCTGTCCACACACGGTCTGGCGGCGCTCATGCGCAGCTGCACCGCCCTGCTGATGCCGTCCTTCACCGAAGGGTACGGGATCCCCGTCGTCGAGGCCGCGGCCTCCGGGCTGCCGGTCGTCGCCTCCGACATCGCCGTCCATCGCGAAATCGCCGACGGGTTCGCGCTGTTCCGCGATCCCCTGGACGGTCCGGGCTGGATCGAGGCGATCGAGGCGCTCGCGCGCGCCGGCGCGCCCCTCCGGTCCGAACTGGTCGGTCGTCTCGACGGGTATCGGCCGCCGGACTGGCCCGCGCATTTCGCCGCCGTGGCGCCGACGCTGGCGGCGCTCTGAAAGGGGCGGCCAGTGTGCGCTCCGGGCCGGCAACGGTCGGCCCGCCTGACGGCCGGACGCCGGTTGCGCACCGGCCGCGCGCCGACAACGCACGTTGCGCCGCCGGGGTCTGACGAATAAGGAAAAGCGTCAGTCAACCAGCCTGGCCGAGAGCGGGCGGAACGGAGATCCTGCCGATGCGGGTGGTCGACCTCGATCGCGAGACGGTCAAGCGCGGGCTCGATGACGGCTCGATGCTGGTCATCGATGTCCGGGAGCCGCATGAATACGAGGCCGGGCACATCCCCGGCGCCGTCTCGCACCCGCTCTCCAGCTTCGATCCGCAGGCGGTCGCGGCCCTCGTGGCTGAGGACGGCCGGCGGGCGGTCTTCTCGTGCGCCTCGGGCGTCCGCTCCGTCCACGCGCTGATGGCCGCGCAGAACGCCGGGCTCGACCTCGTCGAACATTACAAGGGCGGCTTCAAGGACTGGTACAGCGCGGGCGAAACCGTCGCCTGATCTGCCGTTTCATCCGGCTCGCGAGCCCGTGATGTGCGTTCGCGCACAAGCAACAACGTCTACCGCGGGTTACGGCGCACCCGCGGCGGAACAATCGTCAAGCTCGGCACGACCGGACGGTCGGCCAACGGACAGCAGGACCCGATGCGCAGCCGGCTTCCCAGCCTTCTCACCGTATTGTCAGGCCTGATCGCGGGTCTCGCGGCAGGCCCCCTCGCGACCCCCGCCCGCGCGCAGGCGCCGGGCGGCCCGCCGCCCAAGGTGACCGTGGCCAAGCCCGTGGTGCGCCAGATCGTCGAGCAGGATCAGTATACCGGCCGCTTCGACGCGATCGAGTACGTGGAGGTCCGCGCCCGGGTCACCGGCTACCTCGAGAAGATCAACTTCGTCGACGGCCAGACGGTGAAGAAGGGCGACGTCCTGTTCGTGATCGACCGGCGCCCCTACAAGGCGGCGCTGGAGCAGGCCCAGGCGGCCCTGGCCTCCGCCAAGGCGCGCCAGTCCTTCTCGCAGACGGACCTGGAGCGCGCGCAGACCCTGTCCCGCAGCGGCAACATCTCCGAGCAGGTCACCGACCAGCGCCGGCAGGCCTCGCAGACCGCCCAGGCCGACGTCGACAGCGCCCAGGCCGCTCTCAACAATGCCCAGCTGAACTACGACTTCAGCGAGGTGAAGGCGCCGATCAACGGCCGCATCAGCCGCCGCCTGGTGACCGAGGGCAACATCGTCAGCGCCGACCAGACCATGCTGACGACGATCGTGTCCCTCGACCCGATCTATTTCAGCTACACCGTCGATGAGAAGTCGTTCCTCAAGTACCAGAACAGCCTCGGCATCGGCATGGGCCAGACCCAGCAGGGTAAGGGCGTGCCGATCCTGATCGCCCTGTCGGGGGAAGCGAAGCCCACCCGCAAGGGCACGCTCGACTTCGTCGACAATCGCGTCGACAACGCCACCGGCACGATCCTGCTGCGCGCGACCGTCCCGAACCCCGACCTGTTCATCAAGCCCGGCCTGTTCGGCATCGTCTCGATGCCGGCGACCAAGCCGTTCCAGGGCATCCTGCTGCCCGACGACGCCGTGGCTGCCAACCAGGACAAGCGGATCGTCTACATCGTCGGGCCCGAGAACGTGATCCAGCAGAAGGACGTCGTGCTGGGACCGAAGGTCGACGGCTACCGGGTGATCCAGTCAGGGCTGAAGGGCGACGAGACCGTGGTGGTCAACGGCCTGTCCCGTGTCCGTCCGGGCGCGAAGGTCACCCCCGAGACGATCGAATTGCCCCCGAGCAAGACCTGAGCCCCCGGGGCTCGACACGAACGCCTTCGTGCGCGCCGCGCGGCGCGCCCCGCACCGACGACGCAGGGCCCCGTCCGGGAGACCGGCGGGCCTCAGAGGTTTGACCGATGCGTTTCGCCCATTTCTTCGTCGACAGACCGATCTTCGCGTCCGTCACGTCGATCGTCTTCCTGATCCTCGGCTTCGTGGCCTACGAGAGCCTGCCGGTCTCGCAGTACCCCGAGATCGTGCCGCCGACCGTGACGGTGCGCGCCTCCTATCCGGGCGCCAACGCCGAGACCGTGGCCGCCACGATCGCGACGCCGATCGAGCAGGAGGTCAACGGCGTCGACAACATGCTCTACATGACGTCGTTGTCGACCAACGACGGCAACATGCTGCTGACCGTGACCTTCAAGGTCGGCACCAACCTCGATATCGCCAACGTGCTGGTGCAGAACCGGCTCTCGGTGGCGCAGCCGCGCCTGCCGCCGGACGTGCGCAACCTCGGCGTCACGGTCCGCAAGGCCTCGCCCGACCTGATGCTGGTCGTGCACCTGCTCTCGCCGAACAAGACCTACGACCAGAACTACCTCGCCAACTACATCTACCTGAACATCCGCGACGAGCTGCTGCGCCTCGACGGCGTCGGCGACATCACGATCTTCGGCGGTAACGAGTACGCGGAGCGCGTCTGGGTCGACCCGAACAAGCTGGCCGCCTACGGCCTCTCGGTCACCGACGTCACGACGGCCCTGCAGGAGCAGAACGTGCAGGTGGCCGCCGGCCAGCTGAACGGTCCGCCGGCCGCCAAGGGCGAGGCGTTCCAGCTCGTCGTGCAGTCGCAGGCCCGGTTCAAGACGCCCGAGCAGTTCGCCGAGGTGATCATCAAGGCGCAGGACGGGCGCCTCGTCCGGGTCAAGGACATCGCCCGCGTCGAGATGGGCCAGAAGGACTACACGACCAACTCGTTCCTCAATGACACGCCCGCGGTCGGCATCGGCGCCTTCCAGCGGCCGGGCACCAACGCGCTCGACGCGGCGGCGTCGGTCAAGAAGGTGATGGAGGAGGTCAAGAAGAACTTCCCGCCGGACGTCGAGTACCGCATCGCCTACAACCCGACGGAGTTCATCGAGGAATCGATCCACGAGGTCTACAAGACCCTGTTCGAGGCGGTCGGCCTCGTGGTCATCGTGGTGCTGGTGTTTCTCCAGAGCTGGCGGACCGCCCTGATCCCGGTCATCGCGATCCCGGTCTCGCTGATCGGCACCTTCGCGGCGATGGCCGCCTTCGGCTTCTCGCTGAACAACCTGACCCTGTTCGGGCTGGTGCTCGCGATCGGCATCGTGGTCGACGACGCGATCGTGGTGGTGGAGAACGTCGAGCGCAACATGGCCGAGGGCCTGTCGCCGGGCGACGCCGCCCACAAGACCATGGACGAGGTCGGCGGCGCGGTCATCGCCATCGCGCTGGTGCTCGCCGCGGTGTTCGTGCCGACGGCGTTCATCCCGGGCATCTCGGGCCAGTTCTACAAGCAGTTCGCGCTCACCATCGCGGCATCGACCCTGATCTCGGCCTTCAACTCGCTGACCCTGTCGCCGGCGCTCTGCAAGCTGCTGCTGGTGCCCCACCACGCCCGCAAGGAGCCGAAGTTCTTCCTGACCCGGTTCGTGAACTGGCTGGCGAACGGCTTCAACCGCGCCTTCGACGCCACGTCGAACGCCTACGGCCGGACGATCCGGGTGCTCACCGGCGGGATCGTGGGCTTGGGCGTGATGCTGCTGGTCTACGCCGCGGTGATCGCCGGGACGCTGCATCTCGCGCAGACGACCCCTACGGGCTTCATCCCGGACCAGGATCAGGGCTACCTGATCGGCGTCGTCCAGCTCCCGTCCGGCTCCTCCCTCGACCGCACCACGGAGGTGTGCCTGCGCGCCGCCAAGCAGGCCCGGACGGTCGACGGCGTGGCCAACGCGGTGATCATCGCGGGCTTCGACGGCGCGACCTTCACCAACACGACCAATGCCGGCGTGATGTTCCTGACCCTCAAGGGGGCGAAGGAGCGCGCGGAAGTGGGTCGGAGCGCGGCCGTCATCACCGGCGACGTGCTGAAGGCGACCTCGGACATCCAGGAGGCGCGGGTCATCGTCATCCCGCCCCCGCCCGTCCGCGGTCTCGGCAACGGCGGCGGCTTCAAGATGCAGATCGAGAGCCGCCAGTCCTCGGATATCGGCCCGCTCATGGCCGCCGCCGGCGAGGTGATCGCCCAGGCGAACCAGAGCGCGGACGTGCAGCGCGTCTTCACGACCTTCGACAACTCGACGCCGCAGCTCTTCCTCGACATCGACCGCACCATCGCGCGGATGCTGAACGTGCCGCTGGCCAACGTGTTCTCGTCGGTCCAGGCGGATCTCGGCGGCACCTACGTCAACGACTTCAACACCCTGGGCCGCATCTACCAGGTGCGCCTGCAGGGCGACGCGGCGTTCCGCACGTCGGTGCAGGACATCTCGCAGATCAAGGTGCGCTCCTCCACCGGCGCCCTAGTGCCGATGGGCACCCTCGCCTCGGTGCGGGACGTGACCGGTCCGCAGATCGTGCAGCGGTTCAACCTGTACTATTCGGTCCCGGTGCAGGGCGTGGCCAAGCCCGGCGTCTCCACCGGACAGGCGCTCACCGCCATGGAGGAGATCGCCAAGAAGGCGCTGCCCGACGGCTACTCGTACGACTGGACCGAGATCGCCTACCAGCAGAAGGCGGCGAGCGGCACGGCCGGCGCGGTCTTCGCCCTCGGCGTGCTGCTGGTCTTCCTCGTGCTCGCCGCGCAGTACGAATCCTGGGCGCTGCCGCTCGCGATCCTGCTGGTGGTGCCGACCGGCGTGCTCGCCGCGCTCGCGGGTGTGCAGTTCCGGGGGCAGGACAACAACATCCTGACCCAGATCGGCCTGATCGTGCTCATCGGCCTCGCGGCGAAGAACGCGATCCTGATCGTCGAGTTCGCGCACGACATCGAGCAGCGGGAGCATCGCGGCCCGGTCGAGGCGGCGGTCGAGGCCTGCCGTCTCCGCCTGCGCCCGATCCTGATGACCGCCTTCGCGTTCATCCTCGGCACCCTGCCGCTGGTCGTGGCGACCGGCCCCGGCGCCGAGATGCGCCAGGCGCTCGGCACCGCGGTGTTCTTCGGGATGATCGGCGCGACCTTCTTCGGCCTGTTCCTGACCCCGGTCTTCTACGTGGTGATCCGCCACTTCTCGATCTGGCTGGGCCGGTTCCGGAAGAAGCACACGCACGGCGATCCCGGCGGCGCCGCCCCGGCCCACGGCTGACGGCACACGCCCCCGGGCCGCGGAACGATGGAAGCCGCGCCGGATCCGCGAGGATCGGGCGCGGCTTCCGCGCGACGGGCGGGGGCACCCGGTGTAGAGGCTCGCGGCATGCACGCCCTCGGTCGCCTGATTCTCGGGGCCTTCGCCCTCCTGCTCGCTGTCCCCACGGGGCTCGCGGTCCTGGTCCTGGCGCTGCTCGTCGACCCGGCCGCGCAGGCCTGGCTGACCGGCGGGGCGCTCGCCGGACTCGACATGGCCCTGTCGGACCTCTCGGCCGGGCTGCCGCCGGAGGGGCTCGCCCTGCTCCTCGCCGGCCTCGCCAAGGCGCTGTTCGCGCTGCTGTTCGTACCCCCGGCCGTGATCGGCCTCGGCGGTGAGATCCTCGGGCGCCGCGGCCTGCTGTGGTACGGCGCCGGCTGCGGGCTGCTCACCGCCGCCCTCCCCTGGCTGACGCGCGGCGCGCTCCGGTCCGGCGGCGCCCGCGACGCCGCCCTCCTCGCGGGCGAGGCGCGCCTGACGCTGATCCTGTTCGCGGTCGGTGCCAGCGCCGGCCTGGTCTACTGGCTGGTCGCCGGGCGCGGCGCGGGGCTCGTCCGGGACGGGCATCGCCCCGAGGGGACCTGACGCCGCCCGGCACGTCGCCCTTGGCCGCGGACACGCGGGCGCGCTACAGGGGAGCCGCCACGACACGGTTCCCGATGCTCGCCCTCCGCTCTCTCGCCTTCAACGTCTGCTTCTACGCCGTCACGACGGTCCTGGCCTTCGCCGGCCTGCCCATGCTGGTCTCCGGCCGGTCGGTGCTGCGGCTCGCCCGCGCTTGGGGGCGGATCACCCTGTGGCTCCTGCGGGTCGTCGCGGGAACGCGGGTCGAGTTCCGCGGGCTGGAGAACATCCCGGCCGGCCCCCTGCTGGTGGCGGCCAAGCACCAGTCGGCCCTGGAGACGCTGGCCCTCTGCACGGTGCTGCCGAACTTCGCCTACATCCTGAAGAAGGAGCTGCTGCTCATCCCGCTGATCGGCTGGTACCTGTCGCGCAGCGGCATGGTGGCGATCGACCGGTCGAAGGGCAGCCGGGCCATGAGCCTGATGAACGCCGCCGCCGGCGCGGCGATCCGGGACGGCCGCCAGCTCATCATCTTCCCCGAGGGCACCCGGCGTCCGGTCGGGGCGCCGCCCGCCTACAAGCAGGGGCTCTCGCACCTCTACACCGCCCTGAACGTGCCCTGCCTGCCCGTGGCGCTGAACACCGGCCTGTTCTGGTCGCGCAACAGCCTCGTGCGCCGGCCGGGCCGGGCGGTGATCGAGTTCCTGCCGCCCATCCCGCCGGGCCTGCCCCGCCAGGAGTTCCAGGCGCTGGCCCAGGAGCGGCTCGAGACGGCCTCGAACGCCCTCGTCGAGGGCGGCCTCCAGGGCCTCGCGGCCGAGGGGCACGCCGTGCCGGCCGACGAGGCGCCGGCCGCCGCAGACGCCCGACGCTGAGCCGTTCGCGAGCGCGGTTTTCCGCGTCGGACCGGCGCCCGGCGGCTTGTGGATAACGGCCATCGTCGCCACATCTCGCTCTAGGAACGTCGCCCTTGACGCCTGTGGATATCGCGCGTTAGGTTAGAACAAATGGCGAACAGAAGAGCCCTGTCCTGGTCGGCCGCGCTCCGCGACCTGAAGGACGATCGCACCCGGAGGCAGGATGTGCGTGAAGAACGCCTCAAGACGACCGCGGGTCTGCGCGGCTCCCCAGCGCTCCCGCTCTCGGCCTGGCGCGGCCGCTCCGGCCGGCGCTACGTGGTCGGTGTCCACCCGGCCGGCGGCTTCGACCTCGACGAGATGGCGCAGGCCGTGGTGATCGCCGTCCGCCGGGACAACGCCGGCATCGCCGAGATGGTCTCGGTGGCGAGTTCCAGCGAGAGCCCGCGCGACCATCTGCGCCGGACCTGGCTCGACCGTGTCCGCCGCCGGGGTGCCACCGAGATGCACGTCCACCGCCTCGCCGAGAACGAGACCGAGCGGACCGCGATCGTCGAGGATCTGCAGGTCGACACCGTCGAGCCGGCGCAGGTCTGACCGGAAACGCGCCGCGCGCGGGCGGATCGCGTCCGCGGCGGTCGACCCCGGGGCGGCGCTGCCCCAGTTTCGCCCCTTGCGTGGCCACAAGCCGGGGCCACGATGTCCCCGCGGGGACGGGTCGGGGAGCGGAACGCATGGTGCAGGATCGGACGCGGCCGGAGGGTGCCGCTGAGACAGCTTCGGTACGGGGCGCGCGGCGATCCCGGCGGGGGCTGTTCCTGCCCTACATCCTGCTCGCCCTCGTGGTCGTGGGCTGGTCGGCCGGCTGGCTCTGGATGCGGGAGCGCGCGGCCAGCGAGATCGACGGCTGGATCGCCCGCGAGGCGACCGCCGGACGCACCTGGACCTGCGCGGACCGATCCCTCGGCGGCTACCCGTTCCGCGTGGAGCTGCGCTGCAGCGCCGTGACCCTCGAGCGCGCCGACGGGCGCTTCCGGCTCGGGCCGAGCACGGCGGTGGCGCAGATCTACCAGCCCCGCCTGGTCGTCTTCGAGAGCGCGGGCCCGTTCCACGTCGAACAGGGCCCGCTGACCGGCGACGCGTCCTGGACCGCGCTCCAGGGCAGCTTCCACGGCGCCGCGGGGGGCTTCAGCCGCGCGTCCCTGGTCGTCGACAAGCCCGACATCACCGTGACGGGCGCCGAGCCCGGCCCGATCGCGGTCTCGGGGCGGCATCTCGAGCTGCATGCCCGGCCGAGCCCGGGCCGCTTCGACTCCGACGGCGCCGTGGATGTCAGCCTGCGCCTGAACCAGGCGGCGGTACCGCAGCTCGACGCCGTCACTGGAACGCAGGATCCGGCCGATCTGGCCCTGGACGCGACCCTGACGCAGGCGACCGTGCTGCGCACCGGGACGGTGGCGCGCGAGCTGGAGCGCTGGCGTCAGGCCGGCGGTGCCCTGGACCTGACGGCCCTGTCGCTCGCCAAGGGCCCGCAGCGCGTCCAGGCGAAGGGCAGCCTAGCCCTCGACGCCGCCCACCGGCCCGCCGGGCAGATCGACCTGCGGGCGGCCGGCGTCGACGCGCTGGTCGGCAGCATCGTCGGTCAGCGCTTCGGCTCGGACCGGGGCGCCCTGGTGGGCCAGCTGGTCGGCGGGCTCCTGGGGCTAGCCCAGCGCCCCGGCCCCGACGCGCCGGCCGACGGGACGCCGCTGAAGGCGCTCCCGCCCCTCCGGCTCGTCGACGGCAAGCTCGTCTTCAGCGGCTTCCCGATCCCGAACGTCTACGTGCCGGCCCTGTACTAGGCAAGCGGCCCTGCCGGCCGGCACTGCCGGGTGGGCGGTGCGGGCGCGACCGGTATGACCGCTCGGCGCGCCGCGGGCCTGCTCGTCGGCGTGGGATCGGCTATAGGAGGCCGATGGCCTCCTCCCCGTCCCAGACCCGCGTGAAGATCTGCGGGCTCAGCACCGAAGCGACCCTGACCGCCGCTCTGGAGGCCGGGGCGGACTGGATCGGCCTCGTGCACTTCCCCCGCAGTCCCCGGCACGTGGCGCTGGCGGGGGCCGCCGCGCTGTCCGCTCTGGCCCGCGGCCGGGCCGAGCGGGTCATCCTGCTCGTCGATCCGGACGACGCGCTTCTCGCCGCGTCCGTCGAGGCGGTGGATCCGGATCTCGTCCAGCTCCACGGCCGGGAGAGCCCGGAGCGCGTCGCGGCGATCCGTGCCCGGACCCGGCGGCCGGTGATGAAGGCGCTCGGCATCGCGACATCGGCGGATCTCGCGGCCCTGCCGGTCTACGCGGCGGTCGCCGACCGGATCCTGCTGGACGCCAAGGCGCCGCCGGACGCCGCCCTGCCGGGCGGCAACGGCCGGCGCTTCGATTGGGAGATCCTGCGCGGCGCCGCGCTCCCGCCCGGGACCATGCTGTCGGGCGGACTGGATGCCGGAAACGTGGCCGACGCCCTCGCCCGCACGGGGATCGGCGCCGTCGACGTCTCGTCTGGGGTCGAGACGGCGCCCGGGGTGAAGGATCCGGCGAAGATCGCGGCCTTCGTAGCGGCGGCGCGCGGCCTGCGCTGAGGGGACCGCCTCAGCGCGGGGCCGGCAGGGCCGTCCGGCCGGTATTCGGGACCGTGTAGACGCCCGAGGTCTCGGTCTCCGGCGCGTAGGCCCGCAGGCGGGTCGCCTCGCGCTCGTGCCGGACGGCCTCGCGGCGGTGGTAGCGCGCCCGCGCGCGGGTCTTGCCCTGGCCGAGCCACGTGAAGATGCCGCCCACCACGATGCCCAGGGCCACCGCGCCGAACAGGATCGCGTAGAGCGGGAGGTCGACGCTGAAGACCGGCGCGTCCACGTTGAACGGATCGAAGGAGAGCCGTACCGGCGCGCGGTTGGCCACTGCCAGGAGGATCACCAGGGCGGCGATCGGCAGCAGCACGAGGCTCTTCAGGAAACGGATCATCGCGCTCACAGGTCCTTCCTACTCGGCGGCCGAGGCATTCTCGCCGATCCCGGCGGCGTTGAGGCGCTGGCGCATCTCCTTGCCGGTCTTGAACACGGGGATCGCCTTCTCGGACACGGCAACGGCGGCACCCGTGCGCGGGTTGCGTCCCCGGCGCGCCTCGCGGCGCTTGACCGAGAAGGCGCCGAAGCCGCGCAGCTCGACCCGGTCGCCGCGGGCCAGCGCGTCGGAAATGGTGTCGAGGATCGCGTTGACCAGGATCTCCACGTCGCGCTGGTAGAGATGCGGGTTCTGCTCGGCGATCTTGAGGACGAGCTCCGACTTGATCATGGCGTGGGATCTTCTCGCGGGATCGGGGCGGGCTGCGCGGCGGCGGTCGTTCAGGGTTCCGGGCGCCAGAGGGCGAGCATCCCGCCTCGGGCGGCCTCGGCCTCGGCGCCGACGGACCGCATCCGCGCCGCGAGGCCTTCCAGGCCGAGGAGGTCGGCGCCGATCCCGGCGGCCGACCACAGGGAGAACCGGCTCTCCGAGGCAGGCTTCCAGTCCTTGATCGGCAGGTTCGTCTGGACGCCGCGGGCGCTCTCCAGCCACGCCACCGCCTGCCGCTCGCCGCCGAGCTCGTCGACGAGCTTCAGCGGCACGCTCTGGCGCCCGCTGAACACCCGTCCGTCCGAGACGGTGCTGAGCTGGGCCGGATCCATGCCGCGGCGCTCCGCGACGAGGCCCTTGAACCACGCGTAGGTGTCGCCCACCACGGAGGCCAGCGCGGCGCGCGCCTCCGGCGAGGTCGGGGTGAAGCCCGAGGGCTCGGCCTTGAGCGGCGACGACTTCACCGACTCGACCTTGACGCCGACCTTGTCCAGCAGACCCGAGAAGTCGGGGTACTGGAACAGCACGCCGATCGAGCCGACCAGGCTGGTCTCGCGCGCGACGATGTGATCGGCCGCGATCGCGGTGATGTAGGCGCCGGACGCGGCGGTGCCGTCCACGAAGGCCACGATCGGCTTCTTGGCGGCGAGCGCTCGGAGGTTGCGGAAGATCTCCTCCGAGCCCGTAGTCGTGCCGCCCGGCGAGTTGATCGAGACGATCACGCCCTTCACGGCGTCCGAATCGCCGACCCGCTTCATCAGCTTGGCGGTGGCCTCGCTCCCGGCGATGAAGCCCGAGACGGAGATGCGGGCGATCTGGGGCTGCACCGCGAAGGCGCCGTCCGCGCCCGTCCGCACCCGGTACCCGAGGGCCCCGACCGCAACGATGAGGCCGCCGACGCCGAGCACGCGCCAGAGGGACAACCTGCGGCGCAGGCGCCGCCGGTCAATCAGCAGTTCGGCATCGGCTGCCATGCTGTCGCTTCCCCTAAAGCACCCCGACCGGCCCCTCGACGGGGTGCGGGAGGCGTACCCCCGCGCCGGGCAAGTCCTTGGTTTCCTTCGGCTCGCCCGGCCCGAGCCGAGCGAGGCCGGTGTTCTAGAGCATTTTCCGCGGGCCTGGATACGGGGCGCGCGAAGAAAATGACGGGGCGGCCCGTCGCTGTCGCGCCGGGCGGCGCGACCCGGCCCGCCGCCCGCCTCCGGCAACCTTGGATTGCCGGCGCGAAATGAAAAACCCGCGCGGGACCAGGGTCCCGCGCGGGTCTCAACGAAGCGGAACCGCCGCCCGGACAGGCCGGGCGGCAGAGCCGGAGTGTCACTCGTCGTCGGAGCGCTTCTTGTTGAAGGCGGCGCCGAGGATGTCGCCGAGCGAGGCGCCCGAATCGGCGGAGCCGAACTGGGCCATGGCCTCCTTCTCCTCGGCGACCTCGAGGGCCTTGATCGAGACCTGCACGCGGCGGGCCTTCCGGTCGAACTGGACGACGCGGGCGTCGAACTTCTCGCCGGTGGCGAAGCGCTCGGGGCGCTGGTCGCCGCGGTCGCGGGCGAGTTCGGCCCGGCGGATGAAGGTCTGCATGTCGGTGTCGACGATCTTCACCTCGACGCCGGCATCCTTCACCTCGACCACCTCACAGGTGACGATCTGACCCTTCTTGATCTCGCCGGCCTCGGCGAAGGGGTCACCGCCGAGCTGCTTCACGCCCAGCGAAATCCGCTCCTTCTCGACGTCGACGTCGAGAACCTGGGCGCGGACCATGTCGCCCTTCTTGAACTCCTCGATGACCTGCTCGCCGGGACGGTTCCAGTCGAGATCCGACAGGTGGACCATGCCGTCGACGTCGCCCTCGAGGCCGATGAACAGGCCGAACTCGGTCTTGTTCTTGACCTCGCCCTCGACCTCGGAACCGACCGGGTGCTTCTCGGCGAAGGCCTCCCAGGGGTTCTGCAGGGTCTGCTTGAGGCCCAGCGAGATGCGGCGCTTGACCGGATCGACCTCCAGGATCTGAACCTCGACCTCCTGGGAGGTGGAGACGATCTTGCCCGGATGGACGTTCTTCTTGGTCCAGCTCATCTCGGAGACGTGGATCAGGCCCTCGATCCCCGGCTCCAGCTCCACGAAGGCGCCGTAATCGGTGATGTTGGTCACGCGGCCCTTGAGCTTGGCGCCCTCCGGGTAGCGGGCGGCGATGCCCTCCCACGGATCGGCGAGCAGCTGCTTGATGCCGAGCGAGATGCGGTGCGTCTCGTGGTTGATCTTGATGATCTTGACCTTCACGGTCTGGCCGATCGTGACCACCTCGGACGGGTGGTTCACGCGGCGCCACGCCATGTCGGTGACGTGCAGCAGGCCGTCGATCCCGCCGAGGTCGACGAACGCGCCGTACTCGGTGATGTTCTTGACGACGCCGTCGATGACCTGACCTTCCTCGAGGTTGGCCACCAGCTCGGAGCGCTGCTCGGCGCGGCTCTCCTCGAGGACGGTGCGGCGCGACACGACGATGTTGCCGCGGCGGCGATCCATCTTGAGGATCTGGAACGGCTGCGGGGTGCCCAGCAGCGGGGTGACGTCGCGGACCGGGCGGATGTCGACCTGCGAGCGCGGCAGGAACGCCACGGCGCCGTCGAGGTCGACCGTGTAGCCGCCCTTGACCTGGTTGAAGATCGTGCCGGTGACGCGGTCGTTGTTCTCGAACGACTTCTCGAGCTTGACCCAGCTCTCCTCGCGGCGCGCCTTGTCGCGCGAGATGACGGCCTCGCCGAGTGCGTTCTCGATCCGGTCGACGTAGACCTCGACCTCGTCGCCGACCTTCAGCTCGCCCTCGCGGCCGGGACCGGTGAATTCCTTGAGCGCGACACGGCCTTCCGTCTTGGCGCCGATGTCGATGACGGCCACGTCCTTCTCGATCGCGACGACGCGACCCTTGACGACGGAGCCTTCGGTGATCTCGTGTTCGAGGAAGCTCTCCTCGAGGAGGGCTGCGAAATCCTCGCGGCTCGGGCCACGCCCCAGAGCGGTACCTGCGGTCATTCTGTCTCCTGAACGGCCCCCGGCGGAGGCCCGTTGCGTCGGCGGCTCGCGTTGCAGGCGCCCCCGTTCGCCGCGGCCTTCCCGGAGTCTTTCGGGAGAGGCGACCGGTCCCGCGGGACCCGGTTTGCCGACGCGTCGATACGGATGACGAGGGCGGTCCGTCCGGCGGCCCGGCGGGCGCGCCAGAAGACGAGCGCGCGAGGGCGGATCCGGGAGGACGCGCGTCCCTTACAGCATCGGCCTTGCGACTTCAACCGATTAGGGTTTTAGGCTCGCGGGGCGGAGGACGGTCCGCGGGGTCCGGGCGATATCGGTGGTCTTGCCGCCGGCCGCAGATCCGGCAAACTTGTCCGCCGTCGAACGTTTGCGGTCGCGCTTCCGCCGACCGAGGGGGCAACCCCGCTCGACCGAGGTCCGCGCCGGTCGGCGATCCGGGGCGTAAGGGGGGGTGAAGCGTGGGTTGTCCTGATCTCGACTCTCGGGCTGCCCGCCGTCGGCGCGGCGGCACCATGCGCTCCGCGCGATCCGGGGCCTGAGCCCCCGATGCCGAACGGGTACAACACCCCGATGGAGATGCTGGCGCGCAAGCTCGACAGCATCGCGCGGCTCGCCGATTCCGACCGCGCGGCGCTTCTCGATCTGCCGCACACGGTCCGGAACCTGCCGGCCCGCCACGACATCGTCCGGTTCGGCGACCGGCCGACCCACAGCTGCCTCGTCCTGCAGGGATGGGTCTACCGCTACGCCGCCCTCGCCGAGGGCGGGCGGCAGATCCTGTCGTTCTACATCGCGGGCGACCTGCCGGACCTGCAGAGCCTCCACTTGCACCGGATGGATCACAACCTCGCCGCCCTGACGCCCTGCGTCGTGGCGCTGATCGCGCACGACGACCTGCGCGCGGTCCTCCTGCGCAATCCGGGGCTCGCCGGCACGCTCTGGCGCGACAGCCTCATCGACGCCGCCCATTACCGCGAGCGGATCACCAGCCTCGGGCGGCGGCAGGCGCTGGGCCGCGTGGCCCACCTGTTCTGCGAGCTCTATCTCCGGCAGAAGGCGGTCGGGCTCGCGCGCGGCCTGAGCTGCCCGCTGGTGCCCAAGCAGTCCGAACTCGCCGACGCGCTCGGCCTGACCAGCGTCCATCTCAACCGGGTCCTGCGCACCCTGCGTGGACGCGGGCTCGTCACGCTGAGCGGCGGCATCCTGACCATCGAGGATTGGGACGCGCTGACGGAGGTTGCGGAGTTCGACCAGACGTTCCTGCACCTGGCGAACAACGCGGCGCCGGCCCGAGAGACCGCCGAGGCGATCTAGCAGTTGGGGCCGGGTGACGCGGCGGGCGCGCGCCTCAGGCGGCCCGGGCCAGGGTCTCCGGCGGCTCGACCACCGCGTCGGTGTGGACGTCGAACCGGACCAGGTGGGCGACGCCGAAGCTCGTCGTCAGGGCGCAGTCGGTGGCGTCGCGGCCGCGGGCCATGACGATGCGGCCGATGCGGGGCCGGTTGTGCCGGGCGTCGAACGTGTACCAGCGAGGCCCCTCGGGCCCTTCGAGGAAGACCTCGAACCACGCCGAGAAGTCCATCGGCGCCGGGTCCTTCGGCACGCCAATATCGCCGAGATAGCCGGTGGCGTAGCGGGCCGGGATGTTCATGCACCGGCACAGGGCAATCGCCAGGTGCGCGAAGTCCCGGCACACGCCGACGCCCTGCGTGTAGCCGTCGAAGGCGGTGCGGGTCGCGTCGGCCTGCTGGTAGTCGAAGCGCAGGCGGGTGTGGGCGAAGTCGACGATCGCCTGGACGCGGGCCCAGCCCTCCGGCGTGCCGCCGAACAGGGACCACGCGATGCCCGACAGCTTGTCGGTGTCGCAGTAGCGGGAGCCGAGCAGGTACGGCACGACCTCGTCGGGCAGGTCCTGAACGGCGATCTGCCGGGCGCCTGGCGCCTGATCGTCCGGCAGCCCGCTGTCGGCGATCGTGAAATCGGCCGCCATGGTGATCCGGCCGCCCGGCGCGACGATGCGCGTGCAGACGTTGCCGAAGGCGTCGACGTGCTGCGACGCCGCGACCGGCGGATCGAAGGCGATCACCTCCGGCGTCAGGAGGTCGCCCCGCCGCTCCGGGCGCACGTTGAGGAGCAGGTTCATCGGCGTGGGGCCGAATGTGTCGAAGGCGATCGAGAAGCCGGTGCGGATATGCATCGTCGGGGACCGTGAGGAAGGACGCCGGCTGGCGGAGCGGCAGGCGGATCGTTACAGTACAGGGCCCAATAAGCCGCGAGCCGGGGTCGAGTTCCGTCGATCACGTCAGTTCAAGACAGTTTGAACTGCCCGAATATTTGGCAGAGTGGTGCCCGCGCCGGACGTGCCGCGCCCGGACCGGCCGGCATCCGATGAGCCATGCGGGAGCCATGCGGCGGGCCGGGGGCGGGGCTGCGGTCAAGCGGGGCGGTCCGTCACCGCGCCATGTTGCAACGCACACGGCGCCCTCTTATCCCAGGCCGCTCGACTCCAGGGCCTGCCGGCACCGCCCGGCCCGGCCTGCTGCCAGACGATCGACGCCCATGACGCCCGACAAGCTTTCCCTGCCGAAGGACAAGATCCGCGTCCTGCTGCTCGAGGGCATCAACGACAGCGCCGTGGCGCTGATGCGGGCGGCCGGCTACACCAACCTGACCCGCCTGCCGAAGGCGCTGGACCGGGAGGCCCTGCACGAGGCGCTCCAGGGCGTGCACATGGTGGGTATCCGCTCGCGCACGCAGCTCGACGCTTCCGCCTTCGAGGCGGCGGACCGGCTCCTGGCCGTGGGCTGCTTCTCGGTCGGCACCAATCAGGTCGACCTGGACGCGGCGCGCCACCGGGGCATCCCGGTCTTCAACGCGCCCTTCTCCAACACCCGCTCGGTGGCGGAGCTGACGATCGGCGAGATCGTGATGCTGCTGCGCCGGATCGTTCCGCGCTCGGTGGGCGCCCACGCGGGCCGCTGGGACAAGTCGGCGGTGGGCTCGCTGGAGGTGCGCGGCAAGACGCTGGGCATCGTCGGCTACGGCAATATCGGCACGCAGCTCTCGACCCTGGCCGAGGCCATGGGCATGCGGGTGCTGTTCTACGACCACACCGACAAGCTGCGCCACGGCAACACCGAGCCGGTCGAGACGCTGCACGCCCTGCTGGCGCAGAGCGACGTCGTCTCGCTGCACGTGCCGGAGACCGACGCCACCGCCAACATGATCGGCGCCGCCGAGATCCGGGCGATGAAGCCCGGCGCCTTCCTGATCAACAACGCCCGGGGCACCGTGGTCGATCTTGAGGCGCTGGCCGCGGCCCTGCGCGACGGCCATCTCAAGGGCGCGGCCGTCGACGTCTTCCCGGTGGAGCCCGGCTCGAACGCCGAAGCGTTCGTGAGCCCGCTCCAGGGCCTCGAGAACGTGATCCTCACCCCGCATATCGGCGGCTCCACCGAGGAGGCGCAGGAGCGGATCGGCTCCGAGGTGGCGCGCAAGCTCGTGGACTATTCCGATATCGGCTCGACGGTCGGCGCGGTGAACTTCCCGCAGGTGCGGCTCCCGGCCCGTCCGACCGGGACGCGATTCATCCACGTCCAGCGCAACCTGCCCGGCATGCTCGGGCGGCTCAACGACGTGTTCTCCCGCGGCCACGTCAACATCGCCGCGCAGTTCTACCAGACCGACGGCGAGGTCGGTTACGTGGTGCTGGAGACCGACGCCACCGACGCGGATGCCGAGGCGCTGCTCACCGAGATCCGCGCCATCCCGGGAACGATCCGGGCCCGCCTCCTCTACGAGCGCCGCTGATCCCGAGGCGGGCGCGGGAATTTACGATGCGCGCGTGAACGCGGCGGGTCTTGCCGCGTTCGTCTTGCGCGGCCAAGCTGGCCGCTGTTCAAGTCAGGGACGGCACCATCGACGGCCTCGGCCGGTCGAGCGCCCGGCCGGCGGAGGAATTGCGGTGACGAAGCGTGTAGCGTGCGCATGGGCCGGCCTCGTGCTCGGCATCGTCGGGTCGGTCTCGGTCGTCTCCGGCGCGTCGGCGGATTGCCTGCGCCGGGTCTACAACCGGTCGAACCTCGTTCTGGTCGCCCGTCAGGACGGCGGCCCGCCCGCCACGCTGCTGCCCGGCCAGTCGCTCCCGGTGCGGCTGGCGCGGCCGGGCCAGATCGACATCACGGCCTATTGCGGTGCGCCGGGCGCGGGCGGGACCCCGATCACCCAGCGGACCTTCGATTACGAGGCGGTGCTCGACCGCTGCTTCGTCCGGTTCGGGGGCGACCTGTTCGTGCCGCAGATCGGGCGCGGCTTCATCGGTCTCCAGGAGACGGCCCCGTTCACCGTCAACAACCCGCGCCAGGGCGACATCATCCTCGGGCCCGCGGCCGGCGCGTCTTGCCCGCTGCCGGCCGCCGCTCCCGTGCTGAGCCGCCGGGGTTGAGCGTCAGAGATAGTGCCGGAAGACGACGCCCGCGTCGTCGGTCGCGGCCGGTTGCGCGGGCGACACCGGCCCGATGAACGGGCTCGCGAGGCGCAGGGCCACGAGGCCGAGGGCCGCGAGCGCCGGGGCGAACAGGCGGAACGGGCGAGCGAGCATGGACGCCTCCGTCGCGCCGCCGATCCCGCCCGCGTCGTGCGGACAGACTGGGTGCGCCTGTGAAGGATCGCACCTTACGGCCGAGCTGGACGTGCCGAAGCGCACATGGGTAACGTTAAGGTCGTGCCCGGATCGCGGGGCCGGCGGGGCCGGCGGGGACGACGTGACGGTCGGGCGCTTGCGTCCATCACCTCGCTGGCAAGTCCGCCGATGCCCTCCTATGCTGCCCACATCGGGGGCTGCCTGGGATCGCGCTGCACGGGCCGCGGCGGCGCTTCCCGGGTAGAACCGACTGCGTGAACGAGGACGCGCGTATGCTGACCCAGACAGGCAACTCGATTCTCCGAGGCGATCTCGGCGTCGAGGAGACCACCGAGTCCGACAACATCGTCCGCTGGGACGGCGAGCGGCTCTACGTGGAGCAGGACGTCTACCACAACGGGCAATTGGTTCACCGCAAGTACCGTCGCACCGTCACCGAGCCCGTCGCCCACGCGCTCTGGGCGATCATCAACCGCGCCAAGCAGTGAGCTGGCAGTGAGCTGGCGGGCGCGTCGCGGACGCGCCCGCCCGATCCGGGCTTCCGCCAGCCCCGGCCGCGCCGGCGCGGAGCCTCGCGGACGTGTTCGGTGAGCCACGGCGAGTCGGGGACCGGATCTTCGAGCGGTGCGGCAGGAGACGCCGCCTGTATCGGTTGCGCGGCGGGGCGTTCGGTCCCGGATTCCGGTCCCTGCGTTCCGGATCCCCGCTATCCTCGACGATCCCGCGGCGGTGCGTCCCAGCCCGAGGCGCGGCCGCACCGACATCCCTTCCGCGCTGGGCGCTCCGGGCTCAGCCCGAGACCGCGCGCAGCTAGGCGGCGACGGCCGCCGTCGGTGCGACGAGGGTGAGATGGGCCGGCCGCAGCGCCTCGAGGCGGTCATGGGCGTTGTCGAACGCGGCCCGGATCGTCGTGCCCGCGTCCTCGACGGCGACCAGCACCGCCAGCTTCTGGGCGGTGGCCCGATCGGCGAGACCGCGCGCGGCCGAGACGAGCGACTGCTCCAGGCTCAGGAATTCCGTCTCGGCATCTTTCCCGGCCTCGCGCGCCACCGACGCGAGGCGGTCCAGTACGGCTTCCAGGGCGTGGCGCAGGACAAGCGTCCGCACGCGCTCCTGCAGGAGCGCCCTCTCGTCGATCTTCATCGGAATCGGTCCGGGTTCGGGAACACGTCCAAGCTCTCATACTTCGGGGCCGTGTGCAGCCACCTTTTTGCAACAGCGCAATACTGTCTCGCGACATGAGCGCTCCGCGGGTTCAACGTCTCGCGGGCCCGATCCGGCACAGTTGTTCTACAATCGTGTGCCGAGTATTTGGGCATTTCCAGAATCGAATGCGCCGTCTCGACAGATTCAGCGCACAGAAACGCCCGCTTGGAGGCCCGGTTCGCCGTCCGAATACCTCCGCTCCGGCAGGGGCGATGCTGGGGCCGCACCGCTCGAGCCACCGTCCGACCCGGGCCCGCGGCGTCCGGAGCGCGCTCCGCGGGTCAGTACGGCGTGCCGCCCCGGCGCCGGTCCCGCAGGGCCTCGGCGTGCCATTCCAGCTCGTCGAGGAAGCGGTCGGCCGCCGCCGCGAGCCAGGGCTCGGCGGGAACGCCCTGCGCGTCGATGACCTTCTGGAGTCGCGGGATCGGCAGAAGGGAGGGGATGCTGGACATGCCCATCTCGGCGAGCATGGCCCGCAGCGGCATCGCGGCCCGGACGCCGCCGAACTGGCCGGCCGAGTAGCAGCAGATGGCCGAGGGCCGCCAGAAATACTCCTCGAGGAAGTGATCGAGGGTGTTCGACAGTGCCGGCGGCACACCGTGGTTGTACTCGGCCGTGACGACCAGGAAGGCGTCGGCGCGGCGGAAGAGGTCGGCGCAGCGCTGCAGGGGCTCCGGCGCCGTCCCGGCCGGGTATTCCTTGTACATCCGGTCGAGGAGCGGGAGCGCCAGCTCGGCCGGATCGACCAGGGGGGCGGCGTGGCCGCGCGACTCCAGCTGCGCGATCAGGAAGCGCGCGGCGCGGATGCCGATGCGGTCGGTCCGAACGCTGCCGAGGATCACGGGGACGGTCAGGGCCATGGCGCTCTCCGGTTGCCCCGATCATGCCAGAGGCGGCCGCGCCGCTCCAGCCGCGGGCCCGGCCCGCGATCGTCAGGCCTTGGTGGTGCTGGTCAGCGCGGCCGCGATGCCGAGCGGTCCGCCGGCCGCGTAGGCGGTCACCGCCTTGGTCACCTGCTGCAGAAAGGATTGCAGGTCGCTGCCGCTGTCCGTCGCCGTCGCGGTATCGGCGGTCGCGGTGGTGGACGTGCTCGCGGACGTGCTCGCGGACGTGTCGGTCGCGGTGCCGGCCTGGGCAGCACCCTCGCTCTGCTCGGCATCCGAGACCGGCCGGTGGCCGTGATGGCCGCGATGGTGATGGACGGCGGAGGCGCCGCCCGCGGCCTGACCGGACGCCGTACCGGTGGCGGTGCCGGTCGTCGACGTGTCGTCGGCGTTGGCCGCGGCTTCCGCGGGCGCCGTGACGCCGTTCTGCAGCCCCATCTGGCTGAAGTCCGACTGCAGCTGGAGGAGCGACGCCATCAGGTCGTTCGACAGGGTCGGAGTCGAGGCCGTCCCGGTCGACGGGGCCGTGTCGTCCGCGGCAGCCTGCTTGCCGGTCTCCTGGTTCGCCGTCGCGGCGGTGCCGACATCGAGGCGGGCAACGTTCGCCGCCCGCGCCTGCCTGAGGGCGCTGACGAGATCCCGCTGGAGTGAACTGCCCGAAACCGTGTTGACCGACATGGTACGCCTCCGCGACCGCCCTCACGGTGGTCAGGCACGGGTCGTTCCAGAATTTTCCCAATGATTTCAGCGGCGCATCCGGGCTCTCGGCCGGCAGGTTCGGCCGAGCGGCAGAATCTGCCGGCCGCGCCGGCCGACAGATACCGCATCGGCATGGATCCGGTCGGGTCGCGCGCGCCGGTCGTCGCGACGGCGCAGCTTCTCGGGCGGTGCCGCGGTCGCCGCCACGGAGATCCGAGCCCGTTCGCATCGTCTCGCGCGGAATCTCGAACAGCCGCGACGTGCCGCCGTCGTCGCGCGATTGTCCGAAGTAGAACAGTCGATCGATCGCTCTATCGCAGTCGCGATGAGCGGAGGTGCGTGTGTCGTTCTATTCGCGCGCCACGGCTCAGCTCTCGAGCGTGGCCGGAACAACTGCGCCCGGAACGATGAGTACCCTGTCGGGTTGGCTCCTTACTGGCCACCACGAGGTGCACATGACGACCAAGCCACCGCCCGTCCCGCCGGCCAACCGGTCCGACAAGGGTCCCGGCAGCGCCAGCGAAGCGCCGCTCACGCAGGGGCGGGCCGGATCCCAGACCAAGGATCCGGACAAGGTCGGCCAGGCCGGAAACTCCAAGGTGAACACCACCAACCAGGGCTATCAGCAGGATCGCTGACCGCCCGATCCGCGCGGGCACCGCGAGCCGCCGTGCCCGAGACGTGATGATCCGCATCGGAGAGAGATCATGGCGAATGCCAGTCGGCACAAAGTCGGTCCCGGCGCTCAGGGCAAGGGGACCGGATCCGGGGCCATGTCGGACCTGCCCGAAGGCGTGCTGCCGGAGAACATGGTGCTCAGCAACCGCGACAAGTCGCGGCACAGCGACGAGCGCGGTCTGGACAGCAAGAACGTCCAGACCGAGCAGTACCAGGACCACGCCGGCAACCGGCAGGTGGTTGCCGAGACGGGCGCCGACACCGACGGCAACACGAGCGGCCTCGCGAACCCGAAGACGGACGAGTCCGGGGCGCAGAGCAGCCTCAAGGCTCAGCAGCACTCGTAGGTCTCCGGCTCACGAGCGGCGTGCCGCTCTCCGATCTGTGGCGGGACAAAAGGAAGCGGGATTGGCCGTCTCGGGCGCGACGTTGATCAGAGTAGACGCAACACAGCCTGAGTGGCGACCATGAACACGACAGTCACAGCGATCGCGTCGGCAATCCTTGCCGGCGCTCTCCTCGGGGCGCCGACCGGAGCCAAGGCGCAGGCGGGCAGCTTCGCCAACCACGGCTTCGGCAACCACAATTTCGGAGCGGCGGCCGTCGGCGGCGGCGGCTTCAGCAGTCCCGGTGTCGGGGCCGGCGCCGCGGGCGGCGGCTTCGCCAACCGGGGCTTCGGCAATCACGCCTTCGGGCCGGCTGCCGGTGCCGGAGGGGGTAGCTTCGCCAATAACGGCTTCGGCAACCACAATTTCGGCCGACCGGCTGTCGGCGGTGGATTCGCCAATCCCGGGTTTGGGCACGGGCTCGGCGCCCACCGGGGCTACGGTCATCATCGCCATTACGGCTACAACCGCGGCTACTACGGCCGCCCCTACGGCTACGGCTACGGACGGGGCGGATACGGGCTCGGCGGGCTCGGCCTCGGCGTCGCCGTGGGCGGTCTGTACGGCGGCTACGGTTATCCGGGATACGGCTACGACACCGGGTACTACGGCGGTTATGCGCCCGTCACGTACGGCTACGCCGACACCGAAACCTACCGTGTCGCGGACGACGACCGCTACTGCGCGCGCCGGTTCCGATCCTACGACCCGCAGAGCGGAACCTATCTCGGCCGGGATGGACGTCGCCACCGTTGCCGGTGAGCCGCGACCGTCCTGACGACGGCCGCATCCGGCTCGGACCATCCCCGCCGACGCTGCGGCGACGGCGGGGATGAAGGTGCCATCGTCACGACCGGCCGGGACGGCGCGGCGGATCGCCGGCGCTAGGCGTCCGCCTCGCTCGCGTCATCCCCGCCGGTCGCACCCAGTGCGGGCCCAGGCCGATACGCGTCGAGCGTCGCGTAGGCATCGGTGTCGGTGAGCCCGAGCCGTTCCATGTCGGTCAGGAAAGACAGGATGTCGGCGTCGACCGGCTCGCCGCTCTCCTTGCGCTCGATCAGGGTATTGACCAGCTCGAGGGCGCTGATCGACGGGGCGCTGGGTTCGTTCGCATCGGGGAAAGCCATGGCCGGTCTCTCGCAGGAGGGCTCCGAGAACTAGGTCACCGCGAGGCCATCGGCCACACGCGACGGCCGTCGCGGTCGATCGAGGTCGATCGAGGTCGAAGTCGCCGCGCGTTCCGACAGCGCGGTGCCACGTCCGTCACATCGTCGGATGCGACGTCGGCGCGCTCTCGCGATACAGGGCCTCGTGCTGCCACGTGGGATGGTGCGCGTCCGGTCCGACGTGCCGGCCGACATACAGGGACGCGAGCAGGCCGAGCAGGAGGAACAGACCGATGGTCACCGCGTCCGGATGCCGGCGCGCGCTGTGGATGCCGAAGCACCCCAGCGTGAAGACGGCCGCCAGGGCCGGGGAACCGAGCATGCCGCCCGACATCGGGATCACCGCCGTGCCTGTCGTCGTGGCTCAGCGCGCCGCGCCACATCGGGGCGGGCGGCACGGGCGCACGACGTAGACGTTCGAGGGCGCGCGAAACATCCCGCCATCCATCGGCGCCACCGCGCGCCGGATCCCGCGGGGAGTGTGGAGGATCGATCTGCGACGGCACCGGTCGGCAGAGGCGCCGGCACGCCCGCATCGCGCCAGTCGAACACGGCACGTCGCACGTATTGACGGATGCCGGAACGGCAACGCTGTTCCCGAACCTCAGAACCCGGGACGGGTGAGAGATCCGAAAACTCAGTTCGATCAAGATGTTGGTAAGTGGATGGCTCCCCGAGCAGGACTCGAACCTGCGACAAGGCGATTAACAGTCGCCTGCTCTACCAACTGAGCTATCGGGGATCACGAGGGGGTCTCTACACACCGGGATGGCGTGACGCAAGGGCCTCGATGCACGATCCGCGTCCAAACCGACGCGCTGCGCCCCCCGACACAGCGCGTGGCGCCTCCCGCGGAGGTCGGGAGGCCCGGAATGTGACTGATCGGCAACATCGTCGCCGAGGCCCGTCGCCGGCTCTGCCGGTCCGCGGCCGGTGGAAGTCATCCGTCTGTCGTCTCCCGCTCCTACGGGGACCGCCTGCCGGCGCGCCGGTGTGACGACCCTGCCGCTATGCCGACCCATCGCTGCCTCGACCCACAGGACCCCTACGCCGAACGCGAGGTGCGCGTCGCCTTCGAGTGGAGCGCCGACCATCCCCGCCTGATCGCGGCCCTGGACGAGCACGAGGCCGATATCCTCCCCGACCTCGTGGAGGCCCAGCGCGACGATCTCCGTCGCGAGATCGTGGCCGCCCTACCGCTTCCGGAGCCGTGCATCCCAGGTCGGACCGAGATCCGCCTGCCGTGATCGCCGACCCGTGTCCCGCGCGGTCGGGCGCGCGGCGATCCAGCTTCGTCCGGGCGAAACAGTGCTCCTGCCTGCCGGCGCATCTGCCGGCAGCGCTCGCGAGACTGAACTGACAATCCGGCACCGGCCGAGATCCGCGAATTCTTCCTCCGATGAGCTCTTGGATGCGGAGGTTGAGCCGGGCCGCGCGATGGCAAAAATTTCGGAGCTTCGGAGTATAAGATAAATGTTTTTGCCGGCTATATTTACCTGTTCAAAAAGTTTTGCTTCAATATAGCTGCGGTCACACGAATCTCCGGCCAGAAGCGGCTCGTCGCCATGCGCATCTCACTCGGCCTGAAGCTCTCCGCGGTGATCGGGCTGCTGGCCCTGGTGGCGATCGGCATCGCTGCCTTCGCGGTTCGACAATCGAACTGGGAGCAGGAGCGGGCGGCCGCCACCGACCGGATCTGGAACGCCGGCCTTCAGGCGGGCGCCCTGGGGCAGGCGATCGAGCACGCGGTGGTGCAGGCTACGGCCCTCTACACCGCGGAGGACACGACCGAGGCGCGCACGCGGCTGTCGGCGCTCCACGACGCCCTCGCCACCGTGGAGCAGGTGCGGGTGCCCTTCCTCGAGGCCATGGAGGATCAGCTCCCCGCCGACCGTCGGCGGCGGTTCGACCTCTTCGTCAAGGAATTCGTCGCCTACCAGACCGATACGGCCGAACTCGGCCTCACGGTCTCGCCCAAGGCCGCGCTGATCCAGGCGACCGACGAGGCGACCGTGAAGAACCGCGAGCGCATGGTCGCCGAGATCGGCATTCTCGGACGGGAGGTGCTGAACCGCCTGAACGCCCGCCGCGCCGCGGACGCGGCCGACCGCCGTCGGGCGCGGATCACCCTGGTGGCCGTGCCGGCCGCGGCGCTGGCGTTCGGCCTCCTCGCGGCGATCTGGATTATCGTGAGCCAGGTGCGGCGACCGCTGCATCGGCTCAAGGAGGGGATGACGGCGCTCGCCGCCAACGATCTCGGCCGCGCGATCCCGTTCACGCACCGCCGCGACGAGATCGGCGAGATGGCCGCCGCCATCGCGGCGTTCCAGACGGCGCTGATCGAGAAGCGCGACCTCGACGCCGAGGCGCAGGCGCGGCGCGACCGCGACCGCAGCCGGGCGGAGGCCCTGGCCGCGGCCACGCGGACCTTCGAGGCCGAGACGCATCGCGCCGTCACCGATCTCGCCGACTCGGCCGAGGCGATGCAGACGGCGGCCGACACGCTCTCGGGCAACGCGGGCGCGATGGCGGCCGAGTCGGCCGTCGTCGCCGGAGCGTCGCAGCAGAGCGCGGGCCTCGTCGACAGCATCGCCAGCGCGGCCGAGGAACTCTCGGCCTCGGCGCGGGAGATCGAGGCGCGGGTCCGTCACACCAGCGCGATCGCCACCTCGGCCCTCTCCGACACGCAGGGGCTCAAGGAGACGGTGATGAGCCTCTCGCAGGCGGCCGAGGAGATCGGCGCCGTGGTCACGCTGATCCGCGAGGTCGCCGAGCAGACGAACCTCCTCGCGCTCAACGCCACGATCGAGGCGGCCCGCGCGGGCGCCGCGGGGCGGGGATTCGCGGTGGTCGCCGCGGAGGTGAAGGCGCTGGCCGGCCAGACGGCGCTCGCCACCGACCGCATCACCGGGCAGGTCGGGGCGATCCAGGGGGCCGCCGGGCGCACGGTCGGCGCCATCGGCACGATCGGCGAGACCATCGCCCGGATGAGCCTGATCGCCTCCGAGGTCGCGGACGCCACCGACCAGCAGGGGCAGGCCAGCCAGGAGATCGCGCGGGCGATCTTCGGCGCGGCCGCGGAGGCCCGGCAGGTCTCCGAGAGCGTGGCGGGCGTTCAGGCCGCGGCCGCGTCCAACGAGGCGCAGGCCGGGCAGGTGCGCGGCAGCGCCGCCCGGGTCAATGCCGGGACCCACAGCCTGCAGCGGGCGATCGAGACCTTCATGGTGGAGGTCCACGGCGCCTGACGGGCGCGCACCGGCCCGTCACGGCCGGCACAATCTGTCTGGGAAGGATGGAGGCCTCGCCCGGAATCGAACCGGGGTGCAAGGATTTGCAGTCCTCTGCGTAACCACTCCGCCACGAGGCCTTCCCGAACGGCGCTGCCGTCCCGTCCGGAGCTTGGCGGACAGCTCCGGGTGCGCGTCTCTAGCAGAGGTCGGCGGTCGCAGGCAACGGCCCCGAGGCCCGGATCGCGCGGACCGCGTCAGCTCTGCCAGACCCGCGGCATCGGCAGGCCGCGGTAGCCCGCGAGGAAGCGGGCGACGAGCCCCCGCAGGGGCCCGACCGCGTCGCCCAGCGCGCGGACCGCCAGATGGCCGTTCCAGGCGCTCGCCGCCGCCGTCGTCCCGGGCGACGCGGCCTCGGCCAGCCGGGTCCGCGCCTCCTCGAGGCGCGCCTCCGCCCCGGCGGAGAGGTCGAGGATCGTCGCGCAGGCGCGGGCGCCGCCGCCGATGGCCGGGCGAGCGAGGTGGTCGCTGATCGGCCCCTCCAGCAGGAGGTCGTCGGCGTAGGCGAGGCGCCCGCCCCGGCGGATCCGCCAGGAATCCGCGAACAGCCCGTCGCCGATCCGCTCGCCCCGGGCGGCGCGGCCGAACGCCACGACCTCCACGGCGAGCAGCGCGGCCCCCTCGGCGAGATCGGCCACGAAGCGCCGCCGCACCCGGGCCCGATCGAACAGGATCGTCTCCTGCGGCAACCAGGCGAGGCCGGCCCCCTCCCCCAGATTCAGCGTGTTGACGATGCGGCTCACGGGGCCGTCAGAGCGATAGATCTTCTCGGCCGCCGTCGTGGTCAGAACCAGCTCGGCCCCCGGTTGGAGCGTGAGGTCGATGGCGAAGGTGTCGCCGCAGGCGACGCCGCCCGCCGTGTTGACGAGGACCGCCTCCGGCGCGCCGGTCCCCCGGGGGAAGCGCAGCCGCGACGGCCCGGCTTCTGCCAGATCCAGGATGCGCGTCCCGCCGCCCGGACGGGCCAGTCCGACACGCAGCTGGACGCGCCCGTCCGAGCGCTGGCGCGCGGGCGCGGTCATCTCGGGCGCGGATGAGGGCGCGAGAGGGCCGTGCATCAGGCGCGCCCGGCCGGCTCTGCCGGCACGGCCTCGATCGGCAGGGTCGGCCGGTCGAGGATGCGCCGGCCGAACAGGCTGGCCACCAGCTCGACCAACACCCGGGCGCTGCGGCCACGCTCGTCGAGGAAGGGGTTGAGCTCCACCACGTCGAGGGAGCGGACCAGACCGGAATCGTGGAGCATCTCCATGATCAGATGGGCCTCCCGGAAGGTGGCGCCGCCCGGAACGGTGGTGCCCACGGCCGGGGCGATCGACGGATCGAGGAAGTCGATGTCGAGGCTGACATGGAGGTGCGCGCCCCGCGCGGCGACGCGGTCGAGCACCCGCCGCAGGGGCGCCACGACGCCGAACTCGTCGATCGTGCGCATGTCGGTGACGCCGACCCGGCGCGCCGTCACGAGGGCGCGCTCGCCGGCATCGATCGACCGGAGGCCGAACAGGTGGACGTCGGCGGGCGGCAGGGGCGCCGGCGCCGGCTCGGCGAAGAGCGGCGGGAAGCCCGGCTCGCCGCACAGGGCGGCGAGCGGCATGCCGTGGACGTTGCCGGAGGGCGAGGTCGCCGGCGTGTTGAAGTCGGCGTGGGCGTCGAGCCAGAGGACGAAGACGGGCCGGCCGCCCCGCGCGCAGTGCCGCATCACCCCGTCGACGGAGCCCAGGGACAGGCTGTGGTCGCCGCCGGCGGTCAGCGGCAGCGCCCCCGCGTCGAGGGCGTCCTCCACGGCGCGGGACAGGGCGCGCGTCCAGGCGGCGACACCGTCCAGCCCGCGCGTCCCGGCAGGCCCGTCCGGAGCGACGTCGCCGCGATCCGCGATCGCGTGGCCGAGTTCGGCGAGCGCCCGCACCAGCCCGGCCGTGCGCAGGGCCGCCGGGCCCATGAGGGCGCCGGCCTCGCTGGTCCCGACCTCGATCGGGGCCCCGATCAGCGCGATGCTACGCGCCCGGTCCGGCTGGTCTTCGCCGCTCATCCCACCTCCATCGCCGTCGCGAAGCGCCCGTGCTCCGCGGTCGCTCTACCACCCGGACTCATAAACGGCCGATGACGCCGACCGCGAGACGGGATCGGCCAGCAAGATCCGTGACGGTGTGTCCGGGGCGGCCGCGGGACGACGGGCTGCCCGAAACGGGCTGGCCGAAACTTGGCCGGATGCCGCGCATCCCTCAACGCCGCGCGGGCGTCCGTGACGACCCGCGCGGCGAAATCTTGCCGGAACGGGCGCTCGACCATTCACAACTTGGAATCATGGTGCCAAGACTGTTCTTTAAGTTGTATGTTCCGCATGTGCTCAAGTTTTGAGCGGTGTATCGGTGTTTACGAGATTTTTATAAGGATTGGGCGATTGGTTCACGTCAAACCAATCTACCAAAGAATACAGGGGCATCATGATCTCGCTATCGCGGCTGAGCACGCGCCTTCCCGCGACGACCGTCGGCCTGGCGCTCCTGAGCGCCACCGCCATGGGCGGATTCAGCTGGTACTCGGCGCGGGCGGGCCTGATGACCGCGGCCCACGAGCGCCTCGAACTCGCCGCGGCGGCGCGCCGGGACGCGATCGAGCTGGTGGCGGATCGGGCGCAGGCCGACTTCCTGGCGGTGGCGGCCCACCCGCAGATCGTCTCGAACTTCCCCGACCTGCTCGAGAACCTCGACCCGGCGAAGCCCGACACCGAGAGCGTCATCGCGGCGTTCCGCGCGCCGCAGACCGCCGAGGCGCGGGTCGCCCTCGACGGCAGCGGCATGTCGTCGATGTATGCCCGCCGGCACGTCAAGGTTCAGGAGGTGGCGCGCAAGCTCGTGGCCCAGCCGGGCTACGCCGACCTGATGTTCATCGATGACAACGGCCGGATCGACTACACCACGACGAAGGGCGCCGATTTCGGCAAAGCGGTCACGGAGGACGGCTTGGCGGGGACGGCGCTCGCGCGCCTCGTCGAGCGCCTGAAATCCGCCGATCCGGGCGCGGTCCTGTACGAGGATTTCGCCGCCTACCCGGTGGACGGGGTCCCGGCCGCCTTCCTCGGCCGCGCCATGACCAAGCGGGCCAACGTCGCCATGGGCACCGCGCAGGCGGCCGAGCGGATCGGCTTCATCGTCATGCGGGTCACGCCGGCCCTGTTCGACCAGACGCTGTCGAAGCGGACCGGTCTCGGCGACACGGGCCAGATCCTGGCGGTCGGCGCGGACGGCCTCCTGCGCAGCAACCCGCCGCTGAACCCCGGCGTGCGGGCCGGCGCGGGCCTCGCCGGGATCGGCCTCGCCGCCGACCGGGTCAAGGCCGGCGGTCCCGTCGACTTCGCGGCGGAGAACGGCACCCACATGGCGGCCGCCTCGCCGGTGACCGTCCTGGGCGCGCCCTGGACGGTGGTGGCGGAGCAGACCCAGGCCGAGGCGATCGACGCGGTCCAGGCCCTGTCGCGCACGCTGATCCTGACCGGCCTGTTCGTGCTCGCCGGAACGGCCCTGCTCGGCCTGCTGCTCGCCCGCTCGATCGTGGCGCCGCTCGGTGCCCTCACCCGCGCGCTCAAGGCCCTCGCCGATCGCCAGGCGCTGACCGACGTGCCGGGCAGCAAGCGGCGGGACGAGATCGGCGACATCGCCCGCGCCGTGGTCACGATCCGCGACATGTCGCTGGAGGAGGCCGCCCAGCAGCTCCAGACCACCGAGGCCGCGCGCCTGCGCGAGGAGCAGAGCCGGCGCGCCATGCTCAAGCAGCTGGCCGACGGCTTCGAGCACTCGGTCGGCGGCATCGTCGAGGGCCTGACCGGCGCCGTCACAGAGCTTCAGGGCGCCTCGGACACGATGCGCGCCGCGGTCTCCAGCACCTCCGAGCGCTCGACCAGCGTCGCCGGGGCCGCGCAGCAGACCTCCGACAACGTCAACACCGTGGCGGCCGCGGCCGAAGAACTCGGCGCGACCGTCCAGGAGATCGGCCGGCAGGTCGAGCAGGCCGCCGGCATGTCCGCCACCGCCGTCGGCGAGGCCCGCCGGGCCGAGCAGACCATGACCGACCTCGCCGCCGCCGCGACGCGCATCGGCGACGTGGTCGGCATGGTCTCGACCATCGCCGGGCAGACGAACCTGCTGGCGCTCAACGCCACGATCGAGGCCGCCCGCGCCGGCGAGGCGGGCCGCGGCTTCGCGGTGGTCGCCGCCGAGGTCAAGGAGCTCGCCGCCCAGACCACCCGCGCCACCGAGGAGATCAGCCGTCAGGTCGCCTCGATCCAGACGGTCACGGGCGACGCGGCCGGGGCGATCCAGGGCATCACCGCCCAGATCGAGGCGATGAACCAAGTGTCGACCAGCATCGCCGCCGCGGTGGACCAGCAGGGCGTCACCACGCAGGACATCGTGCGCAGCATGGGGCAGGCGTCGGCCGGCACCGGCACGATGACCCTGGAGATCGCCGAGGTCGCGCGGGTCGCTGGCGATGCCGGCGAGGCCGCGGACTCGGTCGCGCAGGCGTCCGACTCGCTGGCGACGCGCTCGGAGCAGCTCCGCGCCGAGGTGGCGCAGTTCCTCCGCAACGTGCGGGCGGCGTAGAAGCGAACGGGACCCGAGGCGGCCTCAGGCCGCCTCGGCCGGGAGCGGCGCGGGCTTGTGCGCCGCGCGCCCCGCGAAGGCCTGGGCGGCCAGGGGCAGCTCGATCGCCGCGCAGAGCCCGCCCTCGGGGCGGTTCTCCAGCCGCAGGCGCCCGTTATGGGCCTCGACGATGGCCTGCACGATCGAGAGGCCGAGGCCGAAGCCGCTGGCCTCGTTGAGATTGCGCGCCCGGTCGCCGCGCACGAAGGGCTGGAGCATCGCCTCGCGCTCCGCCTCCGGGATCCCCGGGCCATTGTCCAGGATGCAGACCCGGACGCCGCGCTCGGAGGCCTCCATCTGCACGTCGGCCCGGCCGCCGTACTTCACGGCGTTGTCCACGAGGTTGGTCACCGCCCGCTGGAGTTCCTCGGGCCGCCCCTGGACCAGGACGTGCCGGCTGCGGCTGACGCTGACCGGTGCGCCGAAATCCGAGAAGTCGTCGCAGACCGTCTGCACCACCGAGGCGAGATCCACGAGGCTGTGGCTGTTCGCGTCGCGGATCTGGCCGTCGCGCACGAAGGAGAGCGCCGCCTCGACGAGGCCGTTCATCTGGTCGAGGTCGCGCAGGGTCGAGGCCCGGGCGTTCTCGTCCTCGATGAACTCGGCGCGCAGGCGCAGCCGGGTGATCGGCGTGCGCAGGTCGTGGCTGATCGCCGCCAGCATCTGCGTCCGGTCGTCGATCAGGCGGCGGACGCGCGACCGCATCCGGTCCAGCGCCCGGGACACGGCGAGCACCTCGCGCGGCCCCGCCTCCGGCAGCGCCACATGGTCGTCGCGGGCGCCGAAAGCTTCCGCCGCGCCCGCGAGCCGCTTCAGCGGCGCCGTGAGGGCGCGCGTGGCCCAGACGCAGAGCAGCGCCAGCGTCAGCGCCAGGAACACCACGGTGAAGATCAGCGCCCCCTGGCGGGGGCCTCTCAGGGGGTCGTTCGGCAGCGTCGCCTGGACCCGCACACCCGCCGGCGTGACGATGCCGATATGGAGGCGGCCGTCCGACTTGTCGCGCGCCGGATCGGCCGCGGCGAGGTCGGTGATCGTGACCGGCCGGCCGGCGCCGTAGCGCAGCTTGCGGATCACCGGCAGGTCGGGGGCCGGCTTCGCACCCGGCGGCACCGTCCCGTCCCAGGGCTCGACTTGGATCAGCGGCAGGCTGCGGCCGCTCGCCAGCAGCGCCGGTCGCGCCGCCGGGTCGGCGGCGTCCATGAGCCTCACCAGAACGCCGAGGCGGCTCGCGGCCACGCCCGGCAGCGTGTCGGGATTCTGCGACTCGTGCAGCATCAGGAACGCCGCGGTGGCGACCACGTGCGCCACCGCGATGCCGGCGACCACGAGCAGCGCGATCTGGCCCGCGATCGTCTTCGGACGCAGCCGCGCGCGGAGGCGCCCCAGACCGCTCATGACCGCGTGACCTCGGGCGTGAACAGGTAGCCCCCGGACCGGATCGTGCGGATGAATTCGGGGTTGCGGGTGTCGCGCTCGATCTTCTGGCGGATCCGGGAGATCAGCACGTCGATGCTCCGCTCGAACGGGCCCGCGGCGCGGCCCTGGGTGAGGTCGAGGAGCTGGTCCCGGGACAGCACCCGCCCCGGCCGGAGGCACAGGGCGTGGAGGAGGTCGAACTCCGCACCGGTGATCGAGATGCGGGCGCCCTCTGGCGACAGGACCTGCCGCAGGGAGACGTCGAGGGTCCAGCCCGAGAAGTGCAGCCGCCGCCGCTCGTCGGCGTCCGGCGCCTCGGCGGCGACCCGGCGCAGGATCGCGCGGATCCGGGCGAGCAACTCCCGCGGGTTGAACGGCTTGGCGAGGTAGTCGTCGGCGCCGAGTTCGAGGCCGAGGATCCGGTCCACGTCCTCGGATTTCGCGGTCAGAATCAGGATCGGGATCTGCGAGGTACCGCGCAGGCGCCTGCACAGGCTCAGGCCGTCCTCGCCGGGAAGCATCAGGTCGAGCACGATGAGGTCGATCCGCGCTTCCGCCAGGACCCGGTCCATGTCGGCGCCGTCGCCGGCCAGCGTGACGCGGCAATCGTTGCCGCGCAGGTAGCGCGCGATCAGCGCCGAGATCTCCCGATCGTCCTCGACGACGAGGATGTGGGGTGTTGCGGGTGCGCTCATCGCGAAGGAGTCGGTCTGCGGTTCGGCCTGCATCATCAAGCTATTATGACCCCGTCCGCCGATTATTCGAAGATGGGGCACGGAACCATTTTGTAAGCGCGTGTTTCCCGCACGGACCTGAACTGAGTTGCCGCACGGCGTCACATCACAGGGGGGAACGATGACCGGAACCGAGGATCGGAAGGACCTGATCGCGCCGAAGCCGCCGGAACTCGCCTCGCCCTGGCGCACCGAGGCGCGTGCGGCGCTGCAGGACGAGGCCCGGGCCTTCGCCCGCGACACCGTCCTGCCGCTCGCCGACGAGCTCGACCGTCACAAGGCCGAGATGCCGCGGTCGCTCATCGACGCCATGGCCGAGAAGGGCTGGTTCGGGATCACGATCCCGGCGGAGCACGGCGGCCTCGGGCTCGGCGTGTTCGAGTACTGCCTCGTCTCGGAGGAGTTGGCCCGGGCCTGGCTCTCGGTGGGCAGCATCCTGGCCCGCGGTCAGGGTCTCGGCACCCAGACCCTCGACCCGGAGCGCCGGGCGGAGCTGCTCCGGCGCTCGGCCCGGGGGCAGTGGATCGGCTCGATCTCGCTGTCGGAACCCGATGCCGGGTCCGACCTCGCCGGCGTGCAGACCCGCGCGGTGCGCGACGGCGACCGGTGGCGGATCACCGGGACCAAGCGCTGGGCGGGATTCGCCAAGGGCGCCGACTTCATCGAGGTTCTGGCCCGGACCCGCGACCCGGAGCCGGGCGAGTCGCGCTCGGCCGGCCTCGAGCCGTTCCTCGTGCTCAAGGAGCGCGACAGCTTCCCGCCCGGCGTGACCGGCCGGGTGATCGACAAGATCGGCTATCACGGCTTCCAGACCTTCGAGCTGAGCCTGGAGGACGTGTGCGTGCCCGAGAGCGACCGGCTCACCGGGCTCTACGGCGACCAGGGGGCGGACGCGGATTCCGGAGGGTTCGCCGCCGTCCAGCGCGGCCTCAACATCGCCCGGGTCCACACGGCGGCGCGGGCCGTCGGCGTCGCACGCGCGGCGGTCGAGGATTGCCAGTGCTACCTCCAGGAGCGGGTCCAGTTCGGCCACCCGATCGGCGACTTCCAGGCGCTGCGCTTCGCGCTGGCCGACATGGCCGCCGAGGTCGCGCAGGCGCGGGCCTTCTGGCATCAGGCCGCCCACCTCCTCGACCAGGGCGAGCCCGCCGAGAGCGAGTCTGCGATGGTGAAGCTCTTGGCCACCGAGATGGCGGTTCGGGTCACCAACCAGGCGATGCAGCTCCACGGCGGCAACGGCTACACCACCGAGCGCCGGGTCGAGCGCTACTGGCGCGACGCGCGGCTGACGACGATCTTCGAGGGCACGAGCGAGATCCAGCGGCGGATCATCAGCGACCGTATGCTGCCGCGGCCCGGGGCCTGACCGACCGGGAGCGATCGCGCGCGGCCGTGCGGCGAATCGTCGATCGGGACTCCCCGCCCGGCGCCGCCCGGCTACCTCAGGACTCTGTCCTGCCCGGCGGACCGGGTGCCGCCATCCGGAAGCCCCGTGTCGAAGCCCATCAGCGATTACGCCCTCATCGGTGACACCCATTCCTGCGCGCTGATCGCCCGGGACGGCTCCATCGACTGGCTGTGCTGGCCGCGCCACGATTCGCCGGCGCTGTTCGTGAAGCTCCTCGACGACGAGAAGGGCGGATCGTGCAGCCTCGCCCTCGACGGCCCGACCGGGAGCGCGCGCCGCTACCTGCCGGACACCAACATCCTGGAGACGACCTTCACCACGGAGACCGGCCGGGCGCGCCTCGTCGACCTGATGCCCGTCAACCCGCCGAGCCCGGAGCCCGACGAGGGGCCGGACGGCGAGAGCGAGAGCCGCCTGATCCGGCTGCTGACCTGCGAGCAGGGCCGGGTCTCGGGCGTGTTCCGGATCCGTCCGACCTTCGACTACGCCCGCCGCCCCTGCACCCCGCTGGTCGAGGGCGGGTCGGTCCTGTTCGAGGCCGGTGACTGGCGCGTGCGGGTCAACGCGCACGCGTGCCCGACCCTCGCGGGCGACGCGGCCGAGGTCCGCTTCGACCTCGCGGAGGGCGAGACCGCCTACCTGGTCCTGACCCACGGCGAGGACCAGGACGAGGCCTGCATCGAGGATTTCGCCGGCGCCCAGAGGCGGCTGGAGTCGACTGCCGATTACTGGCGCCGCTGGTGCGCCCGGAGCACCTATCGCGGCGCCTACCGGGACGCGGTGATGCGGTCCGCCCTGTGCCTGAAGCTGCTGACCTACTCGCCCTCGGGCGGGATCGTGGCGGCGGCCACGGCCGGCCTGCCCGAGGCGGTGCCGGGCAACCGCAACTACGATTACCGCTTCACCTGGATGCGGGACGCCGCCTTCACGGTCACCGCCTTCGTGATGCTGGGCTACGTCCGCGAGGCGTCCGAGTTCCTGCGCTTCCTGCGCGAGCGCGACGGCACCTTCGGGCGGGCGACTCGGCTCATGTACGGCATCGCCGGCGACATGCCGCCGGAGGAGGAATTGAGCCACCTCGCCGGCTGGAACGGCGTGGGGCCGGTGGTGATCGGCAACATCGCCGAGTGCCAGGACCAGCACGACATCTACGGCGAGCTGCTCCGGGCGCTGTGCGTCTTCCTCGAGGCGGTCGATTACGACCCGCCCGAGAAGGTTAACGACCGGCTGCCGGAGGTGCTGGACAACCTCACCGCCCGGGCCATCCGCCACCGCCACGACGCGGATAACGGCATCTGGGAGCTGCGCACCGGGCCCCGCCAGCAGGTCCACACCAAGGCGATGCTCTGGGTCGCGCTGCGGGACGCGGCCCGGATCGCCCGCAACATCGCGGGCGTGCCGGAGGCGAAGATCGCCGAGTGGGAGCGGATCGCCGCCGAGATCCGGTCGGAATACCTGGAGAAGGGCTGGAACGCCGAGAAGCAGGCCTATGTCGGCGCCTACGACTCGCACCACCTCGACGCCGCGGTCCTGCGCGTCGCCCTGTTCGGGGCCCTCGACCCGCGGGAGCCGCGCATGCGCGCGACCCTGGCGGCGGTCGAGCGCGAGCTGGGCGCCGGCGACCTGATCTACCGCTACCGCATGGAGGACGGGCTGGAGGGCGACGAGGGCACGTTCACGGCCTGCGCCTTCTGGCGGGTCGGCTGCCTCGCCCTCGACGGGCGGACCGGCGAGGCCAGGGCCGCCTTCGAGCGGCTGATCGCTCGGTGCAACGATGTCGGGCTGCTCGCCGAGGAGATCGACCCGGCCACCGGGGCGCAGCGCGGGAACACGCCGCAGGGCTTCTCCCACATGGCCCTGATCAACGCCGCGCTGCGGCTGGAGGACAGCATCGCGCGCTTCGGCGTGGACGACGGGGCGGAGACCGTCACGCGGTCGGCTGCCGAGTAGCGGCGCCCCGGCCCCCGGCACGGGCCAATCCACGCCACGTCGCCGTTGACCAAGCGAGTGTCGCTGGCGTGGCAGCGGGCGGCCGGTCCGGCGACGATAGTTTCGGGGCCTGAATGGCTCCGGAGGTCCCATGCTCGACGTGACGCCGACCCCTCTGCAGCGTCTCTGGCGCGAGCGCCGTCGCGGCTACAGCCTGCCGGCCGAGTTCTACCTGAGCCCCGAAGTCTTCAAGGCCGACATGGCGGACATCTTCGGCCGCCACTGGATCTACGTCGGCGTCGAGCCCGACGTGCCGGAGGCCGGCGAGGTCATGGTCGTCGACATCGGCAAGACCTCGGTGGCGATCGTCCGGGACGACGACGGCGCCGTGCGGGCCTTCCACGATAGCGCCTACGATCCCGCCGGCCGGGCCGCCCGGATCGTCGCGGCCCTGACAGCGCTCGATCCGCGCCACGTCCTGTTCCCGGAATCCCTCGACGGCGGCGACGTCGCCCGCCGGGTCGCGGTCCGGCTCGGCGCGCCGCTGTTCACCCAGGCCGAGGGCGTCTCCGCCTCCGGGCTGATCCGCCCGGCGCGGGGCCGCAGCGTCGAGCAGCGGGCCGCGCCCGGGCTGCTCGCCACCGTCGCCCCCGACGCGGTGGCCGAGTATGCCGGCCCGCCCAGGGAAGCGCGGCCGCTGGCGGTCGCGACGGCGGGGCTCGCGCCCGCCCGGACGGTGATCCTCTCGGCGCAGAACGTCCCGGCAGACCCCGCCACGGTGCCGCTCGCCCTCGCCGCGTTCGTCACCGCCGCGGGCAACGGCGTCACCGACCTCGACGCGTTCCGGCAGCTGGTCGCGGCGCTCCGCGCGACCCCGGGCGCGAGCCGGGTCCTGTGCGACTCCGGGCTGATGCCGCGTCGGACCCAGGTCGGCGCCTCCGGCACCGTCCTGGCGGCGACCTGCTACCTCGCCCTCGGCATCTCGGGGGCGCCGCAGCACCTGCAGGGTATCGCGGGCTGCGAGCACGTCGTGGCGGTCAACACCGACCTGCACGCGGCGATGATCGAGCGGGCGGGCCTCGCCATCGTGCAGGACGCGCAGGAGGTCATGCCCGCCCTGCCGCGGCTGGAGGCCCAGGCGATCCGCCTCGCGACGGGCCTCGGCGAGGCCGTGGGCCTTCACGCCGGGCCGGCCGCGGCCGCCGTCGCGGACGCGCTGGGCCACGGCCTGTCCCGGATCGTCCACGTCCGCGTGCCGGCGGGGGCAGATCCAGTGCCGGCCCTCTCCGCGCGCCTCGCGGGGATGGCGCCCGGCCTGATCCTCGCGGGCCGTCGCGGCCAGGGGGGCGACGAGACCGGGATGGTTCCCTACGCGGTCGCGGAGGCCCTCGACGGCCTCCTGATCCCCGACATCGTCGCCCTCGCGGCCGGCAACGCGGGCAAATTGTCCCTCGACCAGACCCTCGGCCGCGGTGCCCGCCGCCGCGTGAGCCTGCGCGGGCCGGTCCTGGCCACGATCCATCCCGACGCGCCCGCGGCGCTCCCCTTCGCCTACGGGCAGGCGCCGCACGGCGTGATCGAGACCGTTGCGGGCGACCCGGCCGCGGCGGCGGTCCCCGTCCCGGTCTTCGAGGAGCGCCCCTATCGCCGCCGGCCGAAAATCGTGAAAGGTGCGCCGTCCGTCGGCGGGCGCCTCCTCGTCCGGCCCGAGCCCGACGAGGCCGCCCGGGAGATTCTGACTCACCTGCGCCGGATCGGCGTCCTCGGTCCGCCGGCCCGCGAATCCCGATGAGGAAACCGATGGCTATGACCTCTGACGATCTCCTGGCCCGGCTGCGCGCGCTCGGGGTCGCCTACAAGCTCTACGAGCACGCGCCGGTCCTGACCGTCGAGGCGATGATGGCGGCCTGCGGCGACATCGTCGGCGCGCACACCAAGAACCTGTTCCTGCGCGACGGCAAGAAGACGTACTTCCTCGTCACGCTCCGTCACGACGCCCAGGTGGACCTGAAGGCGTTCCGGGCCGTCCTCGGCGCGCGGGGCGGCCTGTCCTTCGCCAGTGCCGAGGCGCTCGGCGCGCAGCTCGGCGTCGCGAGCGGCGCGGTGTCGCCGCTCGCCGCCCTCAACGCCGCGCCGGGCAGCGTGCGGATCTTCGTCCAGGACAGCCTGCTCGCGGAGGCGCGGATCAACGTCCATCCCCTGGTGAGCACGCGCACCCTCAACCTCGCGCCCGACGACCTGCTGGCCGCGCTCCGCGCGGAGGGTCACGCGCCGGAGCCGTTCGCGCTGCCGGGAGCGTCGCAGGCGGCCTGACACGGTCCCCTGCGAGGCCGCGCGGGACGTCGCGCTCAGCAGGCGGCGACGTTGACCGCGAGGCCGCCGAGGGAGGTTTCCTTGTACTTGGCCTGCATGTCGTGGCCGGTCTGGCGCATCGTCTCGATGACCTGATCGAGGCTGACGAAATGCACCCCGTCGCCGTGGAGGGCGAGGGATGCGGCCGCCACCGCCTTGTTGGCGCCGAAGGCGTTGCGCTCGATGCAGGGGATCTGGACGAGCCCGCCGATCGGGTCGCAGGTCATGCCCAGATGGTGCTCCATGGCGATCTCGGCGGCGTTGGCGACCTGCCGCGCGTCGCCCCCGAGGACGGACGCGAGCCCGGCGGCCGCCATGGCGGCCGCGGAGCCGACCTCCCCCTGGCAGCCGACCTCGGCGCCCGAGATCGAGGCCCGGCGCTTGATCAGGCCGCCGATCGCCGCGGCGGCGAGGAGGTAATCGCGGCCGCGCGCCTCGCTCCAGCCGGGATAGAAGTCGACGATGTAGCGCAGCACCGCCGGCACGATCCCGGCCGCGCCGTTGGTCGGCGCCGTGACGATCCGGCCGCCGGACGCGTTCTCCTCGTTCACCGCCAGGGCGAACAGGCTGATCCAGTCCATGATCTCGTGGGCCGGCCGGCTGTTCGTGAGGCGGTTCGCCTCGAGGGTCTCGTACAGGCGCTTCGCGCGCCGCCGGACCCTGAGGCCGCCGGGCAGCTCGCCGTCCATGCGCAGGCCACGACTGATGCAGGCCAGCATGGCGTCGCGGACGGCGTCGAGCCCGGCCTCGATCTCCGCCTCGGTGCGCAGGGCGCGCTCGTTGGCCATCTGGACCTGCGGGATGGTGAGGCCGGTCTCGGCGCAGATCCGCAGCAGGTCGGCACCGCTCTCGAACGAGTGGGGCACCGCGACGGCGCCGAGGCCGCCGGTCTCCCCCGCCCCCTCCTCCTCGACGAAGCCGCCGCCGACCGAGTAGCAGACCACCTCGTCCAGCACGGCGCCGTCGGCGTCCAGGGCGCGGAAGCGCATGCCGTTGGTGTGGCGGGGCAGGACCTCGGCGAAGTTGAAGACAAGGTCCTTCGTCGTGTCGAAGGCGACGCCCGGCAGGCCGATGGCGCCGGTCTCGGCCAGGGTTCGCGTGTAGCCCGTCACGGCGTCCGGATCGACGGTCGCGGGCTCGTGGCCGAGCAGGCCGAGGAAGATCGCCACGTCGGTGCCGTGGCCGCGCCCGGTCCAGGCGAGGGAGCCGAAGATCTCCGCGGACACCCGCGCGACGCCGGCCCGGCCGGCGACGCGGTCGCGGAAGCGGCGCGCGGCCACCATGGGCCCGATCGTGTGGGAACTCGACGGGCCGATCCCGATCTTGAACAGATCGAAGGCGCTGATCATCGCGCGGCGGCTCTCTCCAGCGGGCCGGCCCCGAAGGCGGCTTCCTGCAGCAAGCCATACACGTAGGTCGCGAAGGACCGCCAGCACTCAACCCGGTATGTCGGGACCGGGCCGGGGCGACGGATCAGCACGATCTCGGCCTTGCCGAGGAGCGTGCGGGTGGCGCTGCCCGCCGGGAAGGCGGCGTCGCCGAGGTCGAGGGGGCAGCCGGCGTTGAGGGCGATCGCGGCCGCGTCCCCGCGGACGTCGATCCCGACATTGCGGTGCGACACGTCCACGAGGGCGTGCGTCCGGCCGGCGAGGTCGGTGCTCACGGCGGCGGCCAGGATGGCGGCATTGGTCTCGGGCGCGCCGATCAGCCACTCGTCGGGGCCGAGGCGGGCGATCCACCGGGTCTCGTCGCCCGACAGGGTGTTGATCGGGCGGTCGAGGGGGAGACCGGCCGCCGACGTGCGGGGACCGCGCAGGCGCAGGGAGAAGCGCGCCTCGGCTTCGGCCGGCCGGATCAGGAGTCCGGCGCCGGCCGGCGCCTCGGTGCGGCCGAGCGGGAGCGCCCGGGCGGTGCGGTAGCGTGCCTCAAGCATGGATGCGCTTCCCCTTGGGATCGAAGAACACCGGCTCGGCCACGGTCGCGGTGGTGAAGCCGTCCGGGGTCGTGACGTGGAGGGTCCGGCCGAATAGATCGCGCGCGCCCGTCACGAGGGCCAGCGCGATGGAGCGGTCGCAGTTCGCGCTCCAGTAGCTCGAGGTGACGTGGCCGAGCATCCGCATCGGGATCGGCTGGTTCGGGTCGGCGACGACCTGGGCGCCCTCGTCGAGGACGCAACGCGGGTCGTCGGTGACGAGCCCGATCAGCTGCTTGCGGCCGGAGGCGACCCCGTCGGGCCGGGCGAGCGAGCGCTTACCGACGAAATCCGTCTTCGCCTTGGCGATCATGCCGGCCAGCCCGACATCGTCCGGGGTGATCGTCCCGTCCGTCTCCTGGCCGACGATGATGTAGCCCTTCTCGGCCCGGAGCACGTGCATCGTCTCGGTCCCGGGTCGCGAGGTCCTCGCGCAGCTCCAGCCGAAGATCTTGCTCACGCCCGCTAAGGTAATACGACCCATGTGGTTACGATCTCTGCGATCTACTGCATCTTCCAGTCGTCACTTGTTGCCCCGAGCCTAGCAAGCCTTTTATCAATGACAAAGAAAAGCTACCGGCGGCCCCCTCACGGGCTTTCCTTTCTGCGACGCTTTCTGGCGGGAAGACGACACCTCCGGGATTTTACCGTCATGAATTCACAATGCGCTGCAGCATTGGCACCGATTTAAACAGCGATGAGAACATATTGTGCAGGAACGGCCGCGTTCCTTTGCAGGCGCATCGTTCGCGGCGCCGCCGCTTGTTCTTAAGCTCCCGCGATCATCGACTCGGTCACGCCGACGGCACGGTTCGCGCCCGGGCACGACGTCGCCGGATCGACGGCGATCCGAGAGGCTGACGATCGTTCTGCCGCAACGGTGAGCGGCACATCTGCGTCGAGGCCGAGTCCCGTTCCCGTGCGTCCGCACCGGATGACCCAGTACGCCTGACTCGGCGGCCCCGATGGGCTACGAGGCGTCCGGCCGAAGCAATGGACGCGTGGATGCGGTTAGAGATCGAGCGGAAGTTCCTCGTGGCAGGCGTGGGCTGGCGCGACGCGGCCACATCCATTCGGCACCTGAAGGACGGCCTGGTCGGTCATTTCGCGCGCGGAAAGGTCCGGGTGCGGCTCGACGGCGAGCGTGCCTGGCTGACGGTCAAGGGCGCCCGCGAAGGCATCGCCCGCGCGGAGTTCGAGTACGAGATCCCGCATGCCGACGGCGCCGCCATGGTCGATCAGGTGTGCACCGGCAACGTGATCGAGAAGATCCGCTACTGCGTGCCGCACGACGGGCTGACCTGGGAGGTCGACGTCTTCCAGGGTTCGCTGGCCGGGATGGTCCTGGCCGAGGTCGAGCTCGCGCGGGCCGATCAGTCCTTCAGCAAGCCCGCTTGGCTCGGCGAGGAGGTGACCGGCGACCTGCGGTTCCGCCAGTCCACACTGCTCCATCTCTGCTGCGAGGCCGGCCGGCCGATCACGATGGACGACGTGCTGCGGCTGCCGGTGGCCGCTTAGCGACGCGGCCGCGCTCAGCCTGTGCTGCGCAGGGCGCGGTCGAACAGGGCGCCCATCGCCGCCCAGCCGCGCTCCGCGGCCGCGCGATCGTGGACGGGGAAGTCCGGCATCATCCAGCCGTGCGCGGCGGGATAGGTCTCCGCCGCATACCGAACACCGGCTCGCGACAGCGCCGTCTCCAGCCTCTCGGCCATCGCGGACGGATAGCTTCCGTCGTTCTCGGCGGCCGCGATATACATCTCGGCCCTCAGCGCTGGTGCCAGATGATGCGGGCTCGCGGGTTCCTCGGTCGCGAGATTGCCGCCGTGGAAGCTGGCGACGGCGGCGAACCGGTCCGGATACGTGCCGGCCGCCGTGATGGCCATGCGGCCGCCCATGCAGAAGCCTACCGCCCCGACCGCGCGCCCCGCGACGTCGTCGCGCGTGTCGAGATAGGCGAGGAGCGCCGCTGTATCGGTCGCGGCCTTGAGATTGTCCGTCGTCGCCATCAGCGGGCCGAGGATCGCTCGGAAATCGCCTTTGAACACGTCAGCGGGGACGAAGGGGCCATAGGGCCCGTAGCGGTAGAAGAGGTCCGGTAACAGAACGAGATAGCCGCCGGTCGCGAGCCGCCGCGCCATGTCGACGAGGGCCGGTCGGATACCGCCGGCATCCATGTACAGGATCACGGCCGGCTAGGGCCCCGCGCCGTCCGGCGCGACGACGTGCGTCCCGCATACGCCGTCCTCGGTCCGGATCGCGACGTGCTCGTTGACCATGCTCGGTTCCTCGACGGGGCGCCCGCACGTTCTGCGCCCGCCTTCGGAAAATCGCCAGGCCGTCGACCGCACCCCACGTCTCGGGCCGCCGATCGCCAGGAGCGAGGAGAAGGCCCGTGACCTGATCCGGTCCGGTGGTGCTGCGGCGACGGTCCACGCCTGCGACCGTGCTATCCCGGTCGCTCCGCCGCGAAGCCAGATGTCTGACGCGTTCCCGGCGCGGTCCGGTTTCGGTTTGCGGGCCGGACGGTATACGGGTCGCCGCGGCGGCCCGCGCGGTGACGGCCCCGTCGCCCGCGCCGGTCTCCGGTCTCCGGTCTCCCGATTTCACGATCCGCGGGGGCGCCGGCCTCCTTCGAGAAGGCTGCTCATGGACCAAGCGAAACCCCGGCGCGACACGACGATCGCGCGGGCGGGTGCGGGGCGGACGGGCTACGTCACGGTCCGGGGCGCGCGGGAGCACAACCTGCGCGACATCGACGTGGAGATGCCGCGCGACGCGCTCGTCGTGTTCACGGGCGTCTCCGGATCCGGCAAGTCCTCGCTGGCCTTCGGCACCCTCTACGCGGAGGCGCAGCGCCGCTACTTCGAATCGGTCGCGCCCTACGCGCGGCGGATGATCGACCAGGTCGGCGTCCCCGACGTCGACGCGATCGAGGGCCTCCCGCCCGCTGTCGCGCTCCAGCAGCAGCGCGGCACCCCGAGCGCGCGTTCCTCGGTCGGCAGCGTCACGACCCTGTCGAGCCTCGTGCGCCTGATGTACTCGCGCGTCGGCACCTACCCGCCCGGCCAGCCGATGCTCTACGCCGAGGACTTCTCGCCCAACACGCCGCAGGGCGCCTGCCCGTCCTGCGGCGGCCTCGGGCGGGTCTACCAGGCGACGGAAGCCTCGATGGTGCCGGACCCGTCCCTGACGATCCGCGAGCGGGCCGTCGCGGCCTGGCCGCAGGCCTGGGGCGGCCAGAACCTGCGGGACATCCTTGTCAGCCGGGGCGTCGACGTCGACACGCCCTGGAAAGCGCTGCCCCGGACGCTCCGGGACTGGATCCTGTTCACGGACGAGCAGCCGCAGGAGCCGGTCTATGCCGGCCTCACCCCGGAGCAGACGCGGCTCGCCCGCCGCCGCGGCCTGGAGCCGAGTTACATGGGCACCTTCACCAGCGCCCGCCGCCACGTGCTCGGCACCTTCACCAACTCGCAGAGCGCGCTGATGCGCCGCCGCGCCGCGCGCTACCTCGTGAGCGAGGATTGCCCGGCCTGCCACGGCAAGCGGCTGAAGCCCGAGGCGCTCTCGGTCACGTTCGCCGGGCTAGATATCGGCGCGCTCTCACGCATGCCGCTCTCGGCGCTCGCCGAGGCCCTGAGGCCGGCGGCCGAGGACCGGCAGCCCGAGGCCGACGCCGCACCCGCCACCCTCGACCGCGCGGTGGGCCGGAAGGACCGCGCCGAGCGTGCCGCGTCCGGTGGCTCGGCCCATGCGGGCGCGCCGGACGTGCGCGTCACGCCGAACCTGTCGATCGAGAAGCGCCTCGCCGCCCAGCGCCTGGCCTCGGACCTCATCGCGCGCATCGGGACGCTCGCGGATCTGGGCCTGGGCTACCTCTCGCTGGACCGTGTCACCACGACCCTGTCGTCGGGTGAGCTGCAGCGCCTCCGCCTCGCGACCCAGCTGCGCTCACAGCTGTTCGGCGTCGTCTACGTGCTCGACGAGCCCACGGCCGGTCTGCACCCCGCCGACGGGGACGCCATGCACGACGCGCTGGCCGAGCTGCGCGCCGCGGGCAATTCGCTCTTCGTCGTCGAGCACGACATCGGCACCATGCGCCGCGCCGACTGGCTGGTCGACGTCGGGCCGGAAGCGGGCGAGAACGGCGGCACGATCCTCTACAGCGGGCCGCCGGAGGGCCTGCGTGACGTCGCGGCGTCCCGGACGCGGCTCTACCTGTTCGGGCTGGTGGAGGCGCCCCCGCGGCCGTCGCGGGAGCCCGCGGGGTGGCTGCGCCTCGAAGGCATCGTTCGCAACAACCTGAAGGGCGTCTCGGTCCCCTTCCCGATCGGGTGTCTCACCGCCGTGACCGGCGTCTCGGGCTCCGGGAAGTCGAGCTTGGTCAGTCAGGCCCTGCTCGAGCTGGTCGGCGAGCGTCTCGGCCGGCCGGTGAAGACCGAGGACGAGCCGGACGATCCCCTGGACGAGGTGCCGGGCCCGTCGGAGGGCCGCATAGCCGGCGGCATGGACGGGATCGGGCGCCTGGTGCAGGTCGACCAGAAGCCCATCGGGCGCACGCCGCGCTCGAACCTCGCCACCTACACAGGACTGTTCGACGCCGTCCGCAAGCTGTTCGCCGCGACCCCGGAGGCTCGGCGGCGCCGCTACGATGCGGGCCGCTTCTCCTTCAACGTGGCCAAGGGGCGCTGCCCGGCCTGCGAGGGCGAGGGCTTCGTCAGCGTCGAGCTGCTCTTCATGCCGAGCGTCTACGCCCCCTGCCCGACCTGCCACGGCGCCCGCTACGCGCCGGAGACGCTGGCGGTGACGTGGAACGGGCTGAGCATCGCGGACGTGCTCGCGCTGACCGTCGACCGGGCCTGCGCGGCCTTCGCGGACGAGCCGTCCGTGCTGCGGCCGCTCACCGTGCTGCGCGATCTCGGCCTCGGCTACCTGCGGCTCGGCCAGCCGGCGACCGAACTCTCCGGTGGAGAGGCCCAGCGCATCAAGCTCGCCACCGAGCTGCAGCGCGGGCAGCGCGGCGGCACGCTCTACGTCCTCGACGAGCCGACGACCGGCCTGCACCCGACCGACGTCGACCGCCTCGTGGTCCAGCTCAACGGTCTGGTCGACGCGGGCAACACCGTCGTCATGGTCGAGCACGACATGCGCGTCGTCGCCCGGGCCGACCACGTGATCGACATGGGCCCCGGCGGCGGCGACCAGGGCGGCACCGTCGTGGCCGCCGGCCGGCCCGAGATCGTCGCCGCGGCCGCGGCCGGCCGCACGGCGCCCTATCTGCGCGAGGAACTCGCGACGGTCCGCACGCGGCCGCCGGGCTGAGGTCACCCACCGCGGCCGGCACAGGGCTCGGAGGACGAAGGCGTGCCGCGCGCACGCGTCACGCGCTGGGTTGCCGGCAGTGGTCCGACGGTCTGGCCGGTCGATCGTGTTCCGCGTCTTGCGCGCCGGAGAACGCGCTGCGGTGCAGTATCGATTAAAGTGAGGTTTGCGGGATCAGTACTGAGCCGCCGGAGTTTCAACCGTTACTGCTAAATTCTCCGGAGGATCGCCATGGGCCTCACCGCGTTCGCCGTGTTCGTCATTCCGTGGGTCCTGCTCGCGGTGTTCCTCACGCGGTCCCCTTCAACGCTTCGCCTGGGGACCGCTTCCGCGCCGTGGCGGTCCATCCCGACCCACAAGGAGATGGCCCGCGCCGACCGTCACGCGCTGCACCCGCATGGGCAGCGGGCGGGCGAGACGGACGGAGTCTCGAGCCGGGACCAGCGCGGTCGGACCGATCCGCCCGCGGGCGGTGCGCTGGGCACGAGCGTGGAGCCCACGGAGCCCGACGACAAGCTCAGCTAACAGATCCGCGCCGGGCATTCCGGCCGGACGTCACCGGCCGATCCAGCGCCGTCGGCGTGCCGCGCGGCGGACGGTTGGTCAGGCCCTGACCCGTATTGCGCCGCCGCGGACCCGACTTTCAGGGTGGCCCCCGTGCGGGCCACGGCACCCCGCCGAGCCCGGAGAAGCGCCGGTCACGCGCCCACGGTCGCGTGCGGCCTGCAGTAGCTGTCGCGCACTGCGGGAATGTCGTCGTAGCCGTCGACGGTGCAGAAATACGTGCACACCAACCAAGCGGCCAGGGCGAGGCAGAGAACTCCGTTGTAGACCCACAGGCCGATCACCCGCCGGCTCGGCAGGTTCGGCAATCCAACGACGGAGCCCGGTACCCAGTCGACCGCGAACACGATCGTGCAGAAGGCCCCCAGCACGCCGGCCATCATCACGGCGAGAGCGGTGGATGTCATGTCCCCTCCCGATCCCGCTCTCCGCCGGACATGCAGGGCGTTACGCTGACGCGACCGGCGCGGGCACGACACCTTGGGGCGGACACGCGCAGCCGAGCTCCTGTCACAGCTCCCTCCTGACCCTCCGATCCGTGCCACACCAGCTAACCGGGACGGCGCCCCCACGTCGAGATCGGAAAACGCACCGCACCTTCGTAAGACGCGCCGAAGGCAAGAAGGGTTGGCGGAGTACGCTGCCGAGCGGTTCGGTCATAGTCCTCGAAGGTTCTGTGGGCGCACTGGGGTTCGAACCTCGGACCCGCTGCGTTAAGAGGACGACGCTCCGGGCGCCGAGACGCGCATGTCCTGCTTACCGGCGTCGCCGACAGCTTGAGTGCGTTCCCGAAATTGATGGACCCGCCGATTGTCCAACGCGGGGCACCGCTGAAGTCGCTCTGCGTGCTTGCCGGAAGTCGCCTCGCCGAACAGACCGCTGCCGCCGCGAACTCGCGGTCAGAAAAGATCGCCTCGGGGTGTTCGACGACCTCCCTGTCTTCGGCCTGCGCACCGGCGCGGGCGGCTCGCGGCAGCGGATCGTCCAATGCCGCAACGCGATCGGTCAGACCGAGCGGGACACCCTCGGCCGGGTCTTGCTGCTCTGGTCGACCGATGCCTAACGAGCGGCGAGCGAGCGGCCGGTTCTGGCCAAGTCGGTTAGGATCCACGCGCCGAGGAGCGACGCGCCAAGGCGTGGGCCGTCGTGACGTCCGGGTCGAACACTGAGCAGCCACTTGGAAGCTGCGCGAGCCGCTTCACGCTGTGAGCCGGGCGACAGTCGCCGAGCGCCTCGGGGTGATCTTGAAGAGGAACGAGCCGGACGCGGCGAAAAGGGCGCGGGCCACGCTCTCAGCCATCTATGCGTGGCTGAGCGGGAACAGCAGGGCCGAGCCCAACCCCGTAGTCGGCACGATCGAGACGGCTCAGAGGAGAAGCGCTGCCGGGTTGCTCTCGCCCGACGAGATCAAGGCTCTGTTGAAGGCTTGTCGGGATGACGACTTCGGCCGCATCGTCCGCTCGCGAACGCGGAACGGTCAGCGCCGCGAGGAGGTGGCGGGCATGACGCGGGCCCAACTCGATCTCGTGAGCTGCATCTGGCGACTACCGGGCCAGCGGACCAAGAATAGTCTGCCGCTCGACGTGCCACTGTCCCGCGCCTCGACCTGCTCGCAAAGGTCCAGCCCAGTGCTGGCTGGCCGCTCCTGTTCGGTGGGGGCGCCGCCAGGTTCTCGGGATTCTTGAACGCGAAGGCCGCGACAAACGAGCGGTCTGGCGTCACGGAGTGGCGGTTGAACGATCTACGGCGGACAGTGTCCACCGGCATGAACGAGCGGGTCGTGCTGCCTCACGGTGTCGATGTCTACAATCACACCCTCTATAACGTTGAAAGGACGGTGGCGCTCGATCAGGAGTCGAATTTCTCTCGGCCACACAATCGTTGCGGACCGCTCAGTCGGTTATTTCGAAGCTCCATTGGCAAATGAGCGTAGCACTGTTTCCGAAGCTGGAGGCTATCACGCCTTGATTTAGAGTTTTTGTCACGTAGAGCCAAACATTCGATGGCAATTGGAAAATAATGAAATAATTTTCCTACGCGATGATTTGGGATTCAGTCGAAAACGGAGAGCTGAGACCGAAAATTACTTTTTTTGATCTGAATTTTCTGCCAACAAATCTTCAGTGAAATTCCGCGTATCCGTATGGGTGATATTTGCCGTATTTGCAGTCGAAGATAAATTCAGATGCAAATGATTCGCGGCTGGGCCCCTGGGGTTTCAGTGGCTGAACTGGGAGCCGACAGATGGATGCCAAGAAGCTCGCGATCATTGTCAACTGTTATAATTACGAGAAATATATAGTCGAAGCGATCGAAAGTGTGAGTTTACAACTCCCTGATGACTGTGAACTGGTCGTCGTGGACGATGGATCGACAGATAATTCGTGGACTTTGATTCAGGGCACTGGGGTAAAATGTCTACGTAAGGAAAACGGTGGTCCTGTAAGTGCCTGCGTACTCGGCTTAGATAATACGACGGCGAGGCACGTTCTGTTCTTGGATGCTGACGATAAGCTTTCTTCAGGGTCTTTACGGAAAATTGTCGGTGTATTAGATGACAAATACTCTAAGCTTCAGTTTCCCTTGTCAATAATCGATGAAAAAGGGTACGAGCAAGGTAGAATTTTCCCTGATCTGAGCGCTCAAAAAACCAAAAATTCCTACATTCAAGACATATCTGAAACAGGAGCATATGTTTCGCCTCCAACCTCGGGGAATATTTTTCGAAGAGATGTGTGCGATCTTCTTCGGGAGGCATCCTATGACACGGTGGACGGTGTAATCCTTATCGCGGCCCCGTTCATGGGCGAAATCTACACGTTCAATGAGGCGCTGGGCTACTATAGGGTTCACGATAAAAATATGTCCTCGACCGGGCGCTTGCCTTCAGTCGAGCGGCTTCAATACAGTCAAGAACGATTTTCCAATCGTTTGGAACATTTAAAGCACATACTTTCCGCCAGAAAAATTGACCATGACATTATTGGGAGTCGCAGAAATTATATATACTTGAGAGACCAGATATACATCAATATTGTCTCTGGGGAAAAGCTCACGTTGAAACAGGTAGTCGAGCTGGCGGAATATTTTCCGAAATGGTACGGTTCGGTGAGGAGATTGATGACCTTGAGCGCGGCGATCTCCATGATCTTCTTACCTAATCGTGTAGCAAAACTGATACTTCGTGTCAGGTTGAATGGTAGAACACTGCTCGCCAGAACCGCAAAATCTATCCTCAGTTACGCCCGTGGCGCCATCATCAGGCCGGGGCGCAAGGCTCTCCATGAGTGAAACTGAGCTAAGGTTTCGGCCTTCGAGCGTCCTGTCGATATCGACTGTGCATGGGTCTTCGACGTCGCAACCCAGGCGTCAAGGTTGCCGCGGCGGATGCCGGACCAGCGCACACTGAGCTGTCGCGGCGGTGGCCCATTGCCTGCCCGGCAGATCCGGCGGCGCGTGGTCGCGCTCAAGCCTGACTCCCGGCACAGGCGCTCTTGACGCCGATGGTCAGGATTATCATCGGCAGTCGCACCGCGCCGAAGGTTCCGCCCGCACCCCCCGGCTGACAGGAGCCGCGCCGCCCGCGCGCAGACTAAGCTCCCGACCCTGAGCCGACCTCAGCCCCGCCGGCATTCGTCGCGCGGGACTTCGCCGAATCCGTTCTGAGATATGTCGCACTGCGGACGGACCACATCCGGATTGACCCCTGCGCTGGGGCGCATGAGTGGCGTGCGAACCAACCCGTCGACTTGTTGATAACTATTCTTCCCAGCAGAGGAGCATGAAAGGCCATCAAATCAGTTTCCGTGCCAGATCAGTCTGACCTCCTGTCGCGGAGAGAGCACAACGGATCAAAAAGCGCTGTCTCGAGTCCGGCGATCACCGATTAGGCGACGCTGCATCCTCGCCTCCGAGGGCCTACAGGCGTCACGCTGACGGCAAGTACCCGCCCGCGCAAGATTGCGGATGACGGGTCGATGCGGATGGTTGGGAACGCGGCGATGTCGGGCGGTCAGGGCGGGAGCGGCGCAGATCCGGTCAACGGCACCGGCGGTCAGCCCGGGGCGGACGAGGTGGCGAACGGCACCGGCGCGGCCGGTGGAAACGGCGGCGCTTCTGCCCAGGGGAGCGGCGGAGGTGCGGGCGGTGCCGCGGGCTCGGTCGGAGGCGCCGGCGGCAACGGGGGAGCGGCGGCTGGTGGAACTGTCACCAACACGTCGGGAACGGGTGGCGCCTACTCGACCAACACGGGCTCCAGCTTTTTCGGGGGGGCTGGCGGGGCTGGCCTCGCCGGTCCGAATCCCGGCGACGGCGGCGGCGGCGGCGGCGGCGGCAGCCACGGCCAGTACCTCTCCAACACCGGGAATGGCGTAGGCTTCACCTTTTCGCGGACAGGCGGCATCGGTGGAGCGGGCGGTGCCGGCAACGGGACGGGCGGAGGTGGCGGCGGCGGCAGCGGTGGTTACGGCTTCGTTGAGCCCGGCCCCGGATCCTTCATCGCCAGCGCTCAGATCACCGGCGGGAACGGCGGTGCCGGCGGTGCCGGCGGCGGTCCCGGCGCTTTCGGCGGTTCCGGCGGTGAGGGCGGCATCGGACTTTTCCTCTACGGGAGCACGGGCACCAACACCGGCCAGATCACGGGCGGAAACGGTGGCCTGGGCGGGGCCGCGAACGGCGGGACGGCGGGCGTCGCGGGCCAGGGGGGAGCCGGTCTGTCCGGCGCGAACATCGCCATCACCAACACCGGCACGATCTCGGGCGGCTTCACCGGCGGCAGCACAACCGTCCGGGCCGTCGCTATCAACGTCACGGGCGGCACCAACAGCCTGACCCCCAGCACGGGAACGCTGAACGGCGGCCTCGGGATCGCCGGCGGCGCCACGACATTGCGCGTCCTCGGCAACGCTCCCAACAATCTCGGGCCCGTAGCCAACGCCGGCACGTTCGACATCTCGGGGACGACGGCCGGTGCCTCGATCACCACGCTCTCGGGCACCGGCGGGACGACGCTCGGTGCGCAGGCCCTGACCATCACCAACGGTTCGACCAGCTACAGCGGCGCGATCTCCGGTACTGGCGGCGTGGCGGTCACCGGTGGCACGCAGACGCTGACAGGGGTCAGCACCTACTCCGGCGGCACCGCGATCGGTTCGAACGGCGGCGCGGTGTCGAGTACCCTTCAGCTCGGCGGTCCGACCTCGGCCGGCACGGGGACGATCACCTTCGGCACGATGTCGGGCACGGCGACAGCGCGCCTCGGGCTCAATGTGGCGGCTCAGCCGACCAATGGTGGCACCTTCGCCAACACCATCTCCAATTTCGGTTCGGGCAACGAGATCGCGCTCGCCGGCCTGACCAACTCCAGCGTCAGCTACAACAGTGCGAACAGCTCGATCACCATCACCGGCACCCGCTCCGGTGGCGGGCAGGTGAGCGAGAACTTCGTGCTGTCGGCCCCCCGCACGACCAGCTTCGCGGCGGTGTCGGACGGCCAGGGCGGCACGATCGTGCGCGCCGCTACGGCCCCGAACCCGACGAACCCCTCTCAGCCGGCCAACCCTGCACCCTGCTACGTGACCGGGACGCGGATCCGTGTCCTGCGCGATCGGGTCATCTCGGACGTGCCGGTGGAGCGACTCGCGGTGGGTGATCTCGCAATCACGGCTGCCGGTACGCCGCGCCCGATCCGTTGGATCGGCACCCGCACGTACCGGGGATCGATGGTTCCCCCGGCCGAGCGCCCCGTCCGCATCCGGGCCGACGCACTGAGCGAGGGCGTGCCCGCCCGCGACCTGCTTGTCTCTCCAGATCACTGCCAGTGGCTGGACGGGCTGCTCGCGGCCGCGGGACATCTGGTCAACGGCTCGAGCATCACGCGTGGCGAGGCGGTGGCGGATCTCACATACTGGCACGTCGAGTTGGACACCCACGACCTGCTGCTCGCGGAGAATGCTCCGGCGGAGAGCTTCCTGGCGGCGCCCGGCGTGCGCGGGGGCTTCGATGGCGTGCAGGCCCTCGACGTCGGCACCGGGCGCATGCCCTACGCTCCGCGCGCCGAACTCGGCCCCGACTTGGCCGCGCTGCGCGGGCGCTTAGCCCTCCGCGCTGTCTCGTTGGACGGTGTTGCAGAGCCGGGCCCGGTGCGAGCGTGGCTGGACCGATGCGGCGTGACGGGCGATGAGCTGCTGCACGTCGGGGGCTGGGCGCGCGACGAGGCGCATCCGGACACCCCGCTGTGCCTGGACGTGTTGGTGGACGGTGCCGTCGTCGCGTTCGCGGTGGCGGCCGAGTTCCGGTCGGACCTGGCCGCGGCCGGCTACGGCGACGGGCGATGCGGCTTCGACCTCGGTGTGCATGTACGCCTCGCTCCGCACGTGCATCATCGTGTCGAAGTGCGTCGGTCGGCCGATGGCCTCCTGATGTGCGCCAAGCGGATGGATGCGGCAGGGTCTTGGATTGCGCTGTTGGCAGCGTAGCGTCGATCGGGACATCCAGCGCCGACCCTCAGCCCCGCCGCGCGGGGCTTTTTCGGCGGCTTGCCCGCGACCGAGTCGATGTGGGCGAGGCGCATCGTGCGACGGTCACGATCGTGAACCAGTCCCCTTCATTTGCGCGCTCATCTTCGAAGTCGACCGTTAGAATTCAATGCTCGAAGCGTTGCGATGGCATGGTGAGCCGAAGCCCTCGGCCGTGAAGCGAGCTTCCGCGGACCTAGCTCGCCCGTCGAGGTTTTGCGGACAGAGAGCGCTTCAACGCTGCGATGAAGATTGTCGGCCGGTCTGCCTTGTCACCGCGCGCTCCACGGGATCGAGATCCTATGAGCCCGCAGTAGGCTAGGTCTTGGTGGGCGCACTAGGGTTCGAACCTAGGACCCGCTGATTAAGAGTCAGCTGCTCTACCAACTGAGCTATGCGCCCGATCGCTTCTGCGACCGCCCGGTGGCCACCAAGTCCGTCCGGGGTGGCGGGCTGATACCAACGCGGCCGGGGCCTGTCCACCCCCGGCCGCCGCTTTTTCTCATTCCGCCGCCGCATGCTGTGCATGCACGCGCACGGAATGGGCCGACAGCTTGTTCAGCGCCGACAGATACGCCTTCGCCGACGCCACGAGCGTGTCCGGATCGGCGCCGCGCGCGGTGACGCTGCGCTCGCCGTCCCGCAGCCGCACCGAGACCTCCGCCTGCGCGTCCGTCCCGCCGGTCACGGCATGGACCTGATAGAGTTCCAGCTGCGCCTGATGCGGGACCAGCGCCGAGATCGCGTTGAACACCGCGTCCACCGGCCCGTTGCCGTCCGCCTCCTCGATCCGCGTTCCGGTCTCGTCGGCGATCCGCAGAGTCGCGCGCTGCGGTCCGCGGGTGCCGGCGATGACCGACAGCGAGACCAGCCGGATGCGGTCGTGGGCCGTGGCGAGGTTCTCGTCGACGAGCGCCTCGATATCCTCGTCGTAGACGTGCTTCTTCCGGTCGGCCAAGGCCTTGAACCGGTCGAAGGCGTCCTGGAACTGGTTGTCCGACAGGTGCAGGCCGAGATCCTCCAGCTTGGAGCGGAACGCCGCCCGGCCGGAGTGCTTGCCCATCACCAGGGAGGTCTTGGTCAGCCCCACGGAGGCCGGCGTCATGATCTCGTAGGTCTCGGCGTTCTTCAGCATGCCGTCCTGGTGAATGCCGCTCTCGTGCGCGAAGGCGTTGCGGCCGACGATCGCCTTGTTGAACTGCACCGGGAAGTTGGTGGCGTGGCTCACGAGCTTGGAGGCGCGGGTCAGCATCGTCGACTCGACGCCGGTCTCGTAGGGCAGCACGTCGGCGCGGGTGCGCAGCGCCATCACGATCTCCTCGAGCGCCGCGTTGCCGGCCCGCTCGCCGATGCCGTTGATCGTGCACTCGACCTGCCGGGCGCCGCCCTCGATGCCGGCCAGGGAATTGGCGATCGCGAGGCCCAGGTCGTTGTGGCAATGGACCGAGAACACGGCCTTGTCGGCGTTCGGCACGCGCGCGCGGACGTTCGCGAACATGTCGCGGTACTCCGACGGCGTGGCGTAGCCGACCGTATCGGGGAGGTTGATCGTCGTGGCGCCGGCCTTGATCGCCGCCTCGACGCAGCGGCACAGGTAGTCGAGCGGCGTGCGGGTCGCGTCCATGGCCGACCACTCCACGTCCTCGACGAGGTCGCGGGCCTGGGCCACGGTCTTGAGGATGATCTCGACGACCTCGTCCTGGCTCTTGCGCATCTGGTGCGCGAGATGGATCGGCGAGGTGGACACGAAGGTGTGGATCCGCGCGCGCTTGGCATGGCGCACGGCCTCGCCGGCCCGGGCGATGTCGGCGGGGATCGCGCGGGCGAGGCCCGCGATGGTCGCGCGCTTGGTCCTCCGGGCGATCTCCGAGACCGCCTCGAAATCGCCGTTCGACGCGATGGGGAACCCGGCCTCGATGATGTCGACGCCCATCGTGTCGAGCAACTCGGCGACCGCGAGCTTCTCGTCGAAGGTCATGGTGGCGCCGGGGCACTGCTCGCCGTCGCGGAGCGTCGTGTCGAAGATCAGGATCCGGTCGCGGGCGGAAGCGGTGCTGGTCGTAGTCATGGCATTACCCTGTCGCGGGCCGCCCGGCACGTGATGGCGCGGCGCGGCGTGGTGCCCTCGCGGGCGGATTCGCGAATGAAAGAACTCCCCTGAAGGCCCAGGCGCGCGCCCGGACGGCCCTCAGGGGCGGGTAAGCAGAAGCGGGAGAAGGAGCCCGGAGCGGCGCGCACGGGACCGAAGCGCCGTAGCGGCGGCGCGGGCGGTCTCGGTCGCTGAGCCGGCTCTGGCCAAGGCTCGTCTCTCCTGTCGGCGACCCGCGCGGGACCTTCTCACGGCGCGGTGCCGCCCGTAGGTATCCCCGGATCGACCGGAACACAAGCGAGACCGACGTGTCCGGAGGCGCCGGCCGGGACGGGCGCGGCCGGCGCCTCCGCGAGGATCGCTGCCGCGAGATCGTCGTAGAACAGCATCTGCCCCGCGGCCCAGACCTCGAACTCAGCCAGCAGCGTCGGGTCGAAGGCGGTCAGGTAGCCGCCGGCGATCCGGATCCATCCCGCGGCCTCGGCCTCGCCGAGCAGGTTGCCGACATGGGCCCGCGACACGTCCAGCCGCTCGGCGAGGCTGCGCAGGCTGAGCGACACCGCCGCCGGCGCGCCGGGCACCGTGGCGGCATATTGGGCCCCGACCAGGGCCGTGAGCAGCGGGTAGCCGCAGTCCCGTCCGGCGAAATGGAGCACCCGCGGGAACGGCGCGATGAGCGTGCCGTGCCGCAGCACGTGGGCGGCCGAAAGGCGCACCAACTCCCCGAGCCGGTCGGGGCCGTCGAGCATCCCGGCGTGGCCCGGGTCGCGACGGGTCACCGCATCCATGGCGGCGACGAACAGGCGCCCGCTCCGCGCGATCTCGGTCACCAGGGCCGGCGCCGCCTGCAGGCATTTCACGCGCCCGTCGCCCCGATCCGCCACCGCGGTGACGAATCGCCCGGCCTTCAGGGCCGACACGAAGCCGGCCGTCTGCCTCGGGCTCGATCCCACCATCGCCTGGAGGACCGTCAGGGTGGGACGCGGGCCCCCGTGATGGCGCCACGCGTAGTCGTTGTGGATCAGCATGAACGAGACCACGTAGCGCCCGATCTGATTGAGCAGCTTGTGGCTCGGCCAAACAATCTGCGCCGGTTCGATCATGCCCTGGCAGTAACCGGCGACCGCCAGGCGGAAATCGCGCTCGGATCGAAGCAGAGCGATCCGCGCCCGGAAATGATCGTCCAACATCCGCGCCCCGAATCAGCCGGATCCGGCCGAAGGGATGCCGCGCGCCCGGCCTTCGGTCCAGGATTTCCTGCAAAGTTTGGACTCGGTGGTGAAGAACGCGCCGGGATACGACTCGCAGTGCTTGTCTCAGCGCTGCCGGAGCGAGCGGTCCGCCGGGCCTGGCCGGCGTCAGATGCGAAGGGGACCGTCCACCGTGTGCGATCTGCATCGACCCTCTCTCTCCCGGCGCGGCCTGCTGGCCGCGGCCGCGGCCGGTACCGTGATGGGGGCTTCCGCCGGGATCCGGCGGGCCGAGGCGGCCCCCGACGGCGCGCGATCGAACGCCATCACGCCCGAGGCGGCCCTCACGCGGCTGCGCGACGGCAACGGCCGCTACGTCGCCAACACGTCGACGAACCGGGACTTTTCGGCCGGTCGCGCCGCGCGGGCCGCGGCGCAGTATCCGATCGCGTGTATCGTCGGCTGCGCCGATGCCCGGGTCGCCCCGGATTTCATCTTCGACCAGGGACCGGGCGATCTGTTCGTCGTCCGCGTCGCCGGCAACTTCGTCACCACCGACGGTCTCGCCAGCCTCGAATACGGCGTGTCGGTCCTGGGCGCGCCGCTGATCCTCGTCCTCGGCCATTCCGATTGCGGGGCCGTGAAGGCGACGATCGACCTCATGAAGACCAACGCGTCGCTCCCCGGTCATCTCCCCGTGCTGATCGAGGCGATTCGCCCGGCGGTGGATCTGGCCGAAAAGGCGCGTGCGCAGGATCCCCTCGCAGAGGCCATCGCTCAGAATGTCCGGCACAGCGTCCGGCGCCTCGAGCAGGCCGGCCCCATCATCGCGGAGGCCGTCGCCGCCGAGCGGGTGAAGGTCGTGGGCGGCTTCTACGACATCGGCACCGGCCGGGTCGTGATCCTCTGACCGCGGTGCCCGATCCGTCCCGGCCTGCGGGCCGGCGCTTTGCCGAAGCTTGCCAATGACGGTGCAGCCTCGATAAAGCCCGCCGGCACGTCGAGACCGAACCCGCGAGACCGTCATGGCCAGCTACAAGCTCCTGCTCCTCCCCGGCGACGGGATCGGCCCGGAGGTCGCCGGCGGCATGCAGGTGGTGCTCGACACCCTCAAGGAGACCGGTCTCGCGACCTTCGAGACCGAGACCGACCTCGTCGGCGGCAGCGCCCTCGACGCGCACGGCGTCCCGCTCGCGGACGCGACCCTGCAGCGCGCGAGGGACGCGGACGCCATCCTGCTCGGCGCGGTCGGCGGACCGAAATGGGCCGGTGTCGCCTACGAGAACCGCCCCGAAGCCGGCCTGCTGCGCCTGCGCAAGGAACTCGACCTCTTCGCCAACCTGCGCCCGGCGATCTGCTACCCGGCGCTGGCCGAGGCCTCGGCGCTGAAGCGCGAGCTGGTCGAGGGACTCGACATCATGATCGTGCGGGAGCTCACCGGCGGCGTCTATTTCGGCGAGCCGAAGGAGATCACCACGCTGGAGGACGGCTCCAAGCGGGCGGTCGACACCCAGGTCTACACGACGGCCGAGATCGAGCGGATCGCCCACGTGGCCTTCGACCTCGCCGGCAAGCGCTCGGGCCGGGTCGCCTCGGCCGAGAAGCACAACGTGATGAAGTCCGGCGTCCTCTGGAAGGAGGTCGTCACCAAGGTGCACGCCGCGCACTACGCCGACCTGCAGCTCGAGCACATCCTGGCCGACAACTGCGCCATGCAGCTGGTGCGCCGGCCGAAGCAGTTCGACGTCCTGGTGACCGACAACCTGTTCGGCGACGTGCTCTCCGACATCGCCGCCATGCTCACCGGCTCGCTGGGCATGCTGCCGTCGGCCTCCCTCGGCGCGGTCGACGCGAGCGGCCTGCGGCGGGCGCTCTACGAGCCGGTCCACGGCTCGGCCCCCGACATCGCCGGCCAGGACAAGGCCAACCCGATCGCCATGATCGGCTCGCTCGCCATGTGCCTGCGCTACTCCTTCGGCCTCGGCGACGCCGCCGACGCCCTCGACGGCGCCATCACCGACGCCCTCGCGGGCGGCGCGCGCACCGCCGACATCGCCGGCGAGGGCACGAACCCGATGGGCACGCGCGCCATGGCCAGCGCGGTGGCGGACGCGCTCCGCACCCGGGTCGGCTGAGACACGTCTTCCGCGCGTCGCAGCACCGGGGTCGGTCCCCAGCCGCGTGTTTCGACGCATGGCGGTCGGGCGCGACCTTCGCTATGACGCGCCCATCGAGGATTGGGAGCGTCATGAAGGCCGGAGACGGGGCGTCTGAGCGCGCGAGCGCGGATTTCGGCTTCGAGCGCGTGGCGCTCGACGAGAAGCAGGGGCGCGTCGACAGCGTCTTCCACTCGGTCGCCCGCCGCTACGACATCATGAACGACCTGATGTCGGCGGGCCTGCACCGGGCCTGGAAGGCGCAGCTCGTCTCGATGCTGCGGCCGCCGCAGAACCGCGCCTTCGCGCATCTCGACGTCGCCGGCGGCACCGGCGACGTGGCCTTCCGGGTGCTGGCCGCGGGCGGTTCGCGCACCCGAGTCACCGTCCTCGACATCAACGAGTCGATGCTGCGGGTCGGCGCCGAGCGGGCGCGGGAGCGCAAGGTCGACGAGGCCGGCGACCGGATCGCCTTCGTGACCGGCAACGCCGAGGCGCTGCCGCTGCCGGACGCGTCCTTCGACGCCTACACGATCGCCTTCGGCATCCGGAACGTGCCGCGGATCGAGACGGCGCTGGCCGAGGCGCGGCGGGTGCTGAAGCCCGGTGGGCGCTTCCTCTGCCTGGAATTCTCGGCCGTCGACATCCCGCTGCTCGACCGCATCTACGACGCCTACTCGTTCAACGTGATCCCGCGCATCGGCGCCCGGGTGGCCGGGGACGCCGAGTCCTACCGCTACCTCGTGGAGTCGATCCGGAAGTTCCCGACCCGCGGCGCCTTCGCGGGCATGATCGAGCGCGCGGGCTTCCGGCACGTCACCGACCGGGCGCTGACGGGCGGGATCGTGGCGATCCATTCGGGCTGGAAGGTCTCTTGACCGCCGCCGCGCGCGACGGGAGCCAGCACCGGTGATCAGCGCCGCCGTCAACTTGTTTCGCGGCGCGCGGGTCGGCTTCGTGCTGGCCCGCGAGGGCGCCCTCGCCCTCGTCGACCCCTCTGAGCTGCCCCCGCACCTGCGCCTCGCCCTGCGGATCGGCCGCTCCCTCGAGCGGCCCGGCCTCGACGACGGGGCGGCCCGGCTCTCTGCTGCGATGACGCGCCTCGGCCCGTCCTACGTGAAATTCGGCCAGTTCCTGGCGACGCGGCCCGACATCGTCGGCATGCGCGCGGCCTTCGACTTGGAGAAACTGCAGGACCGGGTGCCGCCCTTCCCGCAGGCGGTCGCGCTTCGCACCGTCGAGGCCGCCCTCGGCAAGCCCGTGAGCGCCCTGTTCGTGTCGTTCAGCGAGCCGATCGCCGCCGCCTCGATCGCGCAGGTCCACAAGGCGATCGTGCAGGATCCCGACGGCACGCAGCGCGCCCTCGCCGTGAAGGTGATGCGGCCTGGCGTCCGCGAGCGCTTCATGCGCGACCTAGAGGTCATGCGCTTCATGGCGCGGGTGGTGAACGCCCTGTCGCCGCAGGCGGAGCGGCTGCGCCCGCGCGAGGTGGTGGAGATCCTCGCGCGCTCGGTGCTGATGGAGATGGATTTCCGCCTGGAGGCGGCGGCCGCCTCCGAGCTCGCCGAGAACACCAAGGACGATCCGGACTTCCGTGTGCCGAGGCCGGAATGGGAGCTGACCGCCCGCGAGGTGTTGTCGGCCGAGTGGATCGAGGGGACCCGCCTGCACAGCGCCGAAGAGCTCGCCGCCCGGGGGCACGATCCGCAGACAATCGGCCGGACCGTCATCCAGAGCTTCCTGCGGCACGCGATCCGCGACGGCTTCTTCCACGCGGACATGCACCAGGGAAACCTGCTGGTCGATGCCGAGGGCCGGCTGGTCGCGGTCGATTTCGGCATCATGGGCCGCCTCGGCCCGAACGAGCGCCGGTTTCTCGCAGAGATCCTGCTGGGCTTCATCCTGCGCGATTACCGCCGGGTGGCGAAGGTCCATTTCGAGGCGGGCTACGTGCCGGCCCACCACTCCGTGGAGGATTTCGCGCAGGCGATCCGCGCCATCGGCGAGCCGATCCACCAGCGCCGGGCCGACGAGATCTCGATGGCCAAGGTCCTGACCCTGCTGTTCGACGTCACGGCCCTGTTCGACATGAGCACCCGCACCGAGCTGGTGATGCTCCAGAAGACCATGGTGGTGGTGGAGGGCGTCGCCCGCTCCCTCGACCCGCGCCTCGATATGTGGACCACGGCCGAGCCGGTCGTGCGCGCCTGGATCGCCCGCAACATGGGGCCGGTCGGCCGGGCGCAGAGCGGCCTGGACGCCCTCAAGGTCGTGTCCGACGTCGTCGGCGACATCCCGGACCTTGCCATGCGGTTGAAGCGCGTGCTGGTCCGCCTCGACGAGGCCGGCACCGGCGATGCCCGCCGGCTGGAGCGCTTCGCCCGCAACGAACGCTACCGCGCGATCTGGTCGACGCTGGCCCTGTGGGGCATCGCCGTCGGCGCGCTGATGCTGGCGTTCCGGGGTCTCTGACGCGGCACCAAACCCGATCCGGGACCGGGACCGCGCGTCGTCCGCGGGCGCTCAGCCGGGCTCGGGTCCCTGGGCGAGCGCGTCCTCCGCTGTGGGGACCAGGGCACGCAGCTCGCGGGCCAGCTCCTTGAGCCCGGTCGAGCCCTTGGCGAGCACCCTGTCGGCCTGACCGGCCAGACGGCGCCGGTCCTCGGCCGTGATGTCCTTGGCGGTGAGCACCACCACCGGCACGTCGCGGCTGTCAGGCCGGGCCCGCAGCGCCCGCAGGAACGCGAATCCGTCCATCTCGGGCATCATCAGGTCGAGCAGGATGAGGGATGGGCGCTCCGTCTCCAGGGCTGCCAGAGCGCGCAGGCCGTTCTCGGCCTCGCGGACCGGGAAGCCCTCGCGCGCGAGATAGGCGCAGACGTGCTCGCGGACGTCGGCCTCGTCCTCGACGACGAGGATCGCGCCGTCACCCGAGGCGAGGCGGAAGCGGTCGACGATCTGGCGCAGGCTTCCCCAGTCGATCGGCTTCTGCACGTAGTCGGTGGCGCCGAGGGAGAAGGCGAGGTTCTGCTCGTCCAGGACCGTCACCATCACGATCGGCGTCGCGCCGATCTCGCGATCGGCCCGGATGGCCCGCAGCACCGCCCATCCGTCCATCTGCGGCATGGTGACGTCGAGGAGCACGGCCCGCGGATGCAGGCTGCGAGCGAGATCGAGCCCGCGCCGCCCGTCCTCGGCGACCGTCACCGAGAAGCCCTCGCGCTCCAAGAAGCGCGCCAGCAGATCGCGGGTGGCGGCGTCGTCGTCGACCACCAGGATCGTCCCGCGGTCGCCGTCTCCCGATGCGGCCGGGTCCGCGTCCTCGGCCGCGGCGGCCTCGAAACGGTCCGGCAGCGTCAGCGTGAAGGCGGTGCCCTGCCCCTCGCGGCTGTCCACGGTGATCGAGCCGCCCAGCATCTCGGCGAAGGCCCGGGTGATCGCGAGGCCGAGCCCGGTGCCGCCGAACCGGCGCGTCGTGGAGGCGTCGGCCTGGGTGAACCGCTCGAACAGCTTGCCGACCTGCTCCCGCGTCATGCCGATGCCGGTGTCGGTCACGCAGAAGCGCAGCGCACCGTCCGCCCGGGCGACCGCCAGGGTGATCCGGCCATCCTCGGTGAACTTCGCGGCGTTGCTCAGGAGATTGATCAGGCACTGCCGCAGCTTGGTCACGTCGGTATGCGCGCTGCCCAGGCCCGGTTCCAGCTCCAGCGCCAGGGTGTTGCCCTTCTTGGCGACAAGACCCTCGACCGTGACCGCGACCTCCTGCACCACGGCGGCGACCTCGAAATCCTCCGCGTAGATCTCGACCCGGTCGGCCTCGATCTTTGAGATGTCGAGCACGTCGTTGATCAGGCCGAGGAGGTGGCGGGCGTTGGTCTCGATCTTCTTCATGTCGGTGACGAGATCGGCCTCGCCGATATCCTCCAGCTCCTCCTGCACCATCTCGGAATAGCCGATCACCGCAGAGAGCGGGGTGCGCAGTTCGTGGCTCATATTGGCGAGGAACTGGCTCTTGGCCGCGTTGGCGGCCTCGGCCGCCGCGCGCGCCGCCTCGATCGCGGCCTCGGCCTCCTTGCGCTCGGTGATGTCCGTGTGGGTCCCGACCCACTCCCGCAGGGTGCCGTCGGGTTCGAGGATCGGGACGGCGCGCACGCTCATGTGCCGGTAGGTCCCGGAGGCGGCGCGGATCCGGTGCTCGGTGGCGTAGGGTTCCAGGCTGGTGACAGCGCGGGTCCACGCGGCGCGGGTATGCGCACGGTCCTCCGGGTGGACCGCGTCGAGGAAGCCGAGCCCCGCGTAGGCGGCCTCGTCCTGGCCGGTGAAGCGGGTCCAGGCCGTCTGGCGGCGATGGAGGCTCCCTTCCGGGTTGGCGGTCCAGACGATGGCGGCGCTCGCCTCGATCAGCGAGCGGAAGCGCTCCTCGCTCCGGCGCAGCCGGGCCTCCGCGAGGTGGCGGATGGTCTCGTCGACCACCACGAGGCCGACGCCCTCGACGCTCTGGTCGGCCGCCGCGCTCTCCTCGCCCCGGAGCGGATAGAAGCTCATCGAGAAATGCCGCACGCCGCCCGGCGCCGAGGGGGTCGGCACCGCCACCGGGACGTTCGGCGAGACCAGGCCTTCCGTCAGGGCCGCGGCCAGCTTCGGGGCCAGCTCCTCCCGCAGCGTCGGGAGCATGGCCCAGATCGGCGCGCCGAGATCGGCCCCGAAGCCGCGCTCGCTCATGGTGGCGAGCGCCCGGTTCATGTGCCGGATCTTCAGGTCACGGTCGAGGAAGCCGAGCCCCACCGGCGCGTTGGCCAGCACCCCGTCGAGGAGGCGGGACATCCGCAGGGATTCCTGCCGTCGCACCAGGGCGAGGCGCGCCAGCAGCACGATCGCTCCGAGGGCCGCCGCCGCGGAGAGGAGGAACAGCAGGAGTCCGCGCCACGCTTCGCGCGCCTGGATGGTCGCGAGCTGCTCCAGGGTCGCGGCCTGCCGGGCCGCCGACTCGGCGCGGATCGCGTCCATCAGCTGCTTGCCCTCGCCGGTGCGGACGAGGTCGATGGCGGCGTCGAAGCCCCGGTTCCGCCGCGCCTCCACCACCCGGGCGGCGAAGTCGCGCTTCTGCGCGATCAGCCCGGCGAGCGACGGGCCGCCGGCTCGGACCGACTCCTGCGCGGCGGCGCCGAGGCCGGTCAGCTCCGTGTCGATCTTGGTGAGGGCGGTCGTGTAGGGACGGAGGTAATCCTCGCTGCCGACCAGCACGAAGCCGCGCTCCCCGGTCTCCAGGTCCTTGACCTCGGAGATCAGGCGCTCGATCCCGGCGATCGTCGCGTTCGCCCGGGCGGTCGCGGCCCGGTCGGTCTCGCCGGTCACGTAATTGGCCGTGCCGCTGCCCAGGGCGACGATCAGCAGGATGAAGGCGACGGGCGAGCCGAGGAGCCAGCCCAGCGGGCCGGCGCCGCGCCAATTGCGCCGGCGCAGGCCGAAGATCGATCCGGCGCGCGACGGGGCGCTCACGTTTCCACCAGCCCGGTGGTGGCGCCCGACGCCTCGGAATCCGGCCGGCCGTGCGGCTGGCCGAGATATTCCCGCGACCGCATCTCGATGAGGCGCGAGACGGTCCGGTCGAACTCGAAGGCCTCGCGGCCGGTCCGGGCGGTGTAGAGGTCCTGCGCTTCGGCGGCCGCGGAGGCCACGAGCTTCACGTGCCGGTCGTAGAGCGTGTCGACCAGCGTGATGAAGCGCTTGGCCTCGTTCCGCTCCGCCTCGCCCATCACCGGGATCCCGTCGAGGATCACCGTGTGGTAGGCGCGGGCGAGTGCCATGTAGTCGGAGGCGCCGAGGGGCTGGCGACAGAGATCGTCGAAGCCGAACCGGGCCACGCCGGTCGCCTGCTCGGGAACCGCCACGGCCCGGCCGTGGACCGTGACCGTCGCCGGGAGGCCGCGAGCCTTGCCGGTCAGGGCCTTGAAGGCGGCGTCGAGGGCCGCGCGCGCCGCCGCGTCGGCGGGGACATGGTAGACCGCCGCGCCGCCGAGCTTCTCGAGCCGGAAATCCGTCCGGGAGTCGAGGCGGACGACGGTCACGCGTTCCTGGAGGTTCGCCACGAAGGGCAGGAACAGCGCCCGGTTGAGGCCGCCCTCGTAGAGTCGGTCGGGCTCGACGTTCGAGGTCGCGACGACGGTGACGCCGCGCCGGAACAGATGGTTGAACAGGCGACCCAGGATCATCGCGTCGGCGATGTCGGTGACAGTGAACTCGTCGAAGCACAGCAGGGTCGCCTCGTCGGCCAGCTGGTCGGCCACCGGTCCGATCGGGTCGTCGCCCTTGACGGTGCCGGCCTTCAGCGCCTGACGGTAGGCGTGGATCCGCTCGTGCGCGTCGGCCAGGAAGCCGTGGAAATGGACGCGCCGCTTCGGCTCCGGCGCCGCCTCGTGGAAGAGGTCCATCAGCATGGTCTTCCCGCGCCCGACTGAGCCCCAGATGTACAGGCCCTTGATCGCCTCGGCCTCGTCCTTGCGACGGAACAGCCACCCCAGGGCGCTCGTCTTGCTGGCCCGCTTGCGGCGCTGGAGGTCGACGACCAGCCGGTCGAGGGCGCGCACGAGGTGCGCCTGGGCGGGATCGCGCTCGATGGCGCCGGTGGCGACCAGCGCCTCGTAGCGCTCGTGGACCGGGCCGGGCGAGACCGCACCGGCGAGCGCCGCCGGCGACGGGGCGATGGGCTTGCCGGATCTGTCGTTCACGCCGCCGGTTCCTCGCTGCTGATCGCGGTACCGGTTCGGCACCCCCTGCACCCGCGTCGGCGGTCAACGACCCGGGGCCTGTTCCAGTGCCGCGCAAGCTCGGCCTGAATCAAGCCCGCGGCCGAACAGCCGCGGGCAAGCGTCCCATTGAGGCGTCCCATCGAGGCGTCCCATCGAAGCCTCCCATCGGTCCCACGCATGGCAGGCCCGCGGCCGGCCGGCCCCGCACTCTGCTGCATTGCACAATGAATACGGGGATGCGACATCCCGGCGGTCTCTTGGGAGGAGCGTCCGGATCACCCCGCGCGGCAGCGCGCACGAACCGGAGCTTCATCATGGCGGTACAAGCCCTCGATGGGCCGACCCACACCATCCGGCGTCTCTGGCCGGCGGACCGCGCTGCGGTCCTCGACTATTTCCTGAGGCTGGATCCGGAGACCCGGGCGAGCCGCTTCATGGGCAATGTCAGCGAGGCCGGAGTCCGGGCCTACGCCGCGCAGGCGCTGACCGCGGAGGGCGTGATGTACGGCGCCTTCGTGGGCGGCGTGCTGCGCGGTCTCGCCGAGTTGCGGCCGATGGGGCCGGGCGCGTCCCGCTACGCCCTGGGGCCGCACGCTGAGGCGGCCTTCGCGGTCGAGCAGACCTTCCGCCGCAAGGGGATCGGGGCCGCCCTGTTCGCCCGGATCGCCCGCGCGGCGCGGCATCGCGGCGTCAAGGATCTCCACGTCCGCTGCCTGTCGGGAAACGGGCCCATGCTGCGGCTCGCGGCCAAGCACGGGGCGGCCCTCCAGCACGAGGGGCGCGAGACCGAGGGCGCCCTGCACCTCGCGCGTCCGACGCCGTTCTCGCTCTGGTACGAGGGGATCGCGGAGGCGTTCGACTTCACCCTGGCGGCGGGCTTCCCGGAGCGGGTGCAGGCCGGGCGCTGAAGGCAGGCTCAGCCGGCGATGTCGCCGACGAGGGCGAAGGTCAGGAGATCCACGGACGTCGCCCCGCCGCGCAGGAGCGCGCGGGCGGCGGCGTTGCCGGTGGCGCCGGTGGTCATGACGTCGTCCACGAGGAGGACCCGGCGCCCGCGGACGCGGTGCTGCTCGGCGGAAGCGACCCGGAAGGCGCCGCTCAGGTTCTCGGCCCGCGCCGCGCGGCTCAGGCCGACCTGGGATCGCGTGGCCCGCACGCGCACCAGGGCCGTGGCGACGCACGGCCGCCCCGCCGCATCCGCGATCGCCCGCGCCAGCAGGGCGGACTGGTTGAAGCGCCGCCGCCACAGGCGTCCGCGATGGAGCGGTACCGGCACGAGGCACTCGGCCTCGGCGATCAGGGTCCGGCCGCTCGCGGCCATCATCCGGGCCATCACGCCGGCGAGATCGAGCCGGTCCTCGTATTTCAGGCGATGGACGAGCCGCCGCGCCACGGAATCGTAGAGGGCGACCGCCCGGGCGCGGCCGAAGACCGGCGGTTCCGCGATGGCCCGGGGCGACACCAGCGGGCCGACCCCGAGGTCGACCGCGAAGGGCGTACCGTAGCGCTGGCACACCGGTTCCTCGATCAGGCGCAGGCTCGACCAGCAGGACGGACAGAGGGCGCCCGGGTCGGCGGTGGCGCCGCCGCAGCCCGCGCAGGTGGGCGGGTAGATCAGGGAGACGACCCCGCGCGGCAGACCGCGCAGGGCCGTGGCGACGGCCTGGAAGGCCGTCATGCGCGCGACGCGCTCCCGCAGACCCGGCTTACTGGGCCGAGACGGGGCGCGCCTGCGGCGCCATCTGCTGCCGCTCGACCTGACGGTCGCGAGCGTTGGCGCGGTGGCGGCCGATGGCGCAGCCGGCCGCGGCGCCGACGAGGCCGTGATGGCCGGCGTAGTGACCCGCGATGCCGCCGACGATGGCGCCCTTGATGCAGCCCTTCGCCTCGGCGCCGCCCGCGGCGGCCAGGGTGGTGAGGGCCACGGCGGCCCCGACGAGCATGCGCTTCATGATGTGTGCTCCCTGAGGAATCTCGGCCGTTGGGCCGGTTGCAGCAGGAACAGCGACGCTCCCGAGTCGTTCCAGCATCCTAGCGCAGCTCACGAGACCGTGCGCGGCGACGGTGGCGCGACGCGACCGCAGATGCCATCTGCCCCCCGATGGATGCTCCCGCCGCCCTGTTCGACACGCGCCTCGCCCGCCGCCGCCTCGCCCGTGCCGGGCGCCTCGGCTACCCGGGCTTCCTCCTCGACCGCCTCGCCGAGGATCTCGACGACCGGCTCGGCGCCGTCCTGCGCAGCTTCGTCTCTGTTCTCGACCTCACCACGCCGCGTCCCGTGGCGACCCGGCTGCTCGCCGCCCGCTATCCGGCGGCGCGGCATGTCCGCCTCGCGGCCCTGCCGGAGCCGGACGGCGACCTGATCGTCGGAGATCCCGAAGCGCTGCCGCTGGCGACCGGGAGCCTGGACCTCGCGGTGTCGCTGCTGGCCCTCCACGCCGTGAACGACCTCCCCGGCACGCTGATCCAGCTGCGCCGCGCCCTGCGGCCGGACGGGCTGTTCGTCGGCTGCCTGCTCGGCGGCGCGACGCTGACGGAGCTGCGCCAGAGCTTCGCCCAGGCCGAGAGCGAGGTCGAGGGTGGGGTCAGCCCCCGCGTGGCGCCCTTCGCGGCGGTGCGCGAGGCCGGCGGCCTGCTGCAGCGGGCGGGCTTCGCGCTGCCGGTGGCCGATACCGACACGCTGACGGTCCGCTACGCCGACCCGTTCGGCCTGATGCGCGACCTGCGGGCCATGGGCATGACCAACGTGCTCACCGAGCGGCGGCGGACGCCGCTGCGGCGGGCGACGTTGCTGCGCATGGCCGAGATCTACGCCGAGCGGTTCTCGGACCCGGACGGTCGCGTGCGGGCGACCTTCGAGGTGCTGTGGCTCTCGGGCTGGGCGCCGCACGAGACCCAGCAGAAGCCCCTGCGGCCCGGGACCGCGAAGACGCGCCTCGCCGACGCGCTCGGGACCGTCGAGTTGAAGCCCGAGGGAGGGAACACGCCATGAAGCTGCCCGGACCGGACCACCCGATCACCGTCGAGCCCGAGTCCCGCCGCGTCCGCGTCGTCGTGGCGGGCGCCGCGGTCGCCGAGACCCGGAACGCCCTGCGGCTGCAGGAGGCTCAGTACCCACCGGTCTTCTACGTGCCGCGAAGCGACATCCGCGCCGATTGTTTCGTCGCCTCGGCGCGGACGAGCCACTGCCCGTACAAGGGCGACGCCCACTATTTCGACCTCGTCGTCGACGGCGATCGGCGCCCCGACGCGGTCTGGAGCTACGGCGACCCGTACCCGGCCGTCGCGGCAATCCGCGACCACGTGGCTTTCTACCCGGACCGGGTCGACGCCATCGTGCTGGAGGACTGAGCCGGCCGCGCGTCCGGTTCAGTCGCGCACGAGGCTCCAGAACCCGTGCTTGCGGCCGTGCGCCCGCCGCAGAGCAGCGCGGTAGGCCTGCGGATCCGGATCGACGTCGCCGGTCGCGATGCGCCCCGCCAGGGCGTCGAGCTCCGCGAGGTAGCGCGCGCCGTGCGGGTAGGCGGCGCTGCGGCCGGTCTCGAGGATCGAGTCGAGGAGCCGGCGATACAGGATCGTCGCGGCCCGGGGGTGATCCTGCGCCAGCGCCTCGGCGACCGGCGCCAGCACCGCGTACTGGTCGCCCTGCCAGGTCTCAGGCCGCGCGACGACCAGCGCGGCCGCACGGCGCAGATCCGGCCAGGCCGCCAGGAAGGCGAGCGCCCGGTGCGGCTGCGGGAAGGCCTCGGCGTGGTCGAGGGCGCGCCGGAGCGCCTCCTCGTCCTCGAAATCCGGAAGCTTGGCGAGGAAGGTGCGCAGCATCGGCGCGTCGAGTTCGCGCTCGAACCGCCCCCAGCGCAGGGCCTGCGCCTCATCGCCCCGGCCGAGCGCGTCGAGGATCTCGATCTCCAGCGCCTGCCGTTCCCGTTCGGGTCCGCGCAGGTCGAAGCCGGCGATCAGGTCGGCCCGGGTGGCGATTCGCAGACCCGGATCCTGCATGCGCCGGATCCAGTCCAGCGCCTCGGCGGCGCGCCCCGCGCCGAGGAGCCGCCGGGCAATCGCGACGCGGTTCTCTCGCCCCGGCAAGGTCGCCCGCTCCAGGGCGATGAAGGTGTCGGTGTCGCCGCGCCGGTCGGCGACGGCCTGGCGCAGGCGCAGGATCTGGATCCGGGCCGCCTGCCGGTGATGGGTCGCGTCGCGGCGGGGATCCCCACCCTGCGGCAGCGCCGCGTCGGCGGCGGCGAGCCGGTCGTCGATCTCCGCGAGGGATGGCTCGGGCAGCGCCGGGATCATCTCGCCCAGGACGGTTCCGAGGGGGCCGAACGGATCCGCCGCGAACGGCTCGACGAGGCGCGCCGCTACCCGGGCGGCGTCCTCCGGCGGCAGGGCGCCGGCGATCTCCACGAAGGCCGCTGAGGCGCGGTCGAACACGCCCTGCACGGCGCCGGTGCTGTCGTCCACGCGGTTCAGGACCGCGTCGGCGCCGTCGAGAAAGCGCCGGAGCCGGTCGAGCGCGGCCCCCGGATCGAGGGGCCGCAACTCGTTGAGGATCACCGTCACGGTCGTGTTGAGGTCGGCCGCGAAGGTCCGGCGCTTCTGCCAGTCGATGTAGCCCTGGGCGCCCTCGAGGGCCGTCAGCCGCCGGTCGACGATCGCCGCGACGGCCTCGGGGCCCTGGAGCGAGGCGAGCGCGGCGCTCACTAGCTTCTTGAAGGCCGGGTTGCGCCCGGTCTCGCCGAGGATCAGCGCGATCAGCCGGTCCGGGCCGAGCGCCGCCAGCGTCTCCGGCGACGGGGTCGTCCGCCGCGCGCCCTTCGGCAGGGCGGGCGCCCTGCGACCGGCCGGCGCCGCGGCCGGGGTCACGCGCCGCGCACGCGCCACGAGATTTCCCGCCGTTGCGGACGATCGCGCATGTCCGTCCCGTCCGCCGCGGCTACTCCACGACCCGGGCGCGGGGCCGGTCGCTGCCCTGCGCGGTCTCGTCGTGCCAGCCGCCGGCCTGATCCTGGTAGCGGATCCCCTCGGTCGACCCGGGGACCTGTTGCTCCGCCGCCGCGGCCTGCGCCGCCTGCAGCGCCTCCTCGCGGCTCGGGAACGTCTCGGAGAACACGTCGCCGACCTTGTAGGCGAAGCCACCGTCGTGCTCGACGATGCGATAGGTTACCTCGGACATCACGCCTCCTGTACGCGCCCTCATCGTTGACCGCGAACCCGCCGGACGCGCCTGGGTTCCAGGCGACGGGGACTCGGCCTCCGATCCGCCGGAAAGTGGCCCTAACCCGGCTCGGTCCCGGCACGCAGACGACGACGATGCAGCTTCGCCCGATCCTCGCCCTCGCCCTTCTCCTGGTCGCCCGACCCGCGAGCGCCGAGGAGGGCTTCCTCGACAAGCTGTTCGGCGGCTCCGGGCGCGGGGCGCCGCCGAACCCCTTCGCGTCGAACTATCCCTCGGCGCCGCCGACCGCGGAGGAGGCGCGCGCCGCCCGGGAGCGGCGCTCGGTCCGCGGCGAGCGCGGTTCGCCGGCCGGTCCCCTGCCCCCGGGGCGTATCCCGGAGGAGTGAGGCGCCTCAGGCGTCCCCGACGACGCCGGCCTCGTCCTGCGCCTGCAGCACGTCCGGGCGCGGCATCGAGATGATGTTGTAGCCGGCATCGACGAAGTGGACCTCGCCGGTGACGCCGCCCGAGAGCGGCGACAGCAGGTAGAGGGCCGAACCGCCGACATCCTCCAGGCTGACCGTGCGCCGCAGGGGCGCGTGCGCCCGCTGGTGGTTGAACATCAGTCGCGCGTCGGCGATCCCGGCCCCGGCCAGCGTCCGCATCGGACCGGCGGAGAGCGCGTTGACCCGGATCCCGTCCGGGCCCAGGTCGCTCGCTAGGTAGCGCACCGAGGCCTCGAGCGCCGCCTTGGCGACGCCCATGACGTTGTAGTTCGGCATGACCCGGGTCGCGCCGCCGTAAGTCAGGGTCAGCAGCGAGCCGCCCTGGTTCATCCGCTTGGCCGCGCGCTGCGCGATCTCGGTGAACGAGAAGCACGAGATCGTCATCGTGCGCACGAAATTCTCGCGCGTCGTCACGTCGACGTAGCGGCCCTTGAGCTGCGCCTTGTCGGAGAAGCCGATGGCGTGGACCACGAAGTCGAGGCCGCCATCGAATCGGGCGTCCAGGGCCTCGAAGGTCGCGTCGACCGAGGCCAGATCCTCGACGTCGCAGGGCAGGACGATGTCCGAATCGAGCTTGGCGGCGAGGGGCGCCACCCGGCGGCCCAGGGCCTCGCCCTGGTACGTGAAGGCCAGTCGCGCGCCCTGGGCGTGCAGCGCCTTGGCGATCCCCCAGGCGATCGAGTGATCGTTCGCGACGCCCATGATCAGGCCGCGCTTGCCCGCCATCAAACCCGTCATGCCGACTCACATCCTGACCGACCACGCCGGACCCGCGAAGCGGGTCCCGACCGCGGTCGCGACCAGCGAACCGCGGCAGGCTGCCTTAACGCGGCTCGCGCCGCGATCCAAACGCGACACCGGCAGACGGCGGGCAAAAAAAAGCCCCGCCGGCGGGCGGGGCGTTTGTGGCGTCGTAGGCCGGGCTCAGAAATGCCCGTCCGTGTGGGAATCGGCTTCTTCCAGCGCGGCCTGCTTCGCGTAGATCGCCGCGACACCGGCGATCATGAGGCCGCCCAATGTTCCGAAGATGAAAGTCCCCATCGCCACCACCAGATCTCAACAGCGGGTAAACGCCGGCCTGTGGCCGGCGGTTCCGCGCCGGGCGATCAGGCGTCGACGTGCTTCAGGACCAGGGTGGCGTTGGTGCCGCCGAAGCCGAAGGAATTGGTCAGCACGTGGCCGAGCTGCGCGTCGTCCCGGCGCTGTTGCAGGATCGGCATGTCGGCGAAGGCCGGGTCGAGCGTGTCGATGTGCGCGCTCTCGCAGATGAAGCCGTTGTTCATCATCAGCAAGCTGTAGATCGCCTCCTGCACGCCGGTGGCGCCCAGGGAATGGCCTGTCAGCGACTTGGTGGCCGAGATCGGCGGGCAATCCTCGCCGCGGCCGAACACCTCGCGGATCGCCTCGATCTCCTTGTCGTCGCCGACCGGGGTCGAGGTGGCGTGCGGGTTGATGTAGTCGATCCGCGCGCCCTTCAGCCCGTCCAGCGCCTGGCGCATGCAGCGCACGGCGCCCTCGCCCGACGGCGCGACCATGTCGTGACCGTCCGAGGTGGCGCCGTAGCCCGCGACCTCGCCGTAGATCCGGGCGCCGCGCGCCTTGGCGTGCTCCAGCTCCTCGAGGACCAGCACGCCGGCGCCGCCCGCGATGACGAAACCGTCGCGGTTGGCGTCGTAGGCGCGGGAGGCACGGGACGGCGTGTCGTTGTACTTCGACGACATGGCGCCCATGGCGTCGAACAGCACCGAGAGCGTCCAGTCGAGATCCTCGCAGCCGCCCGCGAAGATGATGTCCTGCCGGCCGCCCTGGATGATCTCGGCGGCGTTGCCGATGCAGTGATTCGACGTCGCGCAGGCGGAGGAGATCGAGTAGTTCACGCCGCGGATCTTGAACCACGTCGCGAGCGTCGCCGAGGCGGTCGACGACATCGCCTTCGGCACGGCGAACGGGCCGATGCGCTTGGGACCCTTGTCCCGCGCGATGCCGGCGGCCTCGACGATCACGCGGGTCGAGGGACCGCCCGAGCCCATGATGATGCCGGTGCGCTCGTTCGAGATGTCGCCCTGATCCAGGCCGGCATCCTGGATCGCCTGATCCATGGCGACGTGATTCCAGGCGGTCCCGCCGCCGTGGAAGCGCATCGCGCGCCGGTCCACCACGCCCTCGGGATCGAGGGTGGGCGCGCCGGAGACCTGGCTGCGGAAGCCGTGCTCAGCGTAGCTGGCGTCGCGCGCGATGCCCGAGCGGGCCTCGCGCAGGGAGGCGAGCACCTCCTGCGTGTTGTTGCCGATGGACGAGACGATGCCCATCCCGGTGATGACGACACGGCGCATGATGGTGACACTACCTCCGTCGCGGTCCCGGTCGCCCGGGCCGCGTCACGGTCAGCTAAGGTGACGCGGACACAATCTCAACCGCCGAGACCGTCCGGCGTTGCGGCCAAGCCGCGAACCGGACGTGCGGCGGCTGCGGCTCAGCTCTGGAACAGGCCGACCCGCATGTCCTGGACCTGATAGACGCGCTCGCCGTCGGCCTCGAGCCAGCCGTCGCCGATGCCGAGCACGAGCTTGCCCTGACGGACCCGCTTCACGTCGACATTGTAGACGACCTTCTTGATCGTCGGCAGCACCTGGCCGGCGAGCTTCACCTCGCCGACGCCCAGGGCGCGGCCGCGGCCCGGCGAGCCGAGCCAGCCGAGATGGAAGCCCAGCATCTGCCAGAGGGCGTCGAGGCCGAGGCAGCCCGGCATCACCGGGTCGCCCTGGAAATGGCAGGGGAAGAACCAGAGGTCCGGCCGGATGTCGAGCTCGGCCGTCACGTGCCCCTTGCCGTGGGCGCCGCCCTCGGTCCCGATGGACGTGATCCGGTCGAACATCAGCATCGGCGGCAGCGGCAACTGCGCATTGCCGGATCCGAAGAGTTCGCCGCGCCCGCAGGCCAGAAGATCCTCGTAGGAATAGTGCGACCGGCGGTTCGCACCATGCGCTTGTGTCTCGGCGTCTGGCGGCATTGCGTTGGCTGTTTCCTCGGATGTGCGCGATCTTCGCGTCGCGGGCGACTATACTCGGCCCATCGGCTGGCGCGCGGGTTAGCACGGGGCGCCGCGCCTTCAAAGCCTGCAGCCGCGGGTATGCGGCAACGCTCGGGTTGCGACTGTCCGACCACTTCAATATACTGAGGAGACATCCGTTCCTTCAGGCCCCTCGTCGAGCGTTCAGTCCAGCGATGTCCGAACCGGTGCCATTCCAGGCCGTCTTCAACGGCCGGGTCCCCGCCCCCCAGTTGGAGGCCAACGGGACTCCGCGCCGCGGCTGTCCGCTGTCCGACCTGCGCGACCGTCTGCGTCGGGCCGGCCTGCGCCCGACGCGGCAGCGCCTGTCCCTGGGCTGGCTGCTCTTCGGCCGCGGCGACCGCCACCTGACGGCGGAGATGCTGTACGACGAGGCGATGCGCGCCAAGGTGCCGGTCTCGCTGGCGACCGTCTACAACACGCTGCACCAGTTCACCGAGGCCGGGCTCCTGCGCCAGCTCGCGCTCGACGGGTCGAAGGCCTATTTCGACACGAACCCGACCGAGCACCACCATTTCTACCTGGAGGACGAGAGCCAGGTGATCGACATGCCGGATTGCGGCATCACGGTCGATTCGCTGCCCGAGGCGCCCGAGGGCATGGAGATCGCCGGGGTCGAGGTGATCGTGCGCCTGCGCCGCAGCCGTCCGGCGGGCCGCCGCCAGGGCTGAGGCCCGGGTCCAACGCAGTACGCGAGCGACGCGAGGCCCGGCATCGTCCGGGCCTTGGCTTTTTCGGGCTGCCGGCGTGCCGGGAGCTAGCGCGCCGCCCGGAATGACGGACGGGCGCCGTCGGGGCGCCCGGACCGCTATTCCACGACCTCGTTCGGGTAGACGCCCCACAGGCGATTCTGGCGAATGTAGCCGTCGACGTCCCGCTTGTTGGGAAGCGCGACGATCATGCGGCACCACGTGCCGGTGCAGCTCTTGACGCTGCCGATCACGCCGGTCTGGAGCTTGGCCTCGTCGTCGGCGCCGTCGTCGGCCTTGGCCCGCAGCGACACGGCCGCCTTCTCGACACCCTTGTCGGGGCCGGCATTCACGATGGCGGTGCGGCGCCCGGACAGCAGCGAGTGCAGCACCCAGCCCTCGGTGCCCTCCGAATCGCGGATCCTGCGCCAGGTTTCGAACTCGCCCACGATCTCGACCGGCAGGCCGGCCCGCTGGAACACCCAGAGCGTCCTGTGATCCTTCGAGGGGCCTTCGCGGAGGTTGACGCGATCGGTCTTCAGGCTCGCGTAGCGCGGCAGCGGCAGCTTGGTCACCGGCCCGACCCCGGCCTCGGGGCCGGTCGGCGGCGCCGCGCGGGCACCGGTCGCGAGGCCGCCGGCCAGCACCGCCGCGACGGCGAGGCTGAGGCATGACACGCGCATGGTCGTCTCCCTATCCAGACGTGGCGTTGCTGGGCGCCGGACATGTCGAAAGCGGGGCCGGTTCGACACGCGGACCGGCCCGCATCCGATTGTGTTCCGGCCCACCTCTGGTAGAGAGGCCGATGGGTCGGAACGGGCTCCGGAACCGGCGCCCCGTGACCGATCCTGTCTGGCCGAGTTCGGTTAACGGACGCTTGCGGGACGCGGTCCGGGCGGGAGCCACCGGGCGCGAGCCGCGATCAAGGCCGCTGGGCTGACGGGGAGAGAGACGTGTCGAAGCGCAAGCCGCTGGTGGTCGTGACGCGGCGCCTGCCGGATGCCGTCGAGACGCGGATGCGCGAGCTGTTCGACGTCCGGCTCAATTCCGAGGACGCGCCGATGGCGCCGGACGCGATGGCGTCGGCCCTGCGCGAGGCCGACGTGCTCGTCCCCACCGTGACCGACGAGATCGATGCCGGGCTGATCGCCCAGGCCGGCCCGAACCTCCGCCTGATCGCCAATTTCGGCAACGGCGTCGATCACATCGACGTGGCGGCGGCACTGGAGCGCGGCATCACGGTCACCAACACGCCCGGCGTGCTGACCGAGGACACCGCCGACATGACGATGGCGCTGATCCTCGCGGTCGCCCGCCGGGTCACCGAGGGCGCGCGGATCATCCCGGACGACGAGTGGACCACGGGCTGGTCGCCGACCTGGATGCTCGGCCGGCGCATCACCGGCAAGCGCCTCGGCATCGTCGGCATGGGCCGGATCGGCCAGGCGCTGGCCAAGCGCGCCCGCGCCTTCGGACTGCAGGTGCACTACCACAACCGCCGCAGGGTGCCGGCCGCCATCGAGAGCGCGCTGGACGCGACCTACTGGGAATCCCTCGACCAGATGCTGGCGCGCGTCGACATCGTGTCGGTGAACTGCCCGCACACGCCCGCGACCTACCATCTGCTCTCGGCCCGGCGCCTCAAGCTGCTCAAGCCCGAGGCGATCGTGGTCAACACGGCCCGCGGCGAGGTGATCGACGAGAACGCCCTGGCGCGCCTGATCGAGGGCGGGGAGGTCTCGGCGGCCGGCCTCGACGTGTTCGAGCAGGAGCCCGCCGTCAGCCCGCGCCTCGTCAAGCTCGCCCGCCAGGGCAAGGTCGTCCTCCTGCCCCACATGGGCTCGGCGACCTACGAGAGCCGCACCGACATGGGCGAGAAGGTCATCATCAACATCAAGACCTTCATGGACGGACACCGGCCGCCGGACCGCATCCTGCCGAGCATGCTCTGAGCGGCGATCTCTGAGCCGCGGACGGCGGCGCCTCACAGCGCGTCGCCGGCCACCGCCTGAGGCTTGGACATGCCCTGCACGCCCTGGAAGAGCCGCTCGCTGGTCAGCTTGAGGAAGTAGAACCCGAATTCGGGGTTCTGGTAGTAGAGCTGCTTCACGTCCGAGTAGGACACGCACAGCGCGTGTCCCGCCTCGACGCAGACCAGCGAGGCGGTGCGGGCGTTGCCGGGCGACAGGAGCCCGAGCTCGCCGACGATCCCGCCTTGGCGCACCTCGAGGTCGACCTCCGGGATCCGGAACACGCCGCTCTCGATGTAGTACATCTCGGTGGCGAGATCCCCCTTGCGGAACACCACCTCGCCGATGCCGAACGGGCGTCGGGAGCCGAAGGGTCGGAGCCATTCCAGGGACAGGTCGTTCTCGGCGGCCGTCTCCACGTCCCGGACGAGGCGCAGCATCTGCCAGAGCCGGTACGCGTTGAACGGCATCTGGATCAATTCGGTCAGCACCACCGGCATGCTGCCGATCATGATGCCGTAGGTGATCACGGCGCAGCTCGCGCAGAGCGAGATGATCCGCAGCGGGATCATCGTGCTCATGGCCGTCGCCGTGATGGTCAGCGCCGTCCCGAGATAGCCGATGCCCTCGACCCAATCCATCGCCGCCCCCTGTCGCGTTTCGGCCGGGGGATGCCTGTCTTGTCCGGCTGCGGCAAGCGTTCCGGCAGGTTCCGCGCCGCGCGCGCTTCAGCCTGTGCCCGCCCGGATACGCTCGCCGGCGCCCGTCTGTAAGACGGCGGACACGGCCTCGGCGGCCCGGACGCCCTCCGCGTAGGCGCCCCCGACCGTGCCCCACTGCTCCCGGGACAGCGCCTCGCCGGCGAACCAGACGGTGTCGGCGACGGCGGCGCGGAGGGCCTGTCGCGCCGGGGCGTGGCCCGGCGGGACCACGGCCCACGAGCCGCGCGACCACCGGTCGTGGCGCCACGCGCTCACCGCGGGGATCGTCAGGTCGCGCAGCCGCGCCTGGCCGAAATGCTCGCCCAGGACCGCGCGGACATGGCGGCGCACGCCGTCCGCGCCGGATCCCGCGGCGTCGATCGCCGCGGCCTCGTGCAGGTCGAGTTCGTAGTAGTGGAACGGCGTGTCGTCGATGCGGGTGAGGAGGCCCGGCGGGGCGCGCCGCCCGCCGTGGATCGCCGCCAGCCGGTCGCGGCCGCGGAACGGACTCGATGGCCAGTGAAGAACCGCGTGCTCGTAGATGCCGGTGGTGAAGCCGTCGATGGCGGCGCGGACCGCGTTCGGCAGCGGCGGCGTGAAGGTCGGCCCGTCCCGGAGCACCATCATCGGCACCGTCACGATCACCGCGCGGGCGGCGTAGACGGTCCCATCCGCGCCGGTCGCGCGGACGCGGCCGCCCGACCAGTCGATCCGGGTCACCGGCGTCGCGAGCGCCACCGGCAGGCCGTCCGCCAGGCGGGCGACGTAACTGCCGTAGCCGTCGGCCAGGAAGTAGTTGTCGCCGTACTCCATGCTGGGGAAGTCGTGGAGCGAGACCGCCTCCAGCGGTCGGCCCGAGACGAGGCCGTGGACCTGCGCGACCCGGTCGCCCCAGGCACCGAGCCCGGGCGGCAGCGCGCTGGCGGCCGGCCGGTCGGGGCCGGGCTGCGCGGCGCCACGGGTCATGGCGCGGTCCGCGCGGTCGAAGGCGCGCGCGTTGGCCCGGACGTCGTCGGTGCGGCCCGGCCGGCCCCCGACCCAGACGTGGCTCTCCTGCGCGGCCCGGCGGAGCCGCTCGCCGCGCGCCCGGCCGAGCGCCACCAGGGGGTTGATCGGCCCGGCATGGAGCCAGTGGGCCCCGAGATCGAGGGCGTGGCCGCGCAGGGTCACCGTCAGGGCGCGGCCGCCGACGCGCTCCCGCGCCTCTAGCACCGCGACGGACACGCCCTGGGCCGCGAGCGTCCGGGCCGCGCCGATGCCGGCGGCGCCCGCGCCGATCACCAGCACCTCGGGCTTCTCGGGTAGAGGCGCGAGGCGCGGCCTGTAGGTGGGCCGGACGACCGGGTCGCTCCACCGGTGATCGGGCGCCCGCGGCGCCGAGACCTGTCCTGTCGTGTCCTGCACGCGTGCTCCCCGCACCCTGCCGCCCCTGCGACGGAGCCCGATCTTGCACCGGTCGCCGCACCGCTCCACAACGCGCCAGCGCCGCTTCCGGCGCAGGCCGGAATTCTCGCCCGATGCTCGTCGAGTCCGCCGCGGCGGCTTTGCGCCAGACTTTCTCGCCGCCGCTGCGTGCGATCCTGTGGAAGTCCCTCGGCCTGACGGTCGGGCTCCTGCTCCTGATCTGGCTCGGCCTGACCCGGCTGATCCAGGCCTTCCAGGCGAGCCACCACATTTCCGCCCAGTACCCGATCCTCGACAGCCTCGCCTACTACCTCGCGGGTTTCGGTCTGGTCGTGGCCCTCGCCTACCTGATGCCGGCGGTCTCGATCCTGGTGGCGGGCTTCTTCCTCGACGACGCGGCCGAGATCGTCGAGCGCACCGATTTCCCGAACGAGCCGCCCGGACGCGCCATGCCGTTCGGGACCGCCATGCTCTACGCCCTGCGCTTCGCCGGTGTGACGCTGCTGGTGAACCTCGCGGCCCTGGTGATCTTCTTCGTCCCTGTCATCGGGATCGCGGCCTTCTTCGCCGCCAACGCCTACCTGCTGTCCCGCGAGTACTTCGAGATGGCGGCGGCCCGGTTCCGCCCCCTTCCCGAGGCCGCCGAGATGCGCCGCGCCTTCTCGGTCCGGACGCTCGGCGCCGGTTGCCTGCTGGCCGGCCTGATGATCGTCCCGGTTCTCAACCTGCTGACGCCCCTCTTCGGCATCGCCCTGATGGTCCACCTGCACAAGCGCCTCAGCCGGCGCCTGCTGGTGGCCGGGCCGGCGCGTTAGGCCGGCGCGCCGATGCGGCCAATGCACACGCTGGCGGGCCGGGCCGCCGGCCGCTACCCTCACCGTGACCCGGCCGGATGTCCGGGGCGGAGAGCCGATCGATGAAGGCGCACGACGCGGGCTCGGACGTCCCTCCGCCGCCCGGCAAGGCCCCGTTCCTGCTGGTCGGCCTCGCCGGACTCGGCCTGCTCGCCTGGGGTGCCTACGGTCACTGGCAGCGCGACGTGGAGGCGACCGCGACGCTGGAGCGGATCAAGACCCTCGTGCCGCAGGTGCGCACCGTGGCCGCCGAGCGGGCCGATGGCCCCCTCGATCTCGTGCTTCCCGGCGAGATCCAGGCCTTCACCACGGCGGCGATCGCCGCGCGCGCCACCGGCTACATCGCGGAGCGCCGGGTCGATATCGGATCCCGGGTCAAGGCGGGCGACCTCCTTCTGCGCATCGCCGCACCGGATCTCGACCAGCAGCTCGCGCAGGCCGAGGCGCAGGTCGGCCAGCTGAAGGCGCAGCTGCTCCAGGCGCAGGCGCAGGTCGAGCAGGCCCGCGCGAACGTGAACCTCGCCAACCTCACCAACAACCGCACCAGCACCCTGGCCGTGCAGGGCTGGGCCTCGCGGCAGAACGCCGACAACACCAAGGCGGGCGTGTTGAGCCAGGCCGCCGCGCTCGCCGCCGCCGAGGCGGGCGTGAAGGTCGCCACCGCCAACATCAAGGCGCAGGAGGCCGTGGTCGACCGCCTGAAAGCGCTCACCGCCTTCGAGCGTGTCGTGGCGCCGTTCGACGGGGTCGTGACCGTGCGCAACGTCGATGTCGGCGACCTCGTCCGTGCCGACAACGGGGGCACGCCGCTGCTGACCATGGATCAGGACAGCCTGCTGCGCATCACCGTCAACGTGCCGCAGAAGGATGCCGTCGGCGTCAAACCCGGGGTGCGGGCCGAGATCACCGTGCCGCAGATGCCGGGGCGGCGCTTCGAAGGCTACGTGGAGCGCAGCTCCGTCGCGCTGAACGCGGCGTCGCGCACGCTGACCACCCAGGTGGACGTCCCCAACGCCGACCGGGCGCTGCGGGCCGGGCTGTACGCCTACGTCACCCTCAAGATTCCCCGAGCGGAGCCCGGGGTGTCGATCCCCGCCGAGGCGACGGTGTTCGACGGCAACGACCTCAGGGTCGCCACCCTCAGCGACGACGACCGGGTGACGTGGCGGACGATACGCGTCCGGCGCGATCTCGGGCGCACGCTGGAGCTCGACTCGGGGCTGCCCGCCGACAGCCGGATCATCTACAGCCCCGCCCCGGATCTGCGGGACGGCCAGTCGGTCGAGCCCCTGAAGTCACCGCCTCCGCCCGGGCCGCTCCGCTCGGCGCAGCGGTGAACGCGGGAAACACTCGACCGCGGGAATCATTCGGGCGCGCCGGCCGCGGACCGCGTCGCGACGGCGGGCCGGCGCGCGGATACGGCCTCTGAGCTGTCGGAAACCGGTCGGTATATCGGTGCCGAGCTGGCGACATGAGCATCGCGCCGGTCGGATCCGTTGCTCAAATGCGCGCCACTCGTAATGAAAGGTTGCGTTCAATCGACGGGATCCGCTCGCCGGCACAAGCGCGGTGCCGAAGATTTCACCGATCGTGCGGTCGACTGTGCACGATTCGCCGATTGCTCCGTGACGGTCGCGCGCAGCTGATCCGTGATCTGAGACAAGCCAGCTAATTGCCTCTTAACAAGTGACATTTATCGCTGGCCGGACGTGTGACCCAGCGACCTGTGCGATGCGAGATCCCGAGACACCGACGGCGTGCGCGGACCGAGCCGGGCACACCCGCGCGGCCGCCACGCGGACGGGCCGTATCACGTCGATCCGCGCCGCGGTCAGCGTCGCCTTCCTCTGTGTCGGTCTTCTCCTGGGCGCGCTCGCGCTCTCGGCTGGCTTGGCGATCACGCAGGTCGGGACGCTCGTCACACGGACCTACGACGAATCCCTGACCTCGATCAGCTTCGCCCGCGCGGTGGCGGCCGACTTCGCGAAGATGCGCGCTGCCCTCGTCCGGCGGATGCAGACCGGCGACGCTGCCGAGGTGGCGAAGCGGGATGCGGACATCACCGACCTCTCGGCGATCCTGGCCGAGGATCTCACCATCGCGGCCGAGCGGGCCCAGTCCGAGCGGGCGGCGCGGACGGCCGAGGCCGTCCAGACCAGCGTGGCGTCCTGGGAGAGCCTGCGCCGCGCTTTCGATCCCGTGACAGTTCGGCCGGATCAGAAGGCGGCTCTCGAACGGCAGGCCGACGCAATCGAAGGCCAGATCGATCTCCTGATCAACATCATGGCCGGCGACGGCTTCACCTTCCGGCAGGCTGCGCGGCAGCGCGTGCGGGACGTCGTTCGGTGGCACGCCATCGCGGCGGCCCTCGTGATCATCGCCTGCGGGCTGATCGCCTGGCTGCTCACCCGCCACATCGGCGGATCGGTCGGCGCGGCGGCCGAGGCGGCCGAACGGATCGCGGGCGGCCAGCGCGACGATCGGATCCCCACCGGCGGCCGCGACCGGTTGGGCCGGCTGCTGAACGCCGTCGCGGCGATGCGGTCGACCATCCGGGCTCTCACGCTCCGCGAGGGCAGCCAGCGCCGGGGCACCGAGACGCAGGTGACGGACGCGCTGCAGACAGCACGGGAAGGCGTCGTCGTGGTCGATGCCGACGGCCGGATCACCCTGGCCAACGCGCAGGCCCTGCGCTTCTTCGACGGGCTCGACGCTGCCATCGAGGCCGGTCTGTCGCTGACGAAGGTTGCGCACGAGCCGCAGGACTACCGCTCGGATGTCCCGGAGGATCGCTTCGGAGCCCTGGCCCGGGACGGCGATGTCCGGTTGGCCGACGGCCGCTGGCTGCGGGTGAGCCGCACCGCGACCCGGCAGGGCGGCTTCATCGCGGTGTGCAGCGATATCAGCCTGCTCAAGGAGCAGGCGCATTTCCTGACCCGGACCAACCTGCGCCTCGATGCGGCCCTCGACACCATGTCCCAGGGGCTCTGCCTGTACGACGCGCAGCATCGGTTGATGGTGGTCAACCGGCGCTACGGCGAGATCTACGGCCTGCCGCCCGGCACGGTCGTACCCGGCATGACGGCCCTCGAGGTCCTGAGCGCCAGTCTCGCGGCCGGCAACCATCCCGGCTGCGATCTCGAAGCGCTGCTGCGCCAGCAGCGGGACGCCTTCAGCAACGGCGTTTGGCAGACGCATTTCCAGGAGCTGAGCAACGGCCGCATCGTCGCCATCGACCGGCGCGAGGCCGCCGATGGCGGCTTCGTGGCCACCTACGAGGACGTCACGGAGCGCCGCCGGGCCGAGGCTCGCATCGCCTTCCTGGCGCATCACGACCTGCTGACCGGCCTGCCCAACCGGGTGGCGGTGGGGCAGCAGATCGACGTGGCCGTGGCGCAGGCCGGGCGCGACCAGGGCTTCGCGGTCTTCGCCATCGACCTCGACGACTTCCGGCCGGTCAACGAGACCCTGGGCCACGGGATCGGCGACGAGCTGCTCGTCGCGGTCGCGAATCGGCTCACCGCCTGCGTGCGCGAGATCGACTGCGTCGCGCGCCTCGGAGCCGACGAGTTCATCGTGGTCCAGCGCGGCGTCGACCGGCCCGAGGACGCCGCCATCCTCGCCCGGCGCATCATCGAGGTCGTCGGCGCGCCCTACAGCCTGACCCACCACACGATCTGCGTCGGGCTCACCATCGGCATCACCCTCGCGCCGAGCGACGGGTCCGACGCGGACAAGCTCCTGAAGAACGCCGAAGTCGCCCTCGACCGGGGCAAGGCCGAGGCGCGCGGAGCGTTCCGCTTCTTCGAACCGGCCATGGATGCCCGCCTCATGGCCCGGCGGATCATGGAGCGCGACCTGCGTGACGCCCTCGCCCGGGAGGCGTTCGAGGTCTACTACCAGCCGATCTACAGCCTCGAGACGGACCGGATCTGCGGCTTCGAGGCGCTGCTGCGCTGGAACCACGCGGTCCGCGGCTCCGTCTCGCCGGCCGAATTCATCCCGATCGCCGAGGAGCTCGGGCTGATCGTGCCGCTCGGCGAGTGGGTGCTGCGCCGCGCCTGCGAGGAGGCCGCCCGCTGGCCGGACGAGCTCAAGGTCGCCGTCAACGTCTCGGCCGTGCAGTTCACCTCGGCGAGTCTCGTCACCGCCGTGCGCGAGGCGCTGCGGCGGACCGGGTTGCCGGGCCGGCGCCTGGAGCTGGAGATCACCGAGACGGTCCTGGTGGCCAATCCCGGTGCGACGACGGCGATCCTGCATAGCCTGCGCGCGCTGGGCGTGCGCGTGGCGATGGACGATTTCGGCACCGGCTACTCGTCGCTCAGCTACCTGCGCTCCTTCCCGTTCGACAAGATCAAGATCGACCAGTCCTTCGTGCGCGACCTGTGCGTGAAGGACGGGACCGATTTCATCGTTCGGGCGGTGATCGGCCTCGGTGCCAGCCTCGGCATGACGACGACCGCCGAGGGCGTCGAGACGGAGGCGCAACTCGCGCAACTGCGCGCCGAGGGCTGCGACGAGGTCCAGGGCTACCTGTTCAGCCGCGCCGTCCCCGTCTCGGAGGTCGCCTCGGTCATCCGCCGCTGGAACGGCACGCTCCGGGCGATCGCCTGACCATCGTGGCGTCCGGCGGTGCGCGCCGCCCCCGCGAGGGGACAGCGCGCGTCGTGGGCTGATCGGATGACCGGTCGGAGATCCGCCCTACTCGGCCGCGTCGAGGCGCGGGCGCTCGATGTGGCTGCGCTCGGCCTTGACCAGCTCGGCCGTGCGGAACGCCACCTCCAGCGCCTGCTCCGCGTTGAGACGCGGGTCGCAGTAGGTGTGGTAGCGGTCCTGCAGGTCGTCTGCCGTCAGGGCCCGGGCGCCGCCCGTGCACTCGGTCACGTCCTTGCCGGTCATCTCCAGGTGGATGCCGCCCGCGAAGGTGCCCTCGGCGCGGTGGACGCCGAAGAAGCCCTCGATCTCCTGCATCACCCGCTCGAACGGCCGGGTCTTGTAGCGGCCGGCCGGGATCGTGTTGCCGTGCATCGGATCGCAGATCCACACGACCGAGCGCCCTTCCCGCTCGACCGCCCGGATCAGCGCCGGCAGGTGGTCGCCGACCTTGTCGGCGCCGAAGCGGCAGATCAGGCTGAGGCGCCCCGGCTCGTTCTCCGGGTTAAGAAGGTCGATGAGCCGGATCAGGCCCTCCGCCTTCATGGACGGGCCGCACTTGAGGCCGATCGGGTTCTTGATGCCGCGGGCGTACTCGACGTGGGCGTGGTCCGGCTGCCGGGTCCGGTCGCCGATCCACAGCATGTGGCCGGAGGTCGCGTACCAGTCGCCGGTCGTCGAATCGACGCGGGTCAGCGCCTCCTCGTAGCCGAGCAGCAGGGCCTCGTGACTGGTGTAGAAGTCGGTGGTCCGCACCTCCGGATGGGTCTCCGGATTGATTCCGATCGCCCGCATGAAGTCGAGCGCGTCGGTCATGCGGCCGGCGACGTCCTGGTAACGCGAGGATTGCGGCGAATCCTTCACGAAGCCCAGCATCCAGCGATGCGCATTCTCGAGGTTCGCGTAACCGCCGGTTGCGAAGGCGCGCAGCAGATTCAGCGTCGCGGCCGATTGCCGGTACGCCTCGAGCTGGCGGCGCGGATCCGGCACCCGCGACTCCTCGGTGAAGCCGATGCCGTTGATGATGTCGCCCCGGTAGCTCGGCAGGCTCACGCCCTCGAGGGTCTCGGTCGGCGACGAGCGCGGCTTGGCGAACTGCCCGGCGATGCGCCCGACCTTCACCACGGGCGAACCGCCCGCGAAGGTCAGCACCATCGCCATCTGCAGGAACACCCGAAAGAAGTCGCGGATGTTGTCGGCAGAGTGCTCGTCGAAGCTCTCGGCGCAGTCGCCGCCCTGGAGCAGGAAGGCCTGGCCCGCGGCGACGCGCCCGAGCGCGGCCTTCAGCTTGCGGGCCTCACCGGCAAAGACCAGCGGCGGAAAGCTCGCGATCTGCGACTCGACGGCACCGAGGCTGGCGGCGTCCGGATAGGTGGGGACCTGCTCGATCGGCAGATGTCTCCAGCTCTTCGGTGTCCAACGCTCGCCCATGGTCTCTCTCCGCGCACCTCTTCGTGCGATCGCGCCTACGCGCGAAGCGCGGCTTATAGAGAGGTTCCTCTACACTTGCGAGTGCCGTGAACCGGGGGGCAGGCGCGTCCCGGATTCAGGTCTCGGGTCAGGCCTCGCCGTCCTCGACCTCGATCCCGTGGTCGGCCAGAATCCAGAAGATCGCCTCCAGATCCTCGGCCGAGACGTCCCGGGGCGGCAGCGCCTCCTCCAGGTCGTCGTAGGTCAGGTTGCGGCTGCGCTGCGCCTCAGCTTTGGCGAGGAGGCGGTCGATCGCATGCCGGATGTCCGGGGAAAGGGCCTCGTGGCTCGGCGGCCGGTGGAAGGCCGGCCGCAGGGCGTCCTCCAGCAGGCCGTCGATGATCGCCTGCCGCCGCGCGTGCGCGTCGTCCTCGCGTCGTCCCTTGCCGGTGCCCTGCTTGCCCATGACCCTGATATGGCTCGGTCGCGCACCGCGTCGAGCCCCGGCCGCGGCGCAGGTCTCAGCCGACGCCGACCGGGTGCTTGGTGACCTCCGGGACGCGCATGGTCACCAGCTCCTCGGCGGCTGTCGGGTGGACCGCGATGGTCCGGTCGAAATCGGCCTTCGTGGCGCCCATGGTCACGGCGATGCCCACCGCCTGGATCACCTCCCCGGCATCGTGGCCGAAGATGTGGACGCCGACCACGCGGTCGCTGGCGCAGTCGACCAGCACCTTCATGAAGATCCGCTCCTCGCGGCCGGACAGGGTCGCCTTCATCGGGCGGAAGCGCGCCTTGTAGACGTCGATCTTGCCGTAGATCGCCCGGGCGGCCGCCTCGTTGTGGCCGACGACGCCGATCTCGGGGGTCGAGAACACCGCGGTCGGGATCAGGCGATGGTCGACGCAGGCCGGCTTGCCGCCGTAGACCGTGTCGGCGAAGGCGTGACCCTCGCGGATCGCCACCGGCGTCAGGTTGGCGCGGTTGGTCACGTCGCCCACCGCGTAGATCGACGGCACCTTGGTCTGCGAGTAGGCGTCGACCGGGATCGCACCGGCGGCGTCGGTCTCTATGCCGACCCGGTCGAGGCCGAGGCCCTCGACGTTCGGCCGCCGCCCCGTGGCGACGAGCACCTCGTCCACCAGGATCTCGCCGCCGTCGTCGAGCTGCGCGCAGAGGTCGCCGTCCCGGCGCTCGATGCGCCGCAGCGTGCGCCCGAGCCGCAGGTCCATGCGCTGGGCGTAGGCTTCGGCCAGAGCGTCGCGGATCTCGTCGTCGAACCCGCGCAGCAACCTGTCGCCCCGGTGCAGCAGCGTCGTGCGGCTGCCGAGCGCCGCGAAGACGCCGGCGAACTCCACCGCGATGTAGCCGCCGCCGATCACCAGGATCCGGTCCGGCAGGCGCTCCAGCTCGAACACCTCGTTGGAGGTGATCGCCAGGTCGATGCCCGACACCGCCGGCTCCTTCACGGGGTGCGCGCCGACCGCCACCAGGATCCGCTCGGCCCGGATGGTGCGGCCGGACGCGACGAGGCGGACCGTGTGGGGATCCTCGATCACCGCCCGCTCGGGTACGATCTCGACGCCGGCGCGGATCAGGTTGGTGTCGTAGATGCCTTCGAGCCGGGTCACCTCCGCGTCGCGCCGCGCCTTGAGCGTGCCCCAGTCGAAGCGGGGCTTCTCCACCGTCCACCCGAAGCCCGCGGCATCCTCGAATTCGTCGGCGAAGCGGCCGGCATAGACCATCAGCTTCTTCGGGACGCAGCCGCGGATCACGCAGGTTCCGCCCACCCGGTACTCCTCGGCCAGCATCACCCGCGCGCCGTACCCGGCCGCGATCCGCGCCGCGCGGACACCCCCGGACCCGCCGCCGATGACGAAGAGGTCGACGTCGAACGCGCTCATGCCGGACCGTCCCGCTCGGATCTCACGATCGCGCCGCCCCGAGGGGCCGCGCGCATCCAGGTGATGGCAGCGCCGAGCCCCGCCGTCCACCACGCGGCCCAGCCGTTGTGCTCGACGAAGGCGATCGAAGCCGCGCAGGCCACGAGGCCGAGCGCCGCCGCGCGGTCCGGTCGCGGCAGCCGCGCGATCCGGGCGAGCATCAGCATTGCGGTCAGCGCCGCGAGGATCGCGCCGGGCAGGCCGAGCTCGGCCCAGACCTGCAGGAAGCTGTTGTGCGGGTGCCCGACCCCGAGGAGGACGCGCATCTCCGGCTGCACCGTCTGCGCGACGGCCGTCTCGGCGAAGCGCGCGCTGGTGCCGACGCCCGCGCCGCGCCAGGGATCGGCCGCCACCGCGGCCCCGAAGCTGCGCGCGATCGCCACTCGGGCCCGGGACGAGGACTGGACGAGGCGCTCGTGGGCGGCCTCCGGCATGGCGCGGGCGAGAAGGTCGCCCTCGACCGGGGCGAGGATCAGCGCGAGGCCGAGACCGAGTCCGGCGAGGCCTATGCCGACCCGTCTGGGCAGCGAAAGCGCGAGGGTCGCCATCGCGGCGCCCGCCAGGAGGCCGAGCTGGGCGGCGCCGCTGATCGAGCGGACCACGCCGAGGCTCGCGAAGGCGAGGGTCGCGGCGGCGAGGCCGCGGGCGCGGTCCTTCCAGAGGACGAGGGCCAGCGGGCCGGCCACGAGGTCGAGGGTCAGGGCCGGCCGGTTGTGCACGAAGGCCGCGACCCGGCGCCCGAGGGCCCGCTCCAGGGCCAGATCCGAGGCGAGATCCACGGCGATCAGGAGTCCCGCCAGCGCGATCGCGATCGCGCCGAGCCGCGGCGCGAAGGCCGGGATCCGGCCGGGCGCGAGGCAGGCCAGGAGGTAGGCGGCAAGCAGCGTCGGGAGGAACTCGCCCAGCACCCGCAGGGAGGCCGCCGGGAACGGGCTCCAGGCCAGCGAGACCAGCGCCCAGGCCAGGAAGGCGAGCGCCGCCCCGGCGAGCGGCGTCCGCAGCGGGGACAGCAGCGCGCGGCGCAGGGCGGACGCGTCCTCCGCCCATCGTCCGACCAGGAAGGCGAGCGCCGCCAGCCCGACGACCAGCGGGCTCGACCGGTTGGCCAGCACCATGGCGAGCGGCATGGCCGCGAGGAGCGCGCCGCCCGCCGCGTACATGCGGCCGGCCGCTCTCATGGACGACCTCTCACGGCGATCCGCCCCCGGGAGCGGCTGCCCTCACTGCATCTGGTGTCCGCGCTTGCCCATCTCGGCACGGACGCGGACCATGACGTATTCGGAGACGTCCTGCGTCCAGTCCTGCATCTCCTGCACCATCTCGTCGAGGAGCTGCGGCTGCGCCTCGACGTAGTGCTTGCCGGCGGGCGAGCGAAAGAAGGTCGCGATCTCCTTCAACTCGGTTTCCGAGAACTTCGACGCGTAGGTGCGCGCCGCGATGTCGATCATGCGCTGCTTCTGCAGCTCCATCTCCGGCTGCAGCGAGGCCAGGACCTCCTCGAGGTCCTTGGACAGCTCGGGACGGGTGACCGCCTGCTTGCGGATCTGGTCGGCGAAGGCCGGCAGCACCGAGTCGAACGACCGGGCGATGCCGGAGCTGAGCATCACCTCGCGGGCCAGGGCGAGGTGGGCCGGCGTGTAGGTGGCCGCGGCCGGGCTGTTGGCCGCGGGGGCGCCGGCGGCCGGCTGCGCCGCCGGCTTGGCCTGCGCGGCCTTCTGCGGCTGCGCGACCGCCGCGTGGGGGAGCGCCGGGAGCGCGAGGCCGAGCGCGAGGCTGAGCGCGAGGCCTGGCACGGCGGTGAGGCGACGGGACATGCTGGACTTTCTTGCGAGGATGGCCGGCGATGGAGGGCGGCGCCTCAGGTGAGGCTGCCGAGAACGGTGACCTCGGCCTGCCCGTCCCGCGCCGCCGCCAGGATCGCGGCGTCGGCGATGCCGAGGAACAGACCGTGCTCGACGACGCCCGGCACGGCCCAGAGGGCGGCGCCGAGGGCCTCCGGATCAGGAATCGCTCCGAGGCGCGCGTCGAGGATGTAATGGCCTCCGTCGGTGACCAGGGGCTTGCCATCCGTCAGGGCGCGCAACCGGACCTCGCCGGAGCAGCCGGTCCCGGCGATTGCGGCCTCGACGGCCCGGTGCGTGGCCTTGAGGCCGAAGGGATTGACCTCGATCGGGAGCGGGAAGGCGCCCAGCCGCGCCACGTGCTTGGCCGCGTCGGCGATCACCACCATGCGATGGCTCGCGCAGGCGACGATCTTCTCGCGCAGGAGTGCCGCGCCGCCGCCCTTGATCAGGCGCAGCCGGTCGTCGACCTCGTCGGCGCCGTCGATGGTCAGGTCGAGCTCGGGCTGCTCGTCCAGGGTCGCGAGGCGGATGCCCAGGCCCTCGGCCTGCGCGCGCGTGGCCTCGGAGGTCGGGACGCCGACGATGTCGAGGCCGGCGCGGACGCGCTCGCCGAGGAGCGCCACGAAGGCCGCCGCCGTAGAGCCCGTGCCGAGGCCGAGCCGCATGCCCGGTTCGACGAGGTCGAGGGCGCGGGCCGCCGCGGCCCGCCTCAGGTCCGGCCCACTCACCGGGACACGGCCCGGTCGGCGAGGGGGAGCGAGGGAGCGCGGGTCATGGGCAGCCGGTCTTTCCGTGGGCGTCGGGCGGCCCCTAGCACGGGACCGGGCCGACCGGAACGCCTCGCCCGCACGGCCGCGTCACGGACGGCCGCCCTGTGTCGGGGTGGCGCTGGCGCCCGCGCGACCCGGGGCCGGACCGGTCAGCGGCGCGTCGGACGCGCCCTCGGCGCCCGGCTTGCCCTGCTGGGTGCAGACGACCTGCTCCTTCTTCACCAGCACGAAACAGATGCTCATCTCGCCGGTGCGGTAGTTCACCCGGAAGACGCCGGCCTCGCGGGTATGCCGGCTCGCCACCAGCCCGTATTCCGACGGGGTCTGCGGCCCGGCGCCCTCTCCCGATCCGAAGCAGACCGTCTGGCCGATGCCGCCCGCCGATTCCTGGAGGCCGTACTGGCAGGAGGTCACCTCGCCGGTCACCTTGTCGACTCGGTACATCCGATTCAGGTCGGTCTGCGGGGCGGGCACGAACTCGAAGGAGGTCGCCGCCGCCGGCAGGGCTTGCAGCGCGGCGCAGGCGGCCAGGAGGGGCAGGAAGAGTTTCATCGCGGGTCCCGGGGCTGGTACGCGCTGCGTTTCGCTGCGCTTTCGGGCGAGTCTGGGGCGCCCGGTGAGACGATCCGCGCATCCGGCGTGCCGGGCCGGTCGGCTTGCCCCGGGTGCCCGGCCCCGATAGCGACGCCGTTCGAGATCCCGCCAAGCACGGAACCGCCCAGGCATGTCTACCGAATCGACGCGCAAGCCCCCGATCGCCGTGTTCGACCTGGACGGGACGCTCGCTGAGACCGCGGGCGACCTTATCGGCACCCTCAACGTGCTGATGAAGCGCGAGGGATTGGCCGAGCTGCCCCTCTCGCAGGCGCGCGGGCTGATCGGCGCCGGCGCCCGGGCGCTGATCCGGCGGGGTTTCGAGGCCGAGGGCCGGCCACTCTCGCCGGAGGACCACGACCGGCTGTTCGACGCCTTCATCGCCCATTACGGGGCGCACCTCGCCGACACGTCCCACCTCTTCCCGGGCGTGGTCGAGGCGCTCGACGCCCTCGAGGCGGCGGGTTTCCGGCTCGCGGTCTGCACCAACAAGTACGAGGGGCAGTCGGTCGAGCTGCTGCGCCTCCTCGGCATCGGCCACCGCTTCGCGGCGATCTGCGGTCGGGACACCTTCCCGCAGTCGAAGCCCGACCCCCGCCACCTGACCGGCACCATCGCCCGCGCCGACGGCGATCCGGCCCGCGCGGTGATGGTGGGCGATTCCCGCACCGACATCGACACCGCCAAGGCCGCCGGGATCCCGGTGGTGGCGGTCACCTTCGGCTACACCGACCGCCCGGTCGCCGAGCTCGGGCCCGACCGGGTGATCGAGCACTTCTCGGAGCTGGTCGAGGCGGTCAGCGCGCTCGTGCCGGCGGCCTGACCTCTCAGCGCAGCCACGCCTTCAGGCGCCGCGCCGCCTCGCGGCACTCGGTCTCCGAGCCCGCGAAGGAGAAGCGGACGTGGTGGTTGCCCACGTCCGGATCGAAATCGAGGCCCGGCGTCGCCGCGACGTGCGCCTCGTCGAGCATGCGCCGGCAGAAGTCCGAAGCGTCGTTGGTGAGGTTCGAGACGTCCGCGTAGAGGTAGAAGGCGCCGTCGGCCGGGTGGACGCGGCCGAGGCCGAGGGCCGGCAGCGCGTCCAGGAGGATCGCGCGGTTGCGTGCGTAGCCGTCGCGAACGGCGTCGAGTTCGTCCGTCGCGTCGAAGGCTGCCAGGGCGCCGACCTGCGACAGGTACGGTGCCGAGATGTAGAGGTTCTGGGCCAGCCGCTCGATCGGGCGGACCAGCGCCTCCGGCACGACCATCCAGCCGACGCGCCAGCCGGTCATGCAGTGGTACTTCGAGAACGAGTTGATCACGACCGCGTCGGGGTCGAAGCGCAGGGCCGTGACGGTGGGCTCGCCGTAGCTGAGGCCGTGATAGATCTCGTCGGAGATCAGCGGCAGGCCGAGGCCGCGCGCCGCCGCGCAGAGATCCTGCAGGGCGCCCTCCGTGATGACTGTGCCGGAGGGGTTCGCCGGGCTCATCACCAGTGCCCCGGAGACTGGCGCGCGGGCGTGGGTCTCGCGCAGCAGGGCGGCGGTCGGCGCGAAGCGGTCATCGGCGCGCAGCACCATCGGCGCCGGCACGAGGTCGAGGGCGGCCAGGATGCTGCGATAGGCGGGATAGCCGGGCTGCGGGACGGCGACCCGGGCGCCGGAGTCGAACAGGCTCATGAAGGCGAGGATGAAGCCGGCCGAGGATCCGGTGGTGATCACCACGCGCTCCGGGCTCACCGCGACGCCGTGCCGCTCCGCGTAGTCCCGGGCGATGCGGGCGCGCAGGGACGGCAGGCCCAGGGCCTCGGTGTAGGGCACGCGGCCGGTCGCGAGCGCCCCCTGCGCGGCCGCGATGACCGCCCGGGGCGCCGGTGCCGACGGCTGGCCGACCTCCATCCGCACCACGTCGCTGCCGGCCCGCGCCTTGGCGGCGGCGGCGGCCATGACATCCATCGCGAGGAACGGCTGGACGGCGGCGGCGCGCCGGGAGATCGGGATCATGGGGTCTGCTCTGAGCCGGACGACGCTGGAGCCTCCGGGGGTTAGACGCTCCCCCTTCCCGCCTCAAGCCGGCGGCGCACGCCGCCCTCGCCGCGGGAATTGACCGGACGCCGCGAAAACGCCTAACCCAGCCCCTACCGCTCGCGCCACGCGCGGGCCGCCCCGCCGCGCAAGCGAGGATCTATGCCCTTCATCCGCCCCCTGCCCGCGCTGGTCCTGGCGCTCGGCCTCGTCGCCGTCCCGGCCCTCGCGCAGACCGCGACGCCCCCCGCCGCGCCGTTCACCGACGCGCAGCGCGCCGGCATCGAGGCGATCGTCAAGGACTACCTGATCAAGCATCCCGAGGTGCTCCAGGAGGCCCTCGCCGAGGCCGAGAAGCAGCAGGCCGAGACGCAGCGCCTGGCCCAGGCCGCCGCCCTCAAGGAGTCGCGCGAGGCTCTCCACAACGGTCCCCACGACGTCGTTGCCGGCAACCCGTCGGGCGACGTCACGCTGGTCGAGTTCTTCGATTACAATTGCGGCTACTGCCGCAAGGCCCTGGGCGACATCCAGGCGCTGATCAAATCCGACCCGAAGCTGCGGGTGGTCATCAAGGACTTCCCGGTCCTCGGCCCGGAATCGCTGGAGGCCAGCCAGGTCGCCGTCGCGGTGCGCCAGCAGCTGAAGGGCGACAAGCTGTTCGAGTTTCATCAGAAGCTTCTGGAGACCAAGGGCCGGGTGAACGGCGCCCGCGCGATCCAGGTCGCCAAGGACATGGGCGTCGACACGGCCAAGCTGCAGAAGGACATGGCCTCCCCCGAGGTGAAGGCCGCGCTCAGCGAGAACCGCGGCCTCGGCGACCGCCTGGGCCTGTCGGGCACGCCGGCTTTCATCATCGGCGACGAGGTGATCCCGGGCGCCGTCGGCGTCGAGCCGATGCGCAAGACCATCGCCGACGTGCGCCAGTGCGGCCACGCCTCCTGCTGAGCTGACGGATCGGGCCGAGGAACCCCGAAGGCGGTCCGCGCAGCCTTGTCGCGCCGGGGCGCCTTCGTCTAAGAGCCGCCAGCCGCAGGGCCGCGGTGGGGTCCAGGGCCGAGCCCGGATGGACGCACCGACGTGCCGCGAGACGAAGTAGGCCGGATGCCAAAGAACGACGCCATCGATCCCGAGCTCGTGCGCGAGCTCGCCAACCTCGTGACCGAGACCGGCCTGTCCGAGATCGAGGTCGAGAAGGGCGACCTGCGCATCCGCGTGGCGCGGCGGCTGGAGCCTGTGAGCGTGCAGGTCGCGGCGCCCGCGCCGCTCGCGGCCGTCGCCCCGCCTCCGGTTTCCGCGCCCGCCGCGTCGTCTCCCCTCGCCCCGGCCGAGCCGGCCCGCGCGCAGCCCGGCACCGTGCCCTCGCCGATGGTCGGGACCGCCTATCTCCGCCCCTCGCCCGACGCCAAGGCCTTCGTGGATGTCGGCTCGACGGTCGCGGTCGGCGACAAGCTGCTGCTGATCGAGGCGATGAAGACCTTCAACGAGATCGTGGCGCCCCGCGCCGGCACGATCAGCGCCATCTTCGTCGAGGACGGTCAGCCGGTCGAGTTCGGCGAGGCCCTGCTCGTCATCACCTAGGACGTCCGCCGGGCGCCCGCCGCCCAGTCCCGGACGACGCCGCAACACGAGAGGATAGAGCATCCTGCGCGGTCCGGGATCGCCAGGACGCCCTAACGGGTCCGATGTTCGACAAGATCCTGATCGCGAACCGCGGCGAGATCGCCCTGCGCATCCTGCGGGCGGCGAAGGAGCTCGGGATCGCTACCGTGGCGGTCCACTCCACCGCCGACGCGGACGCGATGCACGTGCGCCTCGCCGACGAGAGCGTCTGCATCGGGCCACCGGCCGCCCGCGACAGCTACCTCAACATCCCGTCGATCATCGCGGCCTGCGAGATCACCGGGGCCGATGCCGTGCATCCCGGCTACGGCTTCCTGTCGGAGAATGCCCGCTTCGCCGAGGTTCTGGCCCATCACCAGATCGGCTTCATCGGACCCAAGGCGCAGCACATCCGCACCATGGGCGACAAGATCGAGGCCAAGCGCACGGCGCTGAAGCTCGGCATCCCCTGCGTGCCGGGTTCCGAGGGCGGCGTCGACGACATCGACACGGCCAAGCGCGTGGCTGCCGGGATCGGCTACCCCGTGCTCGTCAAGGCGGCGGCCGGCGGCGGCGGCCGCGGCATGAAGGTGGCGCGCTCCGAGGCCGAGCTGGAGCAGGCGATCGGCATGGCCAAGTCCGAGGCCAAGGCCGCCTTCGGCGACGACGCGGTCTATCTCGAGAAATACCTGGAGAAGCCCCGGCACATCGAGGTGCAGGTGCTCGGCGACGGCCGCGGCGGCGCCGTGCACCTCGCCGAGCGCGACTGCTCCCTCCAGCGCCGACACCAGAAGGTCTGGGAGGAAGGCGGCTCGCCGGCCCTCAACGAGTCGATGCGCGCCGAGATCGGCGGCATCTGCGCCAACGCCATGAAGGAGCTCGGCTACCTCGGCGCCGGGACGATCGAGTTCCTCTACGAGGACGGGCGGTTCTACTTCATCGAGATGAACACCCGCATCCAGGTCGAGCATCCGGTGACCGAGATGATCACCGGGATCGACCTCGTCATCGAGCAGATCCAGGTCGCCTCGGGCGGCCCGCTCTCGGTGAGCCAGGCGGACATCAAGGTCGAGGGCCACGCCATCGAGTGCCGGATCAACGCCGAGCACCCGGAGACCTTCCGGCCGTCGCCCGGTGAGATCACCCACTACCACACCCCCGGCGGCCTCGGCGTCCGCGTCGATTCGGCCGCGTTCCAGGGCTATCGGATCCCGCCGAACTACGATTCGCTGATCGGCAAGCTGATCGTCCACGGCCGGACCCGCAACGAGTGCCTCATGCGGCTGCGGCGCGCCCTGGACGAGTTCGTCATCGACGGGATCGACACGACGCTGCCGCTGTTCCGGACGCTGGTCCGCAACCCGGACGTGCAGAACGGCCTTTACGACATTCACTGGCTGGAGCATTTCCTGGAAGACGGCGGCATGAAAGCCTGACCGGACCTGGGCGGGGCTGCGGCGCGCGCGGGATCTGGTCTTCGCGCCGTCCGCGCGCGACATTCACGGCATGCACGACACCGCCCGCGTGGACATCACCCCTGAGATCCTGCTGAAGGCCTACGCGGCGGGCATCTTCCCGATGGCGGAGGATGCCGACGACCCCACGCTCTACTGGGTCGAACCCAAGGCGCGCGGCGTTCTGCCCCTCGACACGTTCCGCGTTCCCCGGCGCCTCGCCCGGACGGTGCGGTCCGACCAGTTCGTGGTCCGCTGCGACACCGATTTCGACGGGGTGATCGACGGCTGCGCGGCGCCCCGGCGGGACAGCGAGCGCACCTGGATCAACGGGCGGATCCGCGAGCTCTACGGCGCCCTGTTCGACATCGGCCACGTCCACACGGTCGAGGTCTACGCGGGCGCGGACGGCCGGCTCGTCGGCGGCCTGTACGGCGTCTCGCTGGGGGCGGCCTTCTTCGGCGAGAGCATGTTCCACGAGGTCCGCGACGCCTCGAAGGTCGCCCTCGTCCACCTGATGGCCCGCCTGCGCGCCGGGCGCTACCGGCTCGCCGATACCCAGTTCGTCACCGACCACCTGTCGCAGTTCGGTGCCGAGGAAGTGCCGCGCCACGTCTACAAGCGCCGCCTCGCCGAGGCTCTCGATCAGGTCGCCGACTGGAACGTCTGGCCCGGCGACGGTTCGGTTCCGGGTACGCGGGTCCTCGAGGCGCTCGAAGCTCCGGATCGCCGTTAGTGCAGTGACGCGGGCCGGTGGCCGCTAGCGCCGACGCCGGTGGCGGTAGCCGGTCGAGAACGAGGCGTATTGACGGCCGCGCACGGACCGGTAGCGTCGACGCCGGCTGGTGCTGGCCTCGACCGTCTCCTCCACCTGCGGGATCGGCTCGGCCATGGCCGCCGCGGGCGTCGCCGCCATGGCGACCGCCGTATCGGCCGAGGCGTAGCCCCCGGCGACGTTCTTGGCCGCCGGTCCGAACATCGCGAGACACTGGTTGTAGGCGAGGTCGTTCTTGAGACGCTCGCATTCACCGATGGTGCGCGGTGTCCCCTGCGCCAGGGCCGGCAGGGGCGCGAGCAGCACGACGAGAGCGGCCAGCGGCTTTAGGCAGAGAGTCGGGCGGTGCACGGAGGGGGTCTCGAGCGGCGACGGCAGGCTTGTGATCCCCGAGTGCGGCGAAATCGAGGGTTGGCCTCAGCGATCGGGCCGCTCCATCCACCGGATCAGCGGCATCAGCGGGAAGATCCACGCGATGCCGAGGATCGAATAGATCACCGCCTGCACCGCCGCCGGCGTCTCCGAGATGCGGCTATCGGCCAGGGTCATCGCCAGCGGCCCGTAGAGGCAGACGAAGACCAAGATGGCGAGGGTGCCGATCAGGGTCCGGGTGCGGCGGCGCATTGCTGTGTTCCTGGACCGTGACTTCGAATAGTACTCCTGGTCCCGCGGGCGGCGCCGCGGGCTCGGACGGGCGACGGCTACCGTCCTAGAACCCGGTTGGCAACGCGCCCGCTGACGCGGGCTGCGGCGCCGGCGCCGTTGATGGGCGACCGGACATCCCCTAACCCGGACACCGCGGGGAGCATCCCGGTCTCCGCGGAAGGGACGTGCATGGACATGAGCGGCGCGGGCGACCGGCGGTCGGGGGCGGTGCGAGCCTGGCTCTACGTGGTCGCGGCCCTGGTGGTCGCCATGGTGGCGGTCGGCGGCGCGACGCGGCTGACCGGGTCCGGCCTGTCGATCACCGAGTGGCGCCCCGTCACGGGCGCGATCCCGCCACTCACCGAGGCCGACTGGGCGGCCGAGTTCGCCAAGTACAGGGACACGCCGCAATACAACATCCTCAACCAGGGGATGGGGTTGTCGGCCTTCAAGGTGCTGTATGGCTGGGAATGGGGCCATCGCCTGCTCGGCCGCGTGATCGGCCTCGTGTTCTTCCTGCCGCTGATCGTGTTCTGGTGGCAGGGCCGGATCAGCCGGCGGCTCGGCCTCGGCCTGCTCGTTCTCGGCGCGCTCGGCGGCCTCCAGGGCGCCATCGGCTGGATCATGGTCGCCTCGGGCCTCCAGCCCGGCATGACGGCCGTGGCGCCGCTCAAGCTCGCCCTGCACCTCACCACCGCGAGCCTGATCCTGGCCGGGCTGGTCTGGCTGGCCGCGGGCCAGCGCCCCGGCGTCCTGGCGCCGGCCCCGGCGCGCCTGCGGGCGACCGCCCTGCTGCTGCCGATCCTCGTCCTAGTGCAGATCTTCCTCGGTGGCCTCGTTGCCGGCTCGCATGCCGGCCTCGTCTACAACACATGGCCGACCATGGACGGCCATCTCGTCCCGCCGCTGGACAGCCTGTTCGCGATCCGGCCGTGGATCGAGAATTTCATCGACAACCACGCCTTGGTTCAGTTCGACCACCGAGTGACGGCCTACCTCGTCTTCGTCGTGGCGGTGCTGCACGCCGTCGACGCCCGGCTCACCGGCCCGAAGAGCGCGGCTGGGCGGGCCACGGGGGTCGTCATCCTCGTCCTCGCCCAGATGGCGCTTGGGATCGCGACGCTGCTCCTCGCCGTGCCGCTCTGGGCGGCGCTCGCGCATCAGGTGCTCGCCATGGCGGTGCTCACGATGGCCACCGTCCATGCCCGCCTCGGCCGGGGATCCGGCCTGGTCGAGCCCGCAGCCGCCGAGCCGCCGCTGGGCTTCGAGGGGCTCGCCGCCGGCCGCATCTAGGCTCTCGTGCGGTGCAGCGGCCTTGCTGCGCCGCACGAGACTTTTACCGCTTTCAGTGGAACCTTGGGATAACTCCCCATCAGCAATCTGCACATGGAACGACTAAGACTTCTCAAGCTTTAAGCTGCACGCGTGGCAGGAGGCTTCAAGATGTCTCTCGCGGAGGATGGTCGACCGCTCTCCCTGACCTGGCACTACACGCCGCGGGAGATCATGGCGGATGGCGTGATCCATGGTCTCGGCGTGGTGTTCGGCCTCGCCGGTGCCGTGGCCCTGGTGGCGACCGCGGTCACGGCGCATCTCGGGTTCGGCGAGCGTGCGGCCGTTGTCGTGTACGCCACGGCCCTCGTCCTGATGCTCGGCGTCTCGGCCGTCTACAATCTCTACCCTGTGAGCCCGCGCAAATGGCTCCTGCGCCGCGCCGATCACGCGCTGATCTACCTGATGATCGCCGGGACCTACACGCCGCTGGTGGCCCTCGTCGGGTCGGGCCCGCGGGCGTACGCGCTCCTGGCGATGATCTGGGTCGTGGCCCTCATCGGGATCGCCGTGAAGCTGTTTCTGCCGGGCCGGTTCGACCGCCTCTCGATCGGGCTCTACCTGTTGCTCGGCTGGAGCGGGTTGTTCGCCTACGAATCAGTGATCGCGGCGCTTCAGCCCACCGCCCTGTGGCTCTTGGGAATGGGCGGAGCGCTCTATTCGATCGGCGTCGTGTTCCACATCTGGCGGACCCTGCCCTTCCAGAACGCGATCTGGCACGGCTTCGTCCTCGCCGCCACGGCCTGCCACTACGGGACGATTTGGGCCAGCCTGAACGGCTCGCCGATGACGTAGCGTTGGGATCGATTGCGATCGTGCGCGTAAAATTCCGGTTACCGTCCTGATGGAAAGGTCGAGACGCGGCGACCTGCTTTAAGTTTCCTGCGACCACGGGTGCACCACAACCTAGGGACTGATATTCCCGGGAGCTGGACCGTGGTCCCGAAGACGAACGACTCTGGCATCGCTCACCGTTACCGGATCCTGCACGTGTTCCGCGCGCCGGTGGGCGGCTTGTTCCGGCACGTGATGGATCTCGCTCGCCTCCAGGCGGCCGCGGGGCACCATGTTGGTCTCGTCTGTGATTCCAGCACCGGCGGCGACCGCGCTGCGGGCGCCCTGGCGGACCTGGTGCCCTGCCTGGACCTCGGCCTTGTCCGGCTGCCGATGCGCCGCAATCCGCATCCGTCGGACTGGTCCTGCCTCCGGGCCGTGGCGCAGAGGGCCGCGGAGGTCGGCGCGGAGGTCCTGCACGGACACGGCGCCAAGGGCGGGGCCTATGCCCGGCTCGCCGCGGCGGGTCCGGCGATCCGCGCCTACACGCCGCACGGCGGCAGCTACAATTACCGGCCGGGCAGCCCGCTGCACCGCCTCTACATGGGTGCCGAGGCGGTGCTCGCCCGCCGCACCGACGCGTTCCTGTTCGAGAGCGAGTACGTCGCCGGCCGCCATCGGAGCTTCGTCGGCGGTCCCGAGCGGGTGACGCGGATCGTGCACAACGGCATCGCCGAAGCAGAGTTTGCGCCGCTGGACCGCGTCGCCGAGCCTTTCGACCTGCTCTACGTCGGCGAGCTGCGGGAGGCCAAGGGCCTGCCCTACCTGCTCGAGGCCCTCGTCCGGCTGCGGGCCGAGGGCAGGACGCTGCGCCTGCTCCTCGTCGGGTCGGGACCGGATGCCGAGATCCTTCGCGGCACCGTGGCGCGGCTCGGCCTCGCCGACGCGGTGGCGTTCGAGCCGCCGCAGGCGATCCGCTCCGTGCTCGCTCGCGGGCGGATCCTCGTCGTCCCGTCGCTCGCGGAGTCGCTGCCCTACGTCGTGCTAGAAGCTGCCGCGGCGGCGCAGCCCCTGGTCGCCACTCGGGTCGGCGGAATCCCGGAGATCTTCGGCGCGGCCGCGCGCGACCTCGTGCCGTCGCGCGACCCGGCGGCGCTCGTGGAGGGGATCCGACGGGTCCTCGACGCCGCGCCGGAGGCCCTGGCCGAGCGGACGCAGAGTCTGAGCGCCTCGATCCGGCAGCGCTTCTCCCTGGAACGGATGGGCAGCGAGGTGATCTCCGGCTACGCCGCGGCCTTCGAGGCCCGCGCGGAGCGCCGCGATCCCGCACCGCGCGCGATCGCCGGGGCCCGGACCGCCTGACGACGAGACCAGCAGCAAGAGGAACGGGGGCCTGTGCGCCGCGGTGGAAAAGGCGGCGGCGCCCGCGCTCTTAAATGTTCCCACAACGCCCCGTGCCAGGGTTTCGCCGAGGCAGCGACCGCAAGGCTCGGGGGGAGCCGATCGATGAGCGCGTTCGACATTCGCGATCTTCTCGAGGCCGCCGTCCCGATGGAGGCGTCCTCGACCCCGGCCGCGGGCAGCGTGCCCCTCGCCGAGACCGCCGTCCCCGGCCCGACGGCGATCTCGCCCGTCGTGGTGGCTGGTCTGGTGCGCGGGCTGGAATGCGCGCTCATTTTCGGCTTGGGCGCATTGCTGCACGTGCTGATGCTCCGCGGCCGCGTCCCGTTCGGGCTGACCTACGCGGGCGCGATCGGTATGATCGCGGTGATCACCGTGACGCTGATCCAGGCGTCCGGCGGCTACCGGGTCGCTGCCTTCCGGAGCTTCTTCAAGACCGCCGTCCGGCTGATCGCGGCGTGGTCGATGACATTCTTGATGGTCGCCGCCGGCCTCGTGCTGGCCAAGGTCGCCGACCACTACTCGCGCCTCTGGCTCGCGACCTTCTTCGGCACCGGCCTCGCGATGCTGCTGGTCGGCCGCTTCGTCCTGTTCCGCATCATCGATGCCCAGACCCGGGCAGGACGGTTCGACCGGCGCACCGCGATCGTGGGCGGCGGGCAGCCCGCGGAGGACCTGATCGCCGCCCTGGAGACGCAGAGCGAGAGCGGCATCCGCATCGTCGGGGTGTTCGACGACCGCAACGCCGATCGCTCCTCGGACGTGGTGGCGGGGCACCCGAAGCTCGGCAACGTCGACGACCTCGTCGCCTACGCGCGGCACGCACGGCTCGACCTGATCGTCTTCACGATCCCGATCACCGCGGAGGCCCGGATCCTCCAGATGCTCGCCAAGCTCTGGGTCCTGCCGATCGACATCCGCCTCTCGGCGCACGCCGCAAAGCTGCGCCTGCGCCCGCGCAGCTACTCGTATCTGGGCTCCGTCCCGGTGCTGGACGTGTTCGACCGTCCGATCGCCGACTGGGACGTCGTGGTGAAGGCGCTGTTCGACCGTTGCGTCGGCCTGATGATGCTGCTGGCGCTATCGCCGCTCATGCTGGTCATCGCCCTCGCGGTCCGGCTGACCTCGCGCGGGCCGGTGCTGTTCCGGCAGAAGCGCCACGGGTTCAACAACGAGCTGATCGAGGTCTACAAGTTCCGCTCGATGTACGTGGATCAGTGCGACGCCGGCGCGGCCAAGATGGTGACACGGGGCGATCCCCGGGTCACGCCGGTCGGGCGCTTCATCCGGAAGACCTCGCTCGACGAGCTGCCGCAGCTGTTCAACGTGCTCAAGGGCGACCTGTCGCTGGTCGGCCCGCGCCCGCACGCGTTGCAGGCCAAAGCCGCCAACACGCTCTACGACCAAGTGGTCGACGGCTACTTCGCGCGCCACAAGGTGAAGCCCGGCATCACCGGATGGGCGCAGGTCAACGGCTGGCGCGGCGAGACCGACACCTCAGAGAAGCTGCAGAGGCGCGTCGAGCACGACCTCTACTACATTGAGAACTGGTCGGTGCTGCTCGACCTGCAGATCCTGCTGACCACGCCGTTCGCGCTGTTCAAGACCGAGAACGCCTACTGAGCGGAAGGGCCGGCACCGGAGCGGTGCCGGCCGGAAGCCCGCTACGGCAGCGCGCCGGCCTTCTCCTTGGCCTTCAGGATCGTGTCGCGGCAGCCCTGGGCGTCGCCGGCCTTGTCCTGCTGGCGCGCCTGGGCGACCAGCTTCTTGGCCTCCTCCACGCCCGAGGCGGTGGGCTTCACGGCGGCGTCCGACTTGGTGAGCGCCGGCGGCGTGTCGAGCGCCTTGGGCGAGTTCGAGGACGTGGTGCCGCCGGGCGGCGTCGTGCCGGTCACCGAGGCCGCGCCGGCGCTGTCCAGCCGCCGCTGCAGCGTGTCGACCTCGTCGGCGCACGGGGTCGCCAGGGCCGGCGTGGCGGCCGCCAGGGCCAGGGCTGCGACGGCGAAACGCATGATCATCGGGACGAGGCTCCACGGTGTCGGGATGCGGCCGGCGCCGACCCCTCATGCATGAGCGGACGGTGATGCGCCGGTGCGGCTACCGGGGAGACGCCGGGCGAACGGGCCCGTTCCCGAGACAGGAGGCCGCATGCGGTAGCGCGGAAACGCGACGGGCGCCCCGCGCGGCCCTCTGGCCGCGGGAGGCGCCCGCCTCTCGACGCCGCTGACGGATCAGTACTTCCGGATGATCGGCTCCGGCGACATCGGCACCGGATCGGCGCCGAAGGCGTAGCGGATGCCGGCGTAGACCGAGAAGGGCTGCGCCAGGGTCGTGGTCCGCGGATCGCTGATCCGCAGGTTGCCCGCCACCGCGCCCGGCTCGGCGTAGGTGCCGAACGTGGTGTAGCGGTTGTTGGTCAGGTTGGTGATGAGGCCGAAGACCTCGAGGTTCTTCGTCACCTGATACTTCGTCTGGAAGTTCAGAACGTAGTAGGGCGGCAGCTTGCGGTTCAGGTTCGACTCGTCGCCGCGGAAGTAGGACGAGGAGAAGGCCTGGAGGTAGAGGCCGAACTGCCAGTTGGGCGTGACGAAGTAGTCGAACCCGGCCTTGATCTGGTGGGTCGGCACCAGCGGCACGACATTGCCCTTGCGGACCTGGATCGCGCCGTCATCCGCGAGCGGGTTGTTGGGCGACGACAGGGTGCCGTTGAACTGGAAGGTCGCGTCGACCAGCGCGTAGTTGGCGTAGACCCGCAGGTAATCGGCCGTGTACTCGCCGCCGACCTCGATGCCCTGCCGCTGCGTCGACGGCACGTTGACGAAGTAGGCGCGGGCGGTGTTGCCGGGGGTGGCCAGCGACAGGATGTCGTTGGCGAGATCGGTGCGGAAGGCGCCGATCTTGTAGGTGATGATGCCGCCGTCATAGGTGTTCGGCAGCTGGCCGCGGAAGCCGACCTCGTAGGTCCGTCCGGTGACCTGCTTGAGCGGCGGGTCGGCCACCAGCGAGTTCGGCAGCAGGCACGGCCGGTCCGGGTTGGCGCAGGCCAGCTCCAGCGGGGTCGGTGCGCGGTTCGACTCCGAGTAGCTGCCGTAGAGGTTCAGCGCGTCGAAGAACCGGTAGGTCAGGCCGGCGACCGGGTTGATCTTGTTGAAGTAGTGCGTGCCGGTCACGTCCGGCGAGAAGCCGGTCAGGTCCTCGCTCTGGATGCGCGCGAAGTTGAGCCGGGCGCCGGCGGTCAGCGACAGCCGGTCGGTCACGTCCAGCGTGTCGAGGGTGTAGAGGCCCATGTAGAGGTTGGAGCCGTTGACCGAGCTCGGCGCGATGCCGAGCGCGCCGGCGGTCCGCAGCTGCGGCGTGCCGAGGCCCGGGACGTTGCCGTAGAACGGGTTGCTCGGGTTGGTTGTGATCGACAGATCCGGGTTGATGACGCCGAGCGTGCTGGACGACTTGAAGCCGTAATTGGCCGCGTCGATGCTGCCGCCGACCACGAAGGTGTTGGACAGGCCGAAGATCCGGTCGCGGTTGGCGGCCTGGAGCGAGCCGCCGAAGCCGGTGGCTTCCGTCCGGGTCGTGTCCAGCGTGCCGTACGGGATGCCCGCCCGGAACGGGATGCGCTGGTTCTGCTGGCCCAGGATCAGGAACTGGTTGCGGAAGGCGAGCTGCGACTGTCCGGCCGCCGGGCTGAACCCGTCATCCTCGAAGCAGAGGTTGCCGCGGAAGCTGGAGCGCGTGCTGCAGTTCTCGAAGTTGCCGTCGTTGCCGTCGACGTAGGTCTGGCTGAAGCGGCGGAAATAGGCGTTGCCGGCGAGATCCCAGGTCGGCGAGATGTCGACCCGGCCGGTCAGCTGGAGCGTGCCGACCTCGGTGGTGGTGGTCTGCGGGAAGGTGAAGATCGCCCGCGGGTCGCGGTGGGTGAAGTCCACCGGCGTGGCCGCGGCCGCGCCGAAGAAGCTGCGGGCGGCGAGCCCGATCAGGTGGAACTCCGCATCCTGCGAGCGGTAGCCGATGTCACCGTAGAGGCGGCCGATCGTGCTCGGGCTCTCGTAGCGCCAGCCGCGGTCGTTCAGGCCGTCGCCGGTGAAGTAGACGCTCCACGGGCCGGAGACCTTGCCGTACTCGAGATAGCCGGCGGTGCGCGCGTCCGAGCCGCCCCAGGCCGAGATCTCGGTGCCCTGCCAGGTGAAGCCGTTCTTCATCTGGATGTTGACCGCGCCGCCGAGCGCGTTGAGGCCGAAGACCGGGTTGCCGGTGACCACGTCGATGCGCTGGATCGCCTGCGGCGGGATCAGGTCGAAGTTGACGATGTCGCCGAAGGCCTCGTTGATGCGCACGCCGTTCTGGTAGACGGCGAGGCCCTGCGGCACGCCCTGCACGGGCGAGGCCGTGAAGCCGCGGTAGGTGATGTCGACGCGGTTGTTGTTGCCCTGCGAGTCCGAGACGTTGATGCCGGGCGTGCGGCGGGCCAGCGTCGTGGTCAGGTTGTCGCTGGCGCGATCGATCGTGATATCGCTCGCCGTGACCGATTCGACGGTGCTGGGGATCTTGTAGAGCGGCTGCTCGGAGCCGCGCAGCCGTACGCCGGTGCTCGGTCCCAGGGAGCCGGCCGGCGGCACCGGTCCGGGACCGTTGAAGATCTGCGCCTGGCTCGAATTTCCGCCGCCGGCCCCGACCGGCGACGTCGAGACGACGCTGATCTCGCCGAGCGTCACCGATTGCTGAGCCTGCACCGCCGCCGGAACGACAGTCCCGGCGAGAACCGACGCCGACGCGACCAGGCTGCTCCGAAGCGCCCGAAGTGACATCCCCAACCCCCTCAAACCCAAACACGTGCTCGTGACTGCCGAGCTTGGGTCTTTCTTGGCGGGTGCCGGGAACGCGCACAATTGGTTCAAGAACACGTGAGACGCGTTTCGGCCTCATTTCCGGGCCGCGCCGACCGAAGCCGCCGCCACGTGGTTAAACAGCAACAGTTTCGGTAAAGATTTCAGGCACTTAAGGATATTTCGGCAATCTGCCCGGGATAGTTTGGCAATGATCGCTGGCGCGGGGTCAGAGCCGCGCCTGAATCAGGCGCGCGATCTCGCCGAGCCGCTGCTCAAGCAGCTGCGGAACCTCGCAGACATAAGTCAGCGACTGGCTCCGCTCCTGAAAGATCCGGCGATCCCAGGCGAACTTCGTCTCCAGCTCGGACTGGTCCTTCGGGAGTTCCGTGGCGTCGGAGGCGCTCGGCGCGTCCTTCACCTGACTGATCTTGTCGGCCTCGTCGCGGATCCGCTCGGCCATCCGGCGCTGGCCCTGCGCGTAGCGCGCGATGCCGCCGACCACCTTGTTGCGCTCGCCGTTCAGCACCTCGAACACGCCGGCGTAGACGCGGGTCAGGGCCTTGTCCTTCGCGTCCTTGTCGGAGCCGAACTTCTCCGCGAACGTGTCGAGAAGCGGGCCGACCTGCGAGAGGTCGGTGCGGCGCGACGCGATCTTCTGCGCCAGGACGGCGGCGTCGTTGTCGCTGCCCCAGTCGCCGGCGGCCTCCACGTCGGGGCCGGTCCAGAATTGGCCGGGGCTGAGTGTGGCGACCTTGCGCTGGACGCAGGGCCAATCCGGATCCTGCTTCGGCTGCGCCAGGGCGGGACCGGCGAGGATCGCGAGCCCCAGCGCCGGGCCGACGATGCGGGTCAGGAGGACGTTCATCGGGCGGACTCCATCAAGTGTTGTCGCCGGCCGGGCCGCCGCGCCGGGCCATGATGCCGCGGCCGGGGTCGTAGGCGACCACCGCCATGCCGAAGAAGGCGAGCCCCACGCCCACCACAACGGCGCAGGCGACCGGCTCGAACTGAAGGTAGAGGGCGAAGCGGACGAGCTGGACCGCGTGGCTGAACGGGTTCAGCTCGCAGATCCAGTAGAGAGTCTCGGAGGATTCCCGGATCCGCCACAGGGGGTAGAGGGCCGACGAGGCGAAGAACATCGGGAAGATCACGAAGTTCATCACGCTGGCGAAGTTCTCGAGCTGGCGAACCAGCGAGGACAGGAACAGTCCGATCGCTCCCAGCATCAGCCCCGTGGCCAGGAAGGCCGGCAGCGCCGCGAGGTAGCCCAGCCACGGGATGTCGCTCTCCCAGAAATACGCCACGGCCAGGAACGCGTAGGCCTGCACAATCGAGACGGCGACGCCGGCGATCAGCTTGGCGAGCAGGAGCAGCCATCGCGGATAGGGCGAGGTGAGCAGCACCTTCATCGAGCCGACCTCGCGGTCGTAGACCATGGACAGCGACGATTGCATGCCGTTGAACAGCTGGATCATCACGGCGAGGCCCGGCACCACGTAGACCTCGTAGAGCACATAGGTCTGGTAGGGCGGCTCGATGGACACGCCGAGCGTGTTGCGGAAGCCGGCCGCGAAGATGAACAGCCAGACCAGCGGCCGGACCAGCGCCGAGAAGAACCGCTCCTTCTGATTGAAGAAGCGCAGCAGCTCGCGGCGGACGATGCCGCCGAGGCAGATCAGGTAGCCGACCGCGTCGAGGCGGCCGATCCGCGCGGCCTGTCCGCGCGGCGGGGCGGGGCCGATCCGGGTGGCGAGGGGCGTCGGGTTCGTCATGCCGCCGCCCTCCCCGGCTCGGCGACCAGGCGGCGGAACGCGTCGGCGAGCGCCTCGCCGGGCCTGCCGATCCCGCCGGCCCGGCCCCGGGCGACGATCCGGCCCCGGTGCAGCACCACGGCGTCGTCGTCGTCCGCGATCTCCTCGAAGATGTGGGTCGCCCAGAGCACCGACAAGCCCTCCTCCCGCACCAGGGCGCGGACGATCGCCACGATGTCGGCCCGCGACTCGAGGTCGAGGCCGACGGTGGGCTCGTCGAGGAGCAGCAGGTCCGGGCGGTGGATCAGCGAGCGGGCGATCTCGATCCGGCGCGACTGGCCGCCCGAGAGCGTGCGCACCTTGTCGTGGCGGCGGTCCGCGAGTCCGACGCGGTCGAGCAGCTCGCCCACACGGACCTTGGCGGCGCCGCGGGCGATGCCGTGCAGGCTCGCGTGGTAGAGGAGATTCTGCTCGACGGTGAGATCGGTGTCGAGGGTGCGGGCCTGGAACACGACGCCGAGCCGCGCCAGCGCCCGGGACGGCTCGCGATCCAGGGCGTGGCCGAAGATCGAGACCCGCCCGGTCTGGTTGTTGTAGAGCCGGGTGATGACCGAGAACAGCGTCGTCTTGCCGGCGCCGTTCGGCCCCAGCAGCGCGGCGAAGTGGCCACGCTCCACCGTGATCGAGACGTCGTCCAGCGCGGCGCGGGCGCCGAACTTGTGGCCGACATGCTCGATCAGGAGGGCCGCCGGCTCGGTCGCGCTCATCGGCCCAGGACCTTCCGGGCGTCGGAGACGGCGTCGAGGCACTCGTCGAACTCGCCCTCCTTCTGCTCCCGCTCGGCCACCCGCAGGGCCTTCCTGAGCTTCGGCACCGCCGTCTCGGGCGGGTTCAGGGCGAGGGCGTCGCGGATCATCGTGATGCCCTCGGCGCAGGACGAGGCGTCGTCGGCCGCGAGGGTCGGGCCGGCGGCGAGGAGGCAGGCGGAGAGGAGGAGGATGCGCATCACTTCACCGTCAGCGTGCCGGTCATGCCCTTGGACTCCAGGCCGTGCACCGACCACGTGTAGGTGCCGGGCTTGATCGCGACGAACTCGATGGCGATCTCACCGGGATCGTCGAACTCCAGGTGATCGGGTGGGCCGCCGCCGTGGATCTCCTTGTGCTCGATCACGATCTGGTTGAACCAGATGTAGCGGAAGAACTCCGGCGCGTAGAATTTGTATTCCTGGCGCCCCTTGGCGACGATCCGTAGCCGGTAGGCCTTGCCGGATTCCAGCGTGATGTCCTTGTTCTCGACCACGAAGTCGTTGCCCTGATCGTCGCCCAGGACGAGGTCGGGCAGGTTCTCCCGCTTCTTGGTCAGGTCGAGGGCACTGGCCGGTGCCGCGGCGAGCAGCCCTGCCAAGCCGAGGGCCGCCGTTCGAAACATGCGTGTCATGTCGTGTTCCACCCTAGGGCCGCGTCGCGCGCGGCCGTCCTCGCTCGGCGCCCGGAGGTCGCGCGGATCAGTTCGGCGAGATCGCCACGCCCCAAGGCAGGAGCCCGACCGGGATGCTCTTCACCACCTTCTCGGCGGCCACGTCGATCACCGAGACGTCGTTAGAGGTGCCGTTCGTGGTGAAGAGCTGCTTCTGGTCAGGCGTGAAGGCGAGCTGCCAGACCCGCTGGCCGACCGGCAGATACTTCTCGACCGCGTAGGTCTTGGCGTCGATCACGGCGACGCGGTTCGCCGGCCCGAGGGCCACGAAGGCCTTGGATCCGTCCTTGGTGATCCGGATGCCCACCGGCTGGATCGCCTCGTCGTTCACGCCCGGGATCTTGAAGGTGATCTTCCTGATCACGCGGCGCTGGGCGACGTCGATCACGCTCACCGTGCCGCCGACCTCCGCCGAGACCCACAGGAACTTGCCGTCGGCGGTGAACTCGGCGAAGCGCGGCCGGGCGTCGACCAGCACGTTGTCGATGACCTGGAATGTCTTCGTATCGATGAAGTGGGCCATGTTGGTCGTCTCGGAGGTGTTGACGAGGATCTTCCCGTCCGGCGACAGGCCCATCCCCTCCGGCTCGACGCCCACCGGTACCTCGGCGAGCACCTTGTTCTTCTCGATGTCGATGATCGTGACTTGGCTGTCGTCCTCGTTGGCCACGTAGAGTGGGTTCCCGGAGGCGTCGAGGATGAACTGCTCCGGATCCGGCCCGGAGCGCAGCGAGCGCACCACCTTTCCGGAACTGGTGTCGAGCACGTCGATCCGGTCGTCGTCGCTCGCGCAGACGAACAGCTCCTTGCCATCCTTGGAGACGGTCACACCGCGCGGGCGCCGCCCGACCTTCCACGTCGCCGTCACCGCCATCGTGTTGGTGTCGATGACGCTGACCGAGTTGCCCTTCTCGTTCGTCACGTAGGCGGTGAAGGCGGCGGCCGGCCCGCACAGGGCGAACCACGCACCGAGGGCGACCCCACTCAGACATGCCTCGACGCGGCGGCTCATACGGTTTCCTTCCCTTGCGACGGCCCGGCGCCCTGGGCGGACGTTCTCGGGGGACGTTTGTAGTGCGATTTCCGCGCGTTGCGAGGGCTTTGGCCGCTCGCCATCGCCGCAGGCCGCGGGTTCACTTGAACTTGCAGGTGGTCTCGGGGAGGTCGACGCCCAGCGTGTCGAGGGGCGTGCGCTGGTGCAGGAAACCCTGCTCCGGCGCGACGGAGACCAGCGCCTTCGGCTGTACCACGATGATCGCCTGCCGGAGCTGGTGGTCCCAGGGCCGGAAGCTCAGCGGCACGCCCTTGTAGGCCGGCAGCGTGAAGGCGGGCTCGACGAGGTACGGGGCGATCACGGCCGGGTCGTTGGTCTTCTTGGCCGTCACGGCCTCGCCCACCGTCCGCACCGCCGCCCAGACCTGATAGTCCAGCGGGCGCATCAGCCGGGAGGCGAGCCGCCGGAACCGGTTCTGGGCCTGCGCGGCGCCCCAGGTCTCCAGCACGGGGGACCAGGTCGTCGGCGTCAGCGCCTGGGTGCCGCCGACGGGGCGCGGATCGACGGTGCGGTAGGGCACGTAGTCGCCCCAGTCGCCCTCCTCGTCGGCCACGATGGCCATGTCGTAGTCGAGGCCCCGGGTGAAGACCATCGCCTCGGCGCGAGTCGGCGTGTCGCCGCGCGCCTTGGCAAGGGGCCCGAAGGTCCAGGGCTTCTCGGCGGTGATCTTCAGCGCGAACTTCCGCGCCGAGTTGCGCATCGCGTCGGCGTAGGCCTTGTCGGCGTCGGTCGGGCCGACGATCAGGAAGAGCTTCCGCCAGCGCATCACGGTCAGGTACTGCGCCAGCGCGTCGGTAAGCATCGCCCGCGACGGCAGGATGTGGAACACGTTGGCCCGGCACTCGGCGCCGCGCAGACGATCGTCGGGCGCCCCCGCGTTGAGCACGACCGCGCCCGTGTCCTTGACGGCGTCGGCCACGGCCAGAACCGCGTCGGCGGGGAGCGCCAGGACCAGGTAGCGCACGCCCTTGCCGATCAGCTCCTTGGCCGCCGCCACCGCGTCCGGCTTGTCGTCGGTCAGGGCGACTTCGTCCAGGACGTAGGTCTGCTTGGTGAAGCGGCCGGTGGTGTTGTTGTCGGCGATGCCCATCTTGGCGCCGGCCAGACCCTCGTCCTCCGGCGCCGCCTCGGCATCGTACGAGGACGGGGCGGGCTGCGGCCGGTAGATCAGGCCGACATGGGTCTCGAGCGCCTGCGGAGCGGCGGCCTGGGCCGGCTGCGCCGCCGCGGCCGGCGCCGGGTCCTCGGCCCGCGCCGCCGCCGGGGCGATGGCGAGCGCGACGGCGGCCGCGCGCAGCCAGGACGGGCGCGTCTTGTGCCGGAGGGCCGTGTCGGGTGCAGGATGGTGCATGCGCGCGGCCTCTATCAGCTTCCGCTCAGGCCGCTCAACCGCGGCGTCTCGTCCCGACGTTCACGTTACCGTCGTGGGATAGGCGGGCGCGGAAGTACATTGCCAAATTGTCCCTTCGCCCGACCTATGGCGGGAACGATGCCGCCGCCTCGGGCGGCCGCACGCCTCGAGAGGAAGCTCCCGCCGATGCGCCACACGTCTCTCCGCGCCGCGCTCGCCTGCGGCGTCGTCCTGTGGACCGCCCTGCCCGGTGCGGCCGGCGCCGTCGAGAAGGCCGCCGTCTTCCCGGTCGAGCTGTTCGATCCCGGTGCCGCCTACGGATCCCGGACGCGGCCGGTGGACGCCCGGAAGCTCGCCCTCGTCACCGACGAGTTGCGCAACGCCCTGCGCGACAAGGCCGGTCTGGACATCGTCGATACCGCGCCCAAGGCCGACGTCGTGGCCAAGGAGGGGCCGCTCTACAAATGCAACGGCTGCGCGGCCGACATCGCCAAGAGCCTGGGTGCGGATCTCGTCGTGACCGGTTATGTGGAGAAGGGGTCCGGCCAGATCTTCAACCTGAGCGTCGCGATCGCCGAAGCCGATACCGGCAAGGTGGTGCGCGGCGGGCAGGTGACGATCCGGGCCGACACCGACGATACCTGGGCGCACGCGATGCGTTGGGTGGTGAAGAACCGCCTGCTCGCCGAGCCGCTGCCTGGGAAGTCCTGAGACGGCCCGTTCAAGTTCGAGTGTTTCGTGCCCGCGTCCACCATCCAGCAAGACCCCCTGCCCCGGCTCCTCGTCAGCGTTCGCGATCCGGCCGAGGCCGAGGCAGCCCGCCTCGCCGGCGCCGACCTGATCGACGCCAAGGACCCGGAGCGCGGGGCGCTCGGCGCCCTGGACGAGGACGTCGTGCGGGAGATCGTCGCCCGCGTGTCCGGCGGTGCCGCGACGAGCGCGGTGGCCGATCCGGCGGCCGGATCCGTCGCCGCCCTGGCCCGGACCGGGGTCGACTGGGTGAAGATCGGTCTACGTCCTGCCGAGATCCGGGACGCGGCGGCGCTGGCCGATCGCGTCGCGGCCGCGCCGGGCCGGCTGATCGCCGTGCTGTTCGCCGAGGACGGGCCGGCGGCCCCGCACGTGCCCGCCCTGGCGGCGGCCGGCTTCGCCGGCGCCATGATCGACACCGCCGGTAAGACCGGCGCCCGCCTGCCCGACCTCGCCGCGGCCTCGGACCTCTCGGCCTTCACCACCGCCTGCCGGGCGAACGGCCTGATGAGCGGCCTCGCCGGGTCGCTGCGGGTCATCGACATCCCCGGCCTCTGCGCGCACCGGCCGGATTACCTCGGCTTCCGCGGCGGCCTGTGCCGGGACTTCGACCGCCGCAACGGCATCGATCCCCTGCGCGTGGCCGAGGCCCTGCGCGCCCTGCGGCCGAGCCGGCAGGACGCGGCGTGACGAGCGTCATCAAGATCGGCGGCAGCCTCGAGGCGGATCCGCATCGCCGCCGCGCCCTGCTGGAGGCGATCGGCGACGGCACGCACGGGCGCTGCATCGTGGTGCCGGGCGGCGGCGCCTTCGCGGACGCCGTCCGGGCCGCGCAGGCGCGGGAGCGCTTCGGCGACGCCGAGGCCCATCGCCGGGCGCTCGACGCCATGAGCGACGCGGCCGGCATCTTCCGCGGGATCGAGCCGCGGCTCGTGCAGAGCCTGGAGCCCTGGGCTGAGACGGCGCCCGCGCGGATTCGGGTCTGGAACCCGCGCGCTCTCCGAGCCGGCCACCCGGACATCCCGGAGACCTGGGACGTCACCTCGGACAGCCTCGCCCTCTGGCTCGCCGCGCGGGTCGGGGCGGAGCGCTGCGTCCTGGTGAAATCCGTCGATGCGCCGCCGTGCGTCGACCCCGCCGCGCTGGCGCGGGACCGGATCGTGGACGCCGCCTTCCCGGGCTTCGCGGCATGTTTCGGGGGTACGATCGAGGTCTGGGGACCGCACCGCCGCGTCGCGGTCGAGACGAGGGCCGCCGCGTGAGCACCGCCGAGCACATCGTCTTCGTTACCGGCCGCCTCGCCCGGGCGCGGCTCGAGAAGGTCGCGGCGGGGCTCCCGCAGACCCTCCACTGGAGCATCTCGGATGCCGGCGTGAAGGTCGCGGCGCTGATGACCGAGGAGATCATCCGCCGGCGGGTCGTGCTGCCCGAGGGCGCCACGCGGATCGTCCTGCCGGGCCGGTGCCGGGCCAATCCCGTGCACCTCGCGGCGCATTTCGGAGTCCCGGTGGAGCGCGGCCCCGACGAGGTGGTCGACCTGCCGGCCTGGCTCGGCCTGACCGCCCGCAAGGTCGACCTGTCCCGGCACGACCTCCGGATCTTCTCGGAGATCGTGGACGCGTCGAAGATGAGCGTCGACCAGATCCTCGCCAAGGGGCTCGATCTCGCCGGGCGCGGCGCGGACGTCATCGATCTCGGCGGCCTGCCCGATACCCCGTTCCCGCACCTCGAGGATTCCGTGCGAGCCCTGAAGGGCGCCGGCCTGAGGGTCAGCGTCGATTCCTTCTCCCGCGAGGAACTGGTCCGGGGCGCCGGCGCCGGCGCCGACTTCCTGCTGAGCCTGAACGAGGAGACCCTCGATCTCGCCTTCGAGACCGACGCGATGCCGATCCTCGTGCCGATGCGGCCGGACGACCTGCCCTCCCTCGATCGCGCGATCGAGCGCATGCTCAAGGCGGGGCGGCCGTTCCTGGCCGACCCGATCCTCGAGCCGATCCACCACGGCTTCGTCGACTCGATCGCGCGTTACCGCGACACCCGCGCCCGCTGGCCCGAGATCGACATGATGATGGGCACCGGCAACCTCACCGAGCTGACCGAGGCCGATTCCCTGGGCGTCACGGCGCTGCTCGTCGGGATGTGCTCGGAGCTGTCGATCCGCAACGTGCTGATCGTGCAGGTCTCCAACCACACCCGCCGCACCGTCGAGGAGCACGACGCCGCCCGGCGGGTCATGTACGCGGCCAAGGCCGATTCGGCGCTGCCGAAGGGCTACGGCCGGGCGCTCCTCGCCCTTCACGACAAGCGCCCGTTCGTGCAGACCGCCGACGAGATCGCCCAGGCCGCCGCCGAGGTGCGCGACCCGAATTACCGGATCGTGATCGCCGAGGACGGGATCCACCTCTACAACCGCGACATCCACAGGGTCGGCACCGACGCGATGGCCTTCTTCCCCGACCTCGACGTGGCGAGCGACGGCGCCCACGCCTTCTATCTCGGCGCCGAACTCGCCAAGGCCGAGACGGCGTGGCGGCTCGGCAAGCGCTACGTTCAGGACGAGGCCCTCGACTGGGGCTGCGCGGCCGACGCCGACGTCGAGGATGCCACCGCCTTCAAGAAGGCCGGCCACACCCGCCATTCCGGACCCGACGCGCCCCCGCCCGGGACCCGCGACGCGCGCCTGGCCGGGCCCGAGGCCGGCGCGAGCCCGCCCGAGACCGTCCCGGAGGCCGCGGCGCGCGCCGCGGTCGCGCCCGAGCGCCCGCAGGATCCGCCGTCGAAGCTGGTCTGCGGGCGCCTCGTCCCCGCCGACAAGGCGTGAGGCCATGCCGCTGATTCTCGAGACCATCGTCACCACCTTGTCCCCGGCGGGCGAGCTGCACCTCGTCCCGTTCGGGCTGATCGGCGAGGATGAGGGCTACGTCCTCGCGCCGTTCCGGCCATCGCCGACGATCGTCAACCTGGAGGCCAATCCCTGCTTCGCTGCCTCGAGCCCGCGCGACATCCGCGTGATCGCCGGCGCGGTGACGGGCCGGCGCGAGTGGCCGACGCTGCCGTGCGCGGCGATCGAGGGCCGCCGCCTCGCCGACAGTTTCGGCCACGCGGAATTCGCGGTCGCCTCCGTCGAAGCCCACGAGACCCGGCCGCGCTTCCGGGGCCGGATGGTCCACAGCGCCGCGCACGCGCCGTTCATCGGCTTCAACCGCGCGCAGGCGGCGGTCCTCGAGGCCGCCATTCTTTCGACCCGGCTCCACATGCTGGAGCCCGGGAAGGTGTTGACGGAGATGGCCTACCTCGCCATCGCCATTGGCAAGACCGCGGGACCGCGCGAGCGCGAGGCCTGGGGTTGGATCGAGGACAAGGTCGCGGCGGCCCTCGGCCCCGAGGCGCGCGTCCTCGATCGCGACGACCGCTGAGGGCGGGAGGAGAAGGACAAGATGAAGAAAATCACCCTGGCCCTGGCGGCCACGGCGGCCCTGGTGGCGGCGACCGCGCAGGCCCACGGCCCGACCCGGCGCAAGATCACCGAGTCGATCGAGATCAACGCCCCCGCCGACAAGGTCTGGGCCGTGGTCGGCGACCTGAAGAATTCCGACTGGATGCAGAACGTCACCAAGACGGAGCTCAACGGCGACCCGGCCGGCAAGTTCAAGCGCGTGCTGACGCTCAAGAACGGGAATCAGATCTCCGAGACCAGCAACAAGTACAAGCCGGAGGACAAGCTGTTCTCGTACTACATCGACAAGGTCGACGTGAAGGATCTTCCGGCGAACGACTACTCGGCGACGATCACGGTCGAGCCCGAGGGCAACGCCAAGTCGAAGGTCGAGTGGAAGGCGGCGTTCTATCGCGGCTACATGAACAACGACCCGCCGCCGGATCTGAACGACGAGGCCTCCGAGAAGGGCGTCGGCGACTGGATCAAGGCGAGCCTCGCCAACCTGAAGGCCAAGGTCGAGAAGGGCTCGTGAGCCCAGCACGGGGCCGCGCGGCCCTCGCCGCCGGCCTCGTCCTCGTGGCGACGGGCTCCCGTGCCGAACCGGCCCGGGAGGCCGTCGTCACCGCCCAACTCGGCGGCGCGGTCGAGATCGTCGATCTGGCGGCCAGGAAGGTGGTGCGCCGCATCCCCGTCGACGGGGCCCCGGCTGGGATCGCCCTGTCGCCCGATCGCCGGCGGGCCTACGTCACGCGCCCGGAGGGGCACGGTCTCGCGATCCTCGACCTCGACGCCGGCAAGGTCCTGTCCGAGGTGCCGCTGCCCGGCGGCCCGCTCGGCGTCGCTTCCGACCCGCGGGGCGGCCCGGTCTACGTGGCCGACTGGTACGGGCACCGCCTGTTCGTGCTGATCGAGCGCGACGGCACCCTGGTGCCGGACGGCGAGATCGCGGTCGGTGCCTCGCCCTCGGGGATCGCCGTCAGCCCCGACGGGGCGACGCTCTACGTCGCCAACCGCGAGGCCGACACGGTCTCGGTCGTGGACGCCGCGACCCGGCGGGAGACCAAGGTCATCCCAGTGGGGCAGCATCCGTTCGGAATCACGCTCGATGCCGCGGCGGGGCGCGCCTACACGGCCAACGTGACTGGCGACGACGTCTCGGTGCTGGATCTGAAGACGGGGCGCGAGATCGGCCGCATCCCGACCGGCCGCCGGCCCTACGTCATCGCCCTCGCCGGCGGGCGCGGCTTCGTGACGGACCAGTATGCCGGCAGCGTCACGGCGTTCGACCTCGCCACGCTCAAGCCGATCGCCGACGTCGATGTCGGCGACCACCCGGAAGGGATCGCCGCGGATCCCGACGGACGCCTCTACGTCGCCAACTGGGGCGACAACACGCTGAGCGTCCTCGATTCGAAGACGCTCAAGGTGCTGGCGACCATCCCGACGGGCAACGGCCCACGCTCGTTCGGCGCGTTCCTGCGCTGAGCGTCAGCCCGGTCGGCGCTGGGGCGCCCGCCGGTAGGCCGCCCGGGCCATCAGGAGCGCACCGCCGACCTGCAGGAAGCCGGTCTCGCCGAGATCCGAGGGGGCGATATGCGCCTGGATCAGCAGCCGTGTCAGCGCGTTCAGCGCGAGCAACGTCAGGCAGAAGGCCGCGGCGGCGAGCAGGCTGGCGACGAACTCGGGCATGATCTCTCTCCCGTGTCGAACGGGGAGAGATTAGCAAGCCGCGCGCCAAGGCCAAGCTGTCGCAGCGTCCGATCTCAGCGCTTGCGTCCGGCGGGTGCGGACGCCGGAGTCCCGGCCTGCGCGGCCGGCGTGGGCCGCGGCGTCTCGACGGCGAGCCGCTTCACCGGCCAGCCGTCGCTCCAGCGCTCCATGTCGGCGAGGCGCGGATTGTTCTTCAGCGCCGTCGCGTCCGATCCGGCGAAGGCCGCCGCGGCGGCGAGGTCGAAGGTCTTCCAGAAACCGAGATAATCGAGTGCGTCGACGCGGGCGAGGTTGATCTGCGAGATCAGGGTCTGCTGCTCGCCGGACAGCGCCATGTCGGCGGACCAGCGGAACGGCGGCGGCTTCGTCGCGTCCTTGGGCGCGTCCTTCGGCTCAGGGCCCGGCTTGATGGCGCCGCCGTCGTAGGCCGTGTCCACGCCGGCCGGGGCCGCCAGGGTCGCCGTCAGGGCCGGGAAGCCGTGATCGTCCGACAGCGCCCGCACGAAGAGCTTGCGCTCCAGCGGCACGGCACTCGCCTCGCGCAGGAGGCGCTTGGCCGCGAGATCGGCGGCCCGCGTGTCCTTGTCGCCGACCATGGTCACGATCAGCGTCGCGGGATCGATCGCCGACAGGTCGGTGAGGGCGATGCCGCGGGATTTCGGCCCGCTGGCGATGCCGCCAGGCATCACCGCGAAGATCAGCTTCGGCACCGGCAGGCCCTGGGCCTTGGCCGCGGCAGCCAGATCCATGGCGAGCGGAGCCCCGGCGAGGTGGCCGATCATCGCGACGCGGCCGAGGTCGGGCTTCGCCTCGCCGTCCGTCGCGATCTCGGCGAGGGCCGCCTTGACGAGGGATTCCGCGATGGCCGGGGCGTCGGCCGGGCGGGTCCGGTTCACCTCCTGAAATCGTGGGTACAAGATGAGCCAGCCCTGGCGGGCGAGATGATCGATCCAGCCGCCGTAGCTCTGCGGATTGACCGCGCCCCACCCGTGCAGGACGATCGCGACCGGCCGGCCCGTCTCGGGGGCCGCGCCCGCGGCGTAGAACGCGTAGGTCGAGGCCGTGCCGCGCCCGAGCAGCCGCTTGGTCACCGTCGCCTTGCGGTCACCCACACCGCCCGCGCCGTCGGCGGGCTGGGCCGGCGGGGTCGCCGCCTGAACGGACGCGAGACCGGCCAGGGTCATGATCGCGGCGGCGGTGAGCGATCCGCGAAGAACTGTGAGACGCATCCGGGACTCGACTGAGAGACGCACTGCGTCGGCAGGTCAGAATGCGCTGAATAGCAGATTCTCTCGTCTTGGCGACCCGCTGGCGCAGTCTCCTGTCAAGGTTCCGCGGCGGAAGCTAGGTCGGGCCGCAGCCCGCGGGACCCGGACGGTCGAGCTGCCGCGCCAGCGCCGCCAATTCCGCCGGCAGGTCGCGATCCGCCGTGCCGTAGACACTGAGCAGCCCCTCCCGGACCGTGTCGAGAACGGCGGATTCCGCCGAATCCCGCGAACCGGGGCGTCGGAGTGAATCGGCGTGGTTGGTTGCGACAATCTTCATGGCGGCGTCGGGGATCGGTTGTACTGCGGAAGTCCGGGCGCGGCGCGCTCCGGAGTGGCGTACAACTGTGCGGCCGCCTCAGGTTTCCAAGCCGGACGGGATTATTTTGCCGCCCGGTCCGATAACGGACGGTCCCGACCCGGCCGAGGGTCGCCCGGCCGCCTGCTCCACCCAGGCGAGGATGTCTTCGGCGCGCCACGGCTTCGGGATGAAGGTCGCCGAGACGCGCAGGTCGCTCGGCTGGTCGCCCGCGTCGCCCGAGGTCAGCAGGACCCGCACGCGCGGCCAAGTCACGCCGATGATCCGCGCGAGCTCGAAGCCGCCGATCGGTCCGGGCGTGCGGACGTCCGAGAAGACGACACTGACCTCGTCGGCGCGATCGTTGAGAATCGCCAGGGCGCGATCGGCGGTCTCGGCCTCGATCACCGTGAAGCCGGTATCCTCCAGCAGCGTGGCCGCGAGGAAGCGCTCGTCGGGCTGGTCCTCCACGACGAGGATCACGGGCTTCTGGCCAGGCTGTACCGAATCGCTCATGGACCAGGACACTCTACAGGGGCTGAACGGCGGTCGCTTCGATCGGTTCAACGCCCGAGCGCCGCGAAGGGCCAGACCCGCGCGGGCACAGATCCTCCTTGGATCCTTGCACGATTGTGAAGTTGTGGCCGTGTCTTGGGTAACACAGCCACCCCGGAACGCGCCCGATCGGGCGTCCTGGGCCGACTATTCAGCCGACGCCGTGCGATTTCAGGAAGGCCAGCGCGCGCTTCCAGCCGTCCTCCGCCGCCTCGCGGCGGTAGCTCGGACGATAATCCGCGTGGAAGCCGTGCGGCGCGTCCGGGTAGACCACGAGTTCGACGCTTTTGCCGGCCGCCCTGGCGCGGTCGCGCGCCTCCTCGACCGCCGCCACGGGGATGCCGGTATCGGCCCCGCCGTAGAGGGCGAGGAGCGGCGCGTGGATCTCGGCCGCCACGTCGCCGGCGGTGCGCGGCTGGATGTCGGTCCGCTCGCCGCCGACCGGCCCGTACCAGGCGACGGCCGCCTTCAGGTCGCGACGATGCGCCGCGTAGAGCCACGTGGCGCGGCCGCCGCGGCACCATCCCATGACGCCGAGGCGGTTCGGGTCACCTTTCGCCGCCGAGGCCGCCCAGGCCACCGTCGCGTCGAGATCGCCGACCCACTGCGCGTCCGGCGTCTTCGCGATGACGTCTCGGATGATCTGCTTCGGATCCGACATGGTCGAGAGGTCGCCCTGGCGAGCGTAGAGCTCGGGGGCCACGGCGCAGTAGCCGGCCTTCGCGAGCCTGCGGCAGATGTCCTTGATGTAGTCGTGGACGCCGAAGATCTCCTCGATCACCAAGACGATGGGGAATGGGCCCACGCCCTCCGGAACCGCGCGGTAGGCCGGCATCGGCCCGTCCGCGGCCGGGATCTTCACCTCGCCGGCCTCGATGCCCGCACTGTCGGTGTGAATCACCTGGGCCTCGACGCGGGTGGTCGCGAGCGTCAGCCCGCTCATCAGGCTCGTCATCACGAAGCCCCGTCGCGACAGGGGCGGCGTGATCAACCCGTCGAGTCCGGCCCGGTCGTGATCCGCCATCGTGCTCTCTCCCTCGTTCCGAGGCTGAGGGCTATCCGCGGGCGGCCGCCCGGGTCAAATCGGCCCCCGTCGCCGGGCCCTCAGGCGCCGGCGGCCGCCAGGGCCCGGACGGGCCGCGGGCTGGCGGCGCGCGCCGGCTCGGCGATCTCGCGGGGCTTCAGCATGTCGCCCAGGCTCACGAAGGTCTCGGCGGCCGGCGAGATCACGGCGCGGATGCCGTAGCCCAGCGCGAAGGAGCGGATCAGCTCGGCGTCCCGCGGGATGCCGAACCGGTCGAGAGCGGCGAGGAACGCCTCGCGGAACAGGCTCGGCCGGCACCAGCGCTTCTCGGCCATCTGCAGCGGCCAGTCCCACAGGCCCTCCGCCCGGCGCGTCGCGAGCGCCGAGCGGGCGATGAAGTAGCCGGTCTGGCGGTGCTCGATTCCGTCCGCCTGCACCGACCAGTCGTCGTTGCCGAACAGTTCGACCTCAGCCGCGTCGCCCATCGGGTCCTCCGCCCTGAACCAGCCTTCCGGCGCACCGGAACATTTCCGGAACACTGGAGCGGAAATCGGCGGTGGTCAAGGCGCTTGTTCCTGGTGCGTTCGCGAATCGCGCGGGCGCGCCTCAGCGGGCCTTGAACATGGCGTGCTCGATCCGGTCGCCCGGGGCGATCCCGAGCTTCGCCGCGGTGCCGGCGTTCAGCTCGAGCACCGCCACGACCGGGCCGCCCGACGGGATGATCGCCGTGGAGAGCGGCTCGGTGTCGGCGGCGATCCGGCTGATCGTCCCGTCGGGCCGGATGAACACCATGTCGAGCGGCAGGTAGGTGTTCTTCATCCACATCGTAACGGGCTGGTTCTGCTCGAAGTCGAACAGCATGCCGTGGTCGGCCGCCATGTGCCGGCGGAACATGAGGCCGCGGGCGCGGGCGGCGTCGTCGCGCATTACCTCGACGTCGAAGCGCTTCGGCCCGGCCTTCGTGACGATCGTCAGCGGCTCCGACTTGGTCGCGGCAGCCCGGGCGGCCGCCTGCGCCACGACGGCGGGCGCCGGGGCGATCGCGGTCAGGGCGAGGCAGGCGATGGCGGCCGCCCGGGCGGTGCGAAGGAGGGATCTCACAGGCTCATGCCTCTCGTGGGATGGCGCGCGGACCGTGAGGCCCGTCGCCCGGTGATAGACCAGGACATGCCGAAGGGGAATCCGGCTCCGGATTTTCCGAGCTTCGACAAGGAGATAGGACGGGGTGTGCCGGGCCGGGGAAACGCGGCCTCAATGGGACGCGGGCATCGTCCCGTCGATCAGCCGCACCTCCGCCGCCATCACGCCCTTCGAGCCGTCGCCGTAGCGCACCAGGACGGACTCGCCGGGCTTCAGCTCGGCGATCCCGTAGCGCCGCAGCGTTTCCATGTGCACGAAGATGTCCGGCGTCCCGTCGCCGCGGGTCAGGAATCCGAACCCGCGCAGGCGGTTGAACCACTTCACGACGGCGGTCTCGAGCCCGCTGGTCGGCGTCACGGTGACGTGCGTGCGCGGCATCGGCAGCTCGGAGGGATGCACCGCCGTCGCCTGATCGAGGGAGATGACCCGGAAGGCCTGCCAGCCGCGGGGCCGCTCGACGGCCTCCACGACGATGCGGGCGCCCTCGCTGGCCGCTTGGTAGCCGTCGCGCCGCAGGCACGTGACGTGGAGCAGGATGTCGGGCGCACCGTCGTCGGGCACGATGAACCCGAAACCCTTGGAGACGTCGAACCACTTGATGCGGCCGGCCACCTCGACGAGGTCGAGCGCCTCATCCTCGTGCTGATCCAGTTCGCCGGTTCGGGCGACAATCCCCCGCTCGGGATTCTCCGGCCCGGATCCGCGTTCGTCAGACATGGCCGAGCAACCTACACCGAATCACGCCGCGCGCTCTCCCGGCAAGATTAACGAAGTCCTGATGTCCGGGAAGCCCATTTGGCCGGCAGAACAGTGACGCCAAGTTGCAATCTTGGCGCAAGGAGGCGGGGCCGCAACAGTCGATCGGTCGCAGGCTCGGGCGAAACCAGCGTTTAAGCGTCGGGGCTGCCGAGGGGTTTTCCGGATGCCGGCTCTCCCTCCCGGCACTCCCGCGCACGCCGCGTCGGCGTTCACGTTTCCGAGAGCCGACGCACCCGCTTCGGGCTCGGTCGGAGCGTCCGTCGCACGGCGCGATGGAAAGGGCGGCCCCGACATGGTTTGGGTGCACCATCATGTCCGTTGACGTCACCCTCGACCGTCCCGTCTCCGCCTCCCCGGTCGCGCCCGCCTCGCAGCGGCGCCGCCTGCCGGTCGTCGACGCGGCGCGGGCGGCCGCCCTGCTGTCGATGGCGAGCTACCACACGCTCTGGGATCTCGGTCACCTGCGGCTGACCGCGGAGAACTACGCGCTGACGCCGACGGGGCGGCACGCCGCCGAGGCGATCGCCGGCACCTTCCTGGTCCTGGTCGGCATCGGCCTCGTGCTGATGAACGGGCGCGGGGTCCGGCTTCGACCGACGCTGCTGCGGCTCGCGCGGATCGGCGGGGCGGCGCTCTTGGTGACCCTCGGCACCTGGGTCATGTTCCCGGACGCCTTCGTGTTCTTCGGCGTGCTCCACTGCATCGCCGTCTCGAGCCTGCTCGGGCTGCCGTTCCTGTTCCTGCCGGTCCCGGTCACCGCCGTCGCGGCCGCGGCCGTGCTCGCCGCGCCGCACGTGGTGCACGCGCCCGTCCTCGACGCGCCGGCCCTGTTCTTCCTCGGCCTCGGCTCGGTGTTGCCGCGGACGAACGACTACGTGCCGCTCTTCCCCTGGTTCGGGCTTGTGCTGGCCGGCATCGTCCTGGGTCGTCTGGCCCTGCCGCGGCTCGCCCGGTCTCGGCTGGGGGCCTGGGCGCCGCGCACGCGGCTCGGCCGCGCCGCCACCTTCGCGGGCCGGCACAGCCTCGCGATCTACCTCATCCACCAGCCGCTGCTGCTGGCGCTGCTGACCGGGCTCGTCACGGAGGTCGGCGCCAATCCGCGTGCCGGGCTGCGGGCGTTCCGCGCCGATTACGTGACGATCTGCGCGCGCACCGGCGGCGAGCCGCCGCTCTGCCGCATCGCGGCCCGCTGCACCTCGGAGGCGCTGCTCCGCGAGGACCTGTTCCGGGAGGATGGCCGTCCCTTCAGCGGGACGGAGCGCCTGCGCGCGCAGGCGATCTCGCAGGGCTGCTACGCCACCCTGGAGGCTGCCACGCGATCCGCGCGCTGAACGCGGCGACCGACCTCGCAGGGTTGGTCGCCGGCGCGGACCGGATCAGTCCTTGGCGCGCTCGACGTAGGATCCGTCGGCCGTCATGACGACGACGCGGGTGCCGGCGGCGATGTGGGGCGGCACGGTCGTGCGCACGCCGTTCGACAGGGTCGCGGGCTTGTAGGAAGACGAGGCGGTCTGGCCCTTCAGGACCGGCTCGGTCTCGGCGACCTCGAGCGTGACACGCTGGGGCAGCTCGATGGTCAGCGGGACGCCGTTATGGACGGAGAGCATCACCGCCATGCCCTCCTGAAGGTACGGGGCGGCGTCGCCGACCACGTCCTGCGGCACCGCGATCTGCTCGTAGTTCTCCGGGTTCATGAAGTGGAACCCCTCGCCGTCGCTGTAGAGGAAGGTGTGCTCGCGATCCTCCACGAAGGCGCGCTCGACCTGCTCGGTCGTCCGGTAGCGCTCGGACACCTTCACGCCGTCCGTGATCCGGCGCATGTCGAGCTGGGTCACCGGGGTGCCCTTGCCGGGGTGGATGTTCTCGGCGAACAGGATCACGTAGAGCTTGCCGTCCTTCTCGACGACGTTGCCCTTACGGAGCGTTGAGGCGATCACCTTCACGGAATTGCGTCCTGCATTGACATGGGGGCCGGCACGCGCCAAGCGCGGGCGCTGCATCTCGGACCCCGCCACTATCGCATCTGCGCCGCGGTTGCCAGCGGGCGGGCGTGGACCGTCGATGGCAACCGGCATCGGCCGCGGCGCGTCTCCGCGGCCCGGAGCCAGTCAGGTCCGAGGATGAGAGTGCTCCAGAACGCGACGCGTCCCGGTCGGAGCCGGCCGGTCCCGATCCGGCGCGGAGGCTGGTCGTGAGCGGACCCGCCTCCCCCTGGTGGTCGGCCGGCCGTCACGCCGACCGGCGCCCGGCGCTGATCCTGCGCAACCGCATCCTCGCGGCGTTCCGCGCGTGGTTCGCGGACCGCGACTTCGTCGAGGCCGAGGCCGCCTGCCTGCAGGTCTCGCCCGGCAACGAGGCGCACCTGTCCGCCTTCGCCACCGAGGCCGTCGGTGCGAGCGGCGCCCGCACGTCCCTCTACCTGCACACCTCGCCGGAATTCGCCTGCAAGAAGCTGCTGGCGGCGGGCGAGCCACGACTGTTCAGCGTCGCCCGGGTGTTCCGAAACCGCGAGCGCGGGCCGCTGCACCATCCCGAGTTCACGATGCTCGAGTGGTACCGGGCCGGCGCCCCCTACACGGCGCTGATGAGGGATTGCGCCGACCTGCTCGCCGGCGCGGCCGAGACCGCCAGCGCCCGCCGCTTCACCTTCCGCGACCGGGAGACGGATCCCTTCGCCGAGCCGGTGCGCCTGACCCTGGCCGAGGCCTTCGACCGCTTCGCCGGGATTGACCTGCTGGCGAGCGTCGCACCGGGCGGCGAGACGGACCGCGAGACTCTGGCCGCCGCCGTCGCGGCCTCCGGCCTCCGGGTCGCCCCGGACGATACCTGGGCCGACCTGTTCTCCCGCGTCCTCGTCGCGCGGATCGAGCCGCATCTCGGCCTCGGCCGCCCGACCATCCTGTGCGAGTACCCGATCAGCGAGGCCGCCCTCGCCCGTCCGGCGCCGCACGACCCGCGGGTGGCCGAGCGGTTCGAGCTCTACGCCTGCGGCGTCGAGCTGGCCAACGCGTTCGGCGAGCTGACCGACCCGGCGGAGCAGCGCCGCCGGTTCGAGGCCGAGATGGCCGAGAAGCAGCGGGTCTACGGCGAGCGCTACCCGATCGACGACGAGTTCCTCGCGGCGCTGGCCGTCATGCCGGAGGCGTCGGGAGTTGCCCTGGGCTTCGACCGCCTGGCGATGCTGGCCTGCGGGGCTACCCGGGTCGAGGACGTGATCTGGACTCCCGTGGCGGAGACGCGGCCATGAACCGGGTCCTGCGCAGCGCGGACGACCTCCTCACCGCCGGCCTGATCTCGGGGGCGGAGGCCGAGGCCCTCGGCGCCGTCCTCGCGCGCTACGCGGTCTCGGTGACGCCCGACATGGCCGAGCTGATCGACCCGCAGGACCCCGACGACCCGATCGGCCGCCAGTTCGTGCCCCGCACCGCGGAAGCCGTGGCGACGCCGGAGGAGCGCGCCGACCCGATCGGCGACGCCGCCCACGCCCCGGTGACGGGGATCGTGCACCGCTACCCGGACCGCGTGCTGCTGAAGCCGCTCCACATCTGCCCGGTCTACTGCCGCTTCTGCTTCCGCCGGGAGATGGTCGGACCCGACGGGCTCGGGACCCTCACCGACGCCGAACTCGACGCCGCCCTCGCCTACATCGCGCAGGATCCGCGGATCTGGGAGGTGGTTCTTACCGGCGGCGACCCGTTCGCGCTCTCGCCGCGCCGCCTCGGCGCCATCGCGGAGCGCCTCGCCGCCATCCCACATGTCCGGGTCATGCGGGTCCACACGCGCGTGCCCGTGGTGAAGCCCGATCTCGTCTCCGACGCCCTCGTCGAAGCGCTCAAGCGGTTCGGGCGCGCGGTCTTCGTCGCCGTCCACGCCAACCATCCGCGGGAATTCACCGCCGCCGCCAGCGCCGCCTGCGCCCGCCTGGTCGATGCCGGCATTCCCCTGGTCAGCCAGTCGGTGCTCCTGCGCGGCGTCAACGACGAGGCCGCGACCCTCGAGGCGCTGATGCGGGTCCTCGTCGAGAACCGGATCAAACCGTACTATCTCCACCACGGCGACTTGGCCCCCGGGACGGCCCACCTGCGCACGGACGTGCCCGAGGGGCAGGCGCTGATGCGCGCCCTGCGCGGCCGCCTCTCCGGCCTCGCCCAGCCGACCTACGTGCTCGACATTCCCGGCGGCCACGGCAAGGTACCGATCGGACCGGGCTACCTGCACGACACCCCCGACGGGGTGCGCGTGACCGATCCGGGCGGGCAGGACCACGCCTACCCGCCGAAGGCGTGACGGAGACTCTTCGATTATGCGCAGGCTTTGGGGCCGCCTCACCTCGGTGAACGTGCAGAAGGCGGTGTGGGGACTCGACGAGACGGGCCTGCCGTATGAGCGGGTCGAGGCCGGCGGCGCCCACGGGGTCGTCGACGACCCCGGCTACCGCGCGATGAACCCGAACGGCCTCGTCCCGACCTTGGAGGAGGACGGCTTCGTCCTGTGGGAATCCAACGCGATCCTCCGCTACCTGGCGGCGGTGAGCCCGGCCCTGGCCCTGCCGGCTGACCCCCGGGCGCGCGCCCACGCGGAGCAGTGGCTCGACTGGCAGGCCACGAGCTTCACGCCGGCCATGCGCGACGCCTTCTGGCAGCTCTACCGCGCGGCCGATCCGGACCGCGGCCTGATCGCCGCATCGCTGAAGAAGAGCGAGGCCATGGCGGAGATCCTCGACCGCCATCTCGCGGACCGGACCTACGCGGTCGGCGACAGCTTCGGCATCGCCGACATCGCCCTCGGCTGCGCGGCGCATCGCTGGCTGAACCTTCCGGCCGAGCGGATCGAGCGCCCGGCGCTGCGGCGCTGGTACGACCGGATCGCCGCCCGGCCCGGCGCCGCCCGGGCGCTCGGCGAGCCCATCGCCTGACGGCCGTCGCGAGCGCCCGGAGCCTTGCCGGCACGCCCGCGCGATCCACCTTCCCGACCGCGCCGCCCGGACCGGGACCGGCCTTTCACGGAGCCCCCGATGGCGATCGACCCGACCCTGCGCGACGCGCTCTCCGCCGTGACACCGGCGAGCCTCGCCCGCGCCCTGGCGCGGGCTGGGGTGAAGGCCTGCACGCCGCACGGGCTCTCGGCGCGGGGGAGCGGAACCGTGGTCGGGCCCGCCTACACGATGCGGATGATCCCGGCCCGCGACGACGCCGCGGGCGATCTCGCCGCGGCCATCGATGCCGTCCCCGAAGGCGCTGTGGTCGTGATCGATGCCGCGGCCTCCGCCCTCGCCCTGCCATTCGGAGCGATCCTGGCGGCACGCCTCGCGCAGCGCGGCGCCGTCGGTCTGATCACCGACGCGGCCCTGCCCGAGGAGATCGGCCTACCCGCCTGGTGCCGGCCGGCCGCGGCCACAGGAGCCCTGGCCCTGGTCGGCACGCAGGAGCGCGTCGCCTGCGGCAGCGCCGCCATCCATCCCGGCGATATCCTGGTCGGCGACTCGAGCGGCCTCGTCGCCGTGCCGGCGGCGCTCGCCGAGCGGGTCGCCCTGGAGGCCGTCGAGCAGCAGCGCCTCGATCTCTGGATCCAGCGCGAGGTCGAGCGCGGCGCCGACCTCGCGAGTCTCCTTCCGCCGGACGCCGCGGCGCTCGCCCGGTTCGAGGCCGAGACGAAGCCGGCCTGAGCACCGTGTTCTTCCCCGTCTCGAAGGTGATCTTCTTCCTGATCACCCCGTCGAACTTCTGCATCTTCGCGATCTTGCTCGGGATCGCCGTCGCGGCGGTGACGCGGTGGCGGAGGGCCGGCCTCGGTCTGGCGCTGCTCGGCACCCTGCTGCTCGGCGCGGCCGGGCTGGCGCCCCTGTCGGACGTGGCCCTGATCCCCCTCGAGCAGCGCTTCCCCGCCTATCCGGATGACGGGCCGGCCCCGGCCGGGATCATCGTGCTGGGCGGCGGCATCGAGACGAGCCTCTCGGAGGCGCGTCGCCAGATCGTCGTCAACGATGCCGGCGAGCGGCCGATCTATCTCGCCGACCTCGCCCGGCGCTACCCGGCGGCGCGGCTGGTCTTCTCCGGCGGCAGCGGCTTCATCGCGGGCGGCATGGCCGAAGCCGACATCGTGAGCCGGCAGGCGGACGTGATCGGCGTGCCGCGGACGCGCCTTATCCTGGAGAACCGCTCGCGCAATACCCACGAGAACGCCGCCTTCTCGGCGGCCCTGGTCCAGCCGAAGCTCGGCGAGCGCTGGCTGCTCGTGACCTCGGCCTGGCACATGCCCCGGGCGGTCGGCTGCTTCCGGCAGGCCGGTTTCACGGTGGACGCGTTCCCGGTGGATTACCGGACCCGAGGCTGGAGCGACGTCGCGCATTTCCACGGCTTCGCGTCGGACGGGCTGCTCCAGTTCGACCTGGCCGTGAAGGAGTGGATCGGCCTCGTCGCCTACCGCCTGTCCGGCTACACGCCGGACTGGCTGCCGGGACCGGATTCCAGGGGAGCTTCCGAGGCCGCATCGGAGGCCGGCAGCGACAGGCGGTAGATCCCGCGGAAATCGTCCGGGTCGACGGGCTTCCCCTTCCGCAGGATCGCGATCCGCCCGGCATGGGCGAGCCGCACCGCGACCCGGCGGACCGGCTGCATCAGCGGGCCCCAGCCGTCCGGGTGCGGGCCGCCGAGGGCGCGGGCGACCTCCGAGGGGCAGACGGTCTTGTCGGCGCCGCGCTCGGCCACGAGGCGCAGCATCGCCGTCTCGATCGCGGCGTCGTCGGGTCGTGGGTCGGTCATGTGCGGGCCTCTTCGGCGGGCGACAGGAGCGGCGCCTCGAGCGGTCCCTCGTGGGGCCCCTCCCCGGCTTCGAGGAGCGCCTTGCGGATCTCCGAGGCAAACTGGCGGCGCCACATGATGATCACGACGGCCGTCGTCGAGACGAACAGCACGTAGGGGCTGATGAACCAGCCGAGATAGGCCAGCGCGAAGAAGAACGCGCGCTGACCGCGGGCGAAGTGCCGCCCGGCGCTGACGTTCATGGCCGCGAGCCGCCGCACAGCCCGCAGCATCTCGACGTCGCTCGTGCCGGACCCCTTGTGCGGCACGGCGCCCAGCAGGATCGCCGTGTAATTGAACAGCCTGTAGGCCCAGGCGAATTTGAAGAACGCGTAGACGAAGATCAGCGCGAGGCCGGCGACCTTCAGCTCCCAGGTCAGGCGATTGGCCACCGTCCCGAAGGGCAGCGTGGCGAACATATTCAGGACGTCGTCCCCGGAGCGCGACAGGGTCAGGACGGAACCCAGCGCGATGAGCGAGGTCGAGGCGAAGAAGGCCGTGCCGTTCTGCAGCGACGCGTTGATCTGCGTGTCGACCACCCGGTTGTCGCGGCCGATGACCTGGCGCGCCCAGTTGGCCCGGTGGCCGTTCATGATCTGGCTGAGGGAGACCATCCTGCCGCGCAGCCGGCCGACGGACAGGCCGTAGGCGATCCAGGCGAGGACGAAGTAGAGCAGCGCCGCGAGATCGAGATGCGAGAAGGCGGCGCTGCCGGCGGACAGGTCGGTCATGGTCTCCGGATGGCGGATACGCGAAGGGGCCGTCCGCCATACCAGTCCGCGGGCGCGCGCTGAACCCGCGGCGGCGATCTCAGTCGCGCAGGATCCGGAATTCGCCGCCGCGCGGCACGTCGCCGCCGTCCCGCGCGGCCACGTCGGTCACGCGCGCACCCGGCGGACCCGACCGGCACAGGGCCGCCATCTCCGCCACGGCCTCCGGCGCGCCGCTGAAGACCGCCTCGACCGTGCCGTCGTCGCGGTTGCGCACGGAACCGGCGAGGCCGCGGGCGCGGGCCTCGGACTGCGTCCAGGCCCGGTAGGACACGCCCTGGACGCGACCGGTGACGATGACGGAGATCGTCCGGGTCTCGCTCATGCGGGCGCGGTCTCGCCTGGATGGGCCCGCGCCGGCGGCGCGGGCCGGGAGGGCCTCACTCGGCCGCGATCGGGCGACGCATGCCGGCGCCGAGGGCCGGGGTCCGCGTCGCGCCGGTGCGGACATGCGTGGAGTAGAGCATCAGGCCCGTGAAGGCGATGCCGCCCACGATGTTCCCGATCAGCGTCGGGATCTCGTTCCAGAGCAGGTAGTCCATCACCGTGAGGTGGCCGCCCATGAGGATCGCCGACGGGAACAGGAACATGTTCACCACCGAGTGCTCGAAGGTCATGAAGAAGAACACCGTGATCGGCATCCACATCGCGATGACCTTGCCGGGCACCGAGGTCGACAGCATGGCGCCGATGACGCCGGTCGAGACCATCCAGTTGCACAGCATGGCGCGGACGAAGAGCGTCAGCATCCCCGAGGCGCCGTACTTCTCGTAGCCGAGGGTGCGCGCCTCGCCGATCCCGGCGATGAGCTTGCCGACGGCGTTCGGCTCGGTGGCGAAGCCGAAGGTGAAGACGATCGACATCATCACCGCGGTGGTCAGGGCGCCCGCGAAGTTGCCGAAGAAGACCAGCACCCAATTGCGGGCGACGCCGGCCACGGTGACGCCGGGGCGCTTGTCGATGAGGGCGAGCGGCGTGAGCACGCAGACGCCGGTGAACAGGTCGTAGCCGAGCAGGTACAGCATCGAGAAGCCGACCGGGAACAGCAGCGCCGCGACCAGCGGCTGGCCGGTCGCCTGGTTGACGCTCACCGCGAAGGCGGCGGCGAGCGCCAGGATCGCGCCGGCCATGTAGGCTCGGATGAACGTGTCCTTGGTAGCCATGAAGACCTTCGCCTCACCGGCATCGACGGCCTTCTTCACGAAATCGGCGGGCGCCAGATACGACATGCACAACTCTCCCTCGCGAACGCACGCCGATCGTCGTTGACCGACGGGCGCGCCGCGCAATCACGGATGGCCGGACGGGCGCGGTGCTGCCGCTCGCCCTCCAGCTCGCTCGTGGGCAAGCATGTCGCGTACCAACTGCGCGACGCTCAGGCGGGCAGGCCGCGGGCCCAGGTGCCGAGTTCCCGAAGATAGGCGGGCGGCAGCTGCGCCGCGCGCGCCGCCGCGACGACCGCCTCCAGGTACCCGGGCCTCGGACGGCCGGGCGCCGTCGAGCATCCGCGATAGATCAGGGCGCGCTTGACGCCCTCCCCGGTGCGGACCGGCAGCGCCGCCTTGGTGTAGAGACCCCCGGCGACACCCTCGTAGCGGTCGAGGGCCGGGATGTCGTCGGGAGCGAGTTCCCACAGGACGCCCCAGACGGTGCGCCTTCGATCGGGCACGACGGACGCGTAGCCCTCGCGCATGATGATGAAGCGGTGGTTCGGCAGATGTCCGCCGCCGATCAGCCGCGAAACCGGGCAGCGCAGCGCCATCGCGGCGGCATCCATGTTGGCGCCGTAGGCGAAATAGAGGGGCATGCCGGAGCTGTGGGAGCCTACTCGCCCGCTGGGGGATCGAGGCGCCGCGCGGCCCGCTCGTTCGCGCGCACGGCCGCGTAGGCGATCGCCAGCGTGATCGCCGGAATGCCAAACGTTACGAAGATCCAGTCGTAGTTCACGGCTTCAGGCTCCGGGGGGCACGCCTCGCACCGTAATGTAGTGCGCAGCCGGTCCCCAGCCGAACGAGCGTGAAGATCGCGTTCTCGACGCGCAGCGCCGGTGCACTCGGCACACCGAAGCTCGCGGCCGTCATCGGCGTGACGAAGCCGATGACGACGTAGGCAACCGCGATGTTGTTCAGCGCCGTCGCCAGCAGCTTGGTCTGCTCGTTGTGAACCGCAGTCACGGCCGCGAGCGCGACGCATGCCCCGCGATCAGGCGAATTCCAGGATCACCGCGTCGACCGCGAGGCTGTCGCCCTCCTTGGCGTGGATCTTCCCCACCGTAGCGTCGCGCTCGGCGCGGAGGACGTTCTCCATCTTCATGGCCTCGACGACCGCGATCGGCTCGCCGTTCTTCACCTCCTGGCCCTCGGTGACGAGGATCTGCTTCACGAGGCCGGGCATCGGGCAGAGCACCTGCTTGCCCGAGCCGGCCTGCTCCTTCACCGGCATCAGGGCGGCGAGCTCCGCCTCGCGGCGGGTGTAGACCCGGGCCTCGGCGGCCGCGCCGGCGTGCTGCAGGAACACGCCGTTGAGCAGGCTGCGCACCTGGATCGCCACGCGCTCCGAGCCGATCGTGCCGATCCAGACCGGCTCGCCCGGGCGCCAGGCGCTCGCCACCGTGAGCGCCGTGCCGTCGTCGCGGGTGACGAGGATGTCCTCGCCCTCCGGCTCGACCGTCACCGGGAAGGATTGACCCGCCAGGATCACCACGCGCTCACGCTCGAAGGCGAAAAGGCCGGGCGCGCGCATCTGCCCGGAGATGCCGCGCTTGCGCTGGTTGAGCTTGTGGTCGATCGCCGCCGCCGCCGCCATCATGCGGATCGCCACCGGGCCGGCGGGCTCCGGAGCCGTGAAACCCTCGGGGAATTCCTCGGCGATGAAGCCTGTGGACAGCCGACCCTCCTGCCAGCGCGGATGGGCCATCAGCGCCGAGAGGAACGGAATGTTGTGGCGGATGCCGTCGATGGCGAAGGCGTCGAGGGCCTCGCCCTGCGCGGCGATCGCCTCGGCCCGGGTCGGCGCCCAGGAGACCAGCTTGGCGATCATCGGGTCGTAGTGGATGGCGATCTCGCCGCCCTCCTCCACGCCGGTATCGTTGCGGATGATCGCCGTGCCCTGCTGGCCCTCCTCCGGCGGACGGTAGGTGGTCAGCCGGCCGATCGAAGGCAGGAAGTTGCGGGTCGGGTCCTCGGCGTAGACGCGGCTCTCGACCGCCCAGCCGTTCAGCTTCACGTCGTCCTGGGTGATCGGCAGCTTCTCGCCGGCCGCGACGCGGATCATCAGCTCGACGAGGTCGAGGCCGGTGATCATCTCGGTGACCGGATGCTCGACCTGCAGACGGGTGTTCATCTCCAGGAAGTAGAAGGACTTGTCCTGCCCGGCGACGAACTCGACCGTGCCGGCCGAATCGTAGTTCACCGCCTTGGCGAGCGCGACGGCCTGCTCGCCCATCTTGCGGCGGGTCTTCTTGTCGAGGAGCGGTGACGGCGCCTCCTCGATCACTTTCTGGTTACGGCGCTGGATCGAGCACTCGCGCTCGCCGAGGTAGACGACGTTGCCGTGCTTGTCGCCGATCAGCTGGATCTCGATGTGGCGCGGGTCGGTGATGAACTTCTCGATGAAGACGCGGTCGTCGCCGAAGGAGGAGGCCGCCTCCGACTTGGCGCGGGCGAAGCCCTCCGCCACTTCCTCGCCCGAGTAGGCGATGCGCATCCCCTTGCCGCCGCCGCCCGCGGAGGCCTTGATCATCACCGGGTAACCGATCTCGTCGGCGATCTTCCTGGCGTGCTCGGGTGATTCGATCACGCCGAGGAAGCCCGGAACCGTCGAGACCTCGGCGGCGGCGGCCGCCTTCTTCGACTCGATCTTATCGCCCATGGCGGCGATGGCCCCCGGGTTGGGGCCGATGAACACGATGCCGGCGGCCTCGAGCGCCTTCGGGAAGGCCTCGCGCTCGGAGAGGAAGCCGTATCCCGGATGGACGGCCTGGGCGCCGGTCTTCTTGCAGGCCTCGACGATCTTCTCGATCACGAGGTACGATTCGGAGGCGGCAGCGGGCCCGATATGCACGGCCTCGTCGGCCATGGCGACGTGCACGGCGTCGCGATCGGCATCCGAGTAGACCGCTACGGTCTTGATGCCCATCCTCCGGGCCGTCTTGATCACCCGGCAGGCGATCTCACCCCGGTTGGCAATCAGGATCTTGTCGAACATCGCTGGCGCACTGCTTTCGAGATCGCCGGATTGCGCACCGGCTTGACTGTCCCGATAGATCAGTTGCGCCGCGGACGGAAGCTGCGCCTTGGTCTGAGGCTCAGGCGGCCAGGGCGAAGGTCATGCGCGGGGCCTGGACCGTGTCGCGGGCGCGACGGTTGGCCTCGAGGGCGAAGGCCACCAGTGATTCGGCGCTGCTCTCGGCCTCGCGGACGACTTCCATGGCGATCCGGGCACCCACCGCGCTCGGGCCGTCGCGGCCGCTGAGCGAGGCGGCGAGCCACGCGGCGACGTCGCGGTCGATGTAGCCGGTCGGGCGCGAGCCCCACACGGCGAAGTCGACGACCGAGGCGACCAGGAAGTCGGCGAAGGCGTCGGAACCGATCACCGCCCGCTCGAGGGCAATCAGGAGGTCGGCCTCCTCGCGGTTCATGAGGCCGTCCGGGAGAACCTCGCGCTTCAGGACGAGCAGGTCCTCGTCGCTGATCGTGCCGGCCGAGACAGCATGGTTGCAGAACTGTTGAACGGAAATGGTGGTCATGATCGCCTGCCTCCCCGACCTTTGTTGCGGTCGGCTCTAGTCCCTGTGTGTCTTCAACTTACGGGACCGCTCCCCTTCCAGAGGTTAATGGCGAGATCTGAACGGAAGTTCAGGTAAACACCCCCCGAGCAAGCAGGCTTATTGGGACGTTGACCGGTTGCGTTACCGGACGATGACCGTGGCTCCCACGGGCACCCGGTTGTAGAGGTCGACCACGTCGATGTTGCGCATTCGGATGCAGCCCGAGGAGACCGCCTGGCCGATCTTCTCGGGCTCGTTCGTGCCGTGGATCCGGTAGAGCGTGTCCCGACCGCGATCCGACAGGTACAGGGCGCGGGCGCCGAGCGGGTTCATCGGGCCGCCCTGCATGGCGTGGACGTGCGGCCAGCGCCGGATCATCTCGGCCGGCGGGTTCCAGGCCGGCCACTCCGCCTTGCGGTCGATCCGGGCCGTGCCGGTCCAGCCATACGCCTCGTCGCCCACCGACACGCCGTAGCGCATCGCCCAGCCGTTCGGCAGGACGAGGTAGAGCTGGCGCTCCTTGGTCTCGACGACGATCGTGCCGGGCGCTTCCCGGGTCGGGTCGGCGATCTCGTAGCGGGCGAAGTGCGGATCGAACTCGGCCTCGGGCACCAGGGCCATGTACTCGGCGTCGCGGGCCGAGAGCGCCGGATCGGGCACGCCCTTGAAGGTGCAGCCCGCCAGCAGCAGGGCGCAGCCGAGTCCCGAGATGATGCGCATATCCCCGCCTCGAAGGTCGTCGCGACCGCGGACGGGGCGCGCGGATCGCCGATCCGGGTCCGTCCCGTGGAAGAATCACGCAACCATAAGGGGGCAACGGCACCCCGCCGTAGTCCGCGCGTTGGGCCCGTGGCACATTGCCGGCTCCTGTTGCCGGTGCGCGACAGGCGAGCATCCCGGGAGCGACCCTCGTGACCACCCTCTACGTGAGCCATCCCGCCAGCTTCGATCACGAGGTCCCCGAGGGGCATCCGGAGCGACCGGCCCGGATGCGCGCGGTGGAGCGGGCCCTGGAGGACGAGCGCTTCGCGGGCCTCGTGCGGGCCACGGCGCCCCGGGGCGAGATCGAGGCCGTCACCCTCGCGCACCCGCGCGAGTACGTGGACGCGCTGGTGGCGGCGGTGCCCGAGCACGGCATGGTCGGCATCGATTCCGACACGATCCTGTCGGCGGGCAGCCTCGAGGCGACGCTGCGGGCCGTGGGCGGCGGGATGCACGCCGTCGACGCCGTCGTCGGCGGCGAGTGCCGCAACGCCTTCGTGGCCATGCGCCCGCCCGGCCACCACGCGGAGCGGACCCGCGCGATGGGCTTCTGCCTGTTCAACCACGCCGCCATCGCGGCGCTGCACGCCCGGAAGAAGCACGGCGCCGAGCGGGTGGCGCTCGTGGACTGGGACGTCCACCACGGCAACGGCAGCCAGGACATCTTCTGGAACGACGCCTCTGTGCTCTACTGCTCGACCCACCAGATGCCGCTCTACCCGGGAACCGGATCGCCGTCCGAGCGGGGCGAGAAGGACACGATCGTCAACGTGCCGCTGCGGCCGAACGACGACGGCGAGGTGTTCCGCGAGGCGTTCGAGACCGGCATCCTCTCCCGCCTGGAGGCGTTCCGGCCGGACGTGATCGTGATCTCCGCCGGCTTCGACGCGCACCGGCTGGACCCGCTCGCCAACCTGCGGCTGGAGGCCGAGGATTTCGGCTGGGCGACCCGCCGCCTGATGGACCTGGCCGAGCGCTGCGCGGGCGGCCGGGTCGTCTCGATCCTCGAGGGCGGCTACAGCCTCGAGGGCCTCGGCAAGTCGGTGGCCGCCCACGTCGACGCGCTGATGGGCCGCTGACGGCGGCTGCATTGCGGTCGTCCGGCGGCACGCGATAATCGGCGTCTCGGAGGAGATCGCCGCCATGCCGCCACGGAGCCGTCTGGGCCCACCCCTGCGGAGCATTCCCGTCCCGGCCGCGGGCACCGCTCGATGACGCTCGCGGGCTTCCTGACCTACGCGCTGGCCCTCGGGGTCGCTGCCGCGATCCCCGGGCCCGGCGTCGTCGCCCTCGTCGCCCGGGCCCTGGGCGCGGGTTTCGGCGCCGCGATGGCCTTCTCGCTCGGCCTGATCCTCGGCGACCTGACCTATCTCGCCGCCGCGATCTTCGGCCTGTCGCTGATCGCGGAGGCGCTCGGGGCGGTCTTCGTCGTCGTCCGCTACGGCGCGTCGCTCTACCTGGCCTACCTGGCGTTCCGGCTCTGGCGCGCGGCCGGAGCCGCAGCCCGGGTCGAGGGGGAATCGCGGGACCGGCCGTGGACCAGCTTCGTCGCCGGGCTGACCATCACCTTGGGCAATCCGAAGACGATCGTCTTCTACCTCGCGATCCTGCCGACGCTCGTCGATCTGCGGGGCGTGACGGCGGCGGATTGCGTCAGCCTCGTCGTCATCACGGCCGCGATCCTCTTCGCCGTGATGACGCCCTACGCGGCGCTGGCGGCGCGGGCGCGCGAGTCTCTCCGGCGGCCGGCCTTTCGCGCGCGGCTGAACCGTGGCGCCGCGGCGATCATGGCCGGCGCGGCGGTCTGGACCGTCCTGCGCCGCGCCTGACTGGTGCGCTCTTCCGGGCCTCAGCCCTCCAGGGGCTCGTCGCCGAGGAGCTCGATACCGAAGCCCGAGAGGCCGACATAGGAGCGGGACGAGGTGGCGAGGTTGCGGATCGAGACCACGCCGAGATCGCGAAGGATCTGGGCGCCGAGCCCGACCTCGCGCCACTGCCGCGCCCGGAGCGCCTCCGTTCCCTCGTCGGTGACGCTCTTGACCGGGACACCCGCGGTGCCGTCGCGGAGATAGACCAGCACGCCGCGCCCGGCCGCCGCGAAGCGCTTGAGCACGGCGTCGATCTGCTTGCCGCCGCCGATCACGTCGGCCGCGACGTTGGAGCGGTGCAGGCGCACCAGCACGTCGCGGCCGTCGCCGATCTCGCCCATCACGAACGCGAATTGCTGGATCGACTCGAAGGGCGTCGAGAAGACGTAAGCGTTCAGGTCGCCGTGGTTCGAGCGCACCGGGAAGTGTCCGACCCGCTCCACCAGACGATCGCGGGCCTGCCGATAGGCGATCAGGTCAGCCACCGAGACCTGCTTGAGGCCGTGCTTCTCGGCGAAGGTCTCGATCTGCGGCCCCTTCATCACGGTGCCGTCGTCGTTGGCGAGCTCGCAGATCACGCCTACGGGCGGCAGCTCGGCGAGGCGGCACAGGTCGACGGCGGCCTCGGTGTGGCCCGAGCGCATGAGCACGCCGCCGTCGCGGGCGATCAGCGGGAAGACGTGGCCGGGCCGCACGAAGTCGCCGGCGCCCATGTTGCCGTTGGCCAGCGCCCGCACGGTGTTGCAGCGCTGCTCCGCCGAGATGCCGGTCGTCAGCCCGTGCTTGACGTCGACCGTGACCGTGAAGGCCGTGCCCAGCGGCGCGTCGTTCGACGCGACCATCGGGGCGAGGTGCAGGCGCCGCGCCTCGCTCTGGGTGATCGGCGCGCAGACGATGCCGCAGGTGTTGCGGATGATGAACGCCATCTTCTCCGGCGTGCAGAGCGAGGCGGCGACGACGAGGTCGCCCTCGTTCTCGCGGTCGTCGTCGTCGGTGACGACCACGATCTCGCCGCGGGCGAAGGCCGCGATGGCCTCTGTGACGGTGCAGTGGGGCACGGGCATTCTCGAATCGTTGGGACGGACCCGGATCAGGGCTGGGATCCGACCTGTCCGCGATGGCGCAGATAGTGATCGGCGAGCACACAGGCCATCATGGCCTCCGCGACCGGCACGGCGCGGATGCCGACACAGGGATCGTGCCGGCCCTTGGTGACGAGATCGACCTCGCCGCCGTCGCGGGTGACGGAGCGGCGCGGGGTCAGGATCGAGGAGGTCGGCTTCACGGCGAACCGCACCACGACCGGCTCGCCGTTGGAGATGCCGCCCAGGATGCCGCCCGCGTGGTTCGCCAGGAAGCGCGGCCGGCCGCCGTTGCCGGCCCGCATCTCGTCCGCGTTGTCCTCGCCGCGCAGGGCCGCCGCCGCGAACCCGTCGCCGATCTCGACGCCCTTCACGGCGTTGATCGACATCATCGCGGCGGCCAGGTCCGCGTCCAGCTTGCCGTAGACCGGTGCGCCGAGACCGGGTGGCACGCCCTCGGCGACGACCTCGATGACGGCGCCGACCGACGAGCCGTCCTTCCGGAGCCCGTCGAGATAGGTCTCGTAGAAGGACGCCGTCTCGGCATCGGGGCAGAAGAACGGGTTGTTGCCGACCGCGTCCCAGTCCCAGCGGGACCGGTCGATGGCGTGCGGGCCCATCTGCACGAGGGCCGCCCGAATGGTCACGCCCGGGATGACCTTGCGCGCCACCGCGCCGGCCGCGACCCGCGCGGCGGTCTCCCGCGCCGAGGACCGGCCGCCGCCGCGGTAGTCGCGGATGCCGTACTTCACGTCGTAGGTGTAGTCGGCATGGCCGGGGCGGTAGCTGTCGCGGATCTCCGAGTAGTCCTTCGAGCGCTGATCCGTATTCTCGATCATCAGCGCGATCGGGGTGCCGGTGGTGAGCTGGTGGCCGCCGGTGCGGTCGTCCGCGAAGACGCCGGACAGGATCTTGACCTGATCAGGTTCGCGGCGCTGCGTCGTGAAGCGTGACTGGCCGGGCTTCCGGCGATCCAGCTCGGCCTGGATCTCTTCGGCCTCCAGGGGCAGGCCGGGCGGGCAGCCGTCGACGACGCAGCCGAGCGCGATCCCGTGGCTCTCGCCGAAGGTCGTGACGCGGAACAGGTGGCCGAAGGTGTTGTGCGACATGGCGCGGCTGCCTTAGCGCGGGAGCGGCGGGGGCACAAACGCGGCCCGTGCAGGGCGGCCGGGCAGACCCGCGCGCGGTGACGGGTCGGAGCGCCCGGCAGCCTCACCGGGCCTTCGGCGAACCGGGCAGATCGAGCCCGCCCCGCGCCTTGAGCGCCCGGTACGCCGCGACCGCCGCCGCGAGATCCCGGTGCAGCCGGCGCTCGTCGCCGAGATCGGCGAGGGCGTAGGTGAGGCCGAGGATGTGGGCGGCCTCGTAGCCCTCCGGCAATTCGCCCGCGCTGCCGAGGGCGATCGCCGCGTTCGGCAGCGCGTCGGCGAAGTCCGACAGCCGCGTCCTGAGCGCGGCGCCGCTGGCGCGAAGATGGGCACCGGCCGCCGCCGGACCGTGGTTGCGGATCGCCGCCACCGTTCCCTGCGCCAGCGACAGGTGCACCGCCTCGCGGTTCGCCGGAAACAGGTAGACGAGGTAGTAGCCCCGCGTGGCGCTGGTGGTGACGGCGGGATCGAACACGGCGATCCAGGGGATCGCGGCCCAGTGGCTCCCGCGCCCCGGGCTGCCCTTCACCAGGAACGGCCCGTCGATCGGCTCCAGGGCGGCGCGCAACTCGTCCGGCGCACCCCTGCGGATGACGGCGGCGAGCGGGTGGCCGGCCGGCGGGTCGAGCCGGGCGAGCGGGTATTCCTCGACGATCCGCCGGAGCGCGTAGCCGAGGCTCACGGCCGCGCCAGCACCCCGCCGGTGATGGCCTCGCGTACCCCGGTGGTCGCCGGGAAGGTGATCGGCAGGCCCTTGAGCGAGCGCACCGCGAGGTACGCGAAGGCCTGCGCCTCCAGATAGGCGGAGGACCAGCCGATCGCGTCCGCGGTCGTGATCTCGGCGCGCAGGTGGTAGTTCAGGAGCCGCACCAGCTCGCCGTTGCGGGCGCCGCCGCCGGCCACGATCCAGCGGGTCGGGACCTCCGGGGCGTGGTCAAGGGCGCGGGCCACGGCCCGGGCCGTGAAGGCCGTGAGCGTCGCGGCGCCGTCCTCGGTCGAGAGTTGCCCGGCGAGCTTGTGCGAGAACCAGTTCCGGTCCAGCGACTTCGGCGGTTTGCGGAAGAAGAACGGGTGCGTCAGGAGCCAGGCAAGCAGCTGCTCGTCCGGGCGGCCGCGGGCCGCCGTGCGGCCGCCATCGTCGAGGTTCTTGCCCTCGCGCTCCTGCATCCACTCGTCGATCAGGGCGTTGCCGGGACCGGTGTCGAAGGCGATGACGCCGCCCTTCGAGTCGATCAGCGTCGCGTTGGCGACGCCGCCGATGTTGAGGATGCCGAAGGGCCCGTCGAAGCCCGACGCCTCGGCGAGCGCCTTGTGGAAGACCGGCACCAGCGGCGCCCCCTGCCCGCCCGCCTCGATATCGGCCCGGCGCAGGTCCGAGACGACCGGGATGCCGAGCCGGGTCGCCAGCGCCTGCCCGTCGCCGATCTGGATCGAGATCCGCTGGTCCGGGCGGTGGATCACGGTCTGGCCGTGGAAGCCGATCACGTCAATCTCGGAGGCATTCAGGCCGTGCTCCTCCAGGAAGCGCTCCACGGCCTCGGCATGGGCGAGGGTGACGAAGGCCTCGGCCTCCGGCAGACGCCCCGGCCGGTCGGCGGGATGGAGGACGGATTCGGCGTCCTTGGTGGCCGCGCGCAGCAGCGCCTTCTCGTCGTCGGCGTAGCCGCGGTAGCCGGTGGGGCCCAGCGGCTCGAGGAAGTTGTTGTGGCCCTTGACCACGTGGACGCGCTCGCCGTCGGTCTCGATCAGCGCGATGTCGACGCCGTCCAGCGAGGTGCCGCTCATCAGTCCGATCGCGCGCATCATCGCCATGCCGTGCTGCCCCGTGCCTTTCGGTCAACGCCCTGCTAAGAGCGCGCCGTATCCTGAACCCAGCGCGAGCTAGCATGCGGGGCCTCGGCCTGTCGCGCCAGCGCGCGACCCGAGATGGCATCCATGACCGCCGAGAGCTTCGCGCCGAAATCCGACTTCCTGCGGATCCTGACCGAGCGCGGCTATATCCACCAGACCTCGGACCTCGCCGGCATCGACGCCGCGGCCCTCGAGGGCCGGCTGACCACCTATGTCGGCTACGACTGCACGGCGCCCTCGCTCCATGTCGGGCACCTCCTGTCGATCATGATGCTGCACTGGCTGCAGGCCACCGGGGGCAGGCCCATCGCCCTGATGGGCGGCGGCACGACCCGGGTCGGCGACCCGTCCGGCCGCGACGAGACCCGCAAGATCCTCACCGTCGAGCAGATCGACGCCAACAAAGCCGAGATCCGCAAGACCTTCGACCGGTTCCTGCGTTTCGGCGACGCGGCCGGCGACGCCGTGATGGTCGACAACGCCGAGTGGCTGACCAAGCTCAACTACATCGAGATGCTGCGCGACGTCGGCCGCCATTTCTCGGTGAACCGCATGCTGTCGATGGACAGCGTGCGCCTGCGCCTGGAGCGCGACCAGGAGCTGTCGTTCCTCGAGTTCAACTACATGATCCTTCAGTCCTACGACTTCGTGGAGCTGAATCGCCGCTACGGCTGCGTCATGCAGATGGGCGGATCGGACCAGTGGGGCAACATCGTCAACGGCATCGATCTCGGCCGCCGCATGGGCACGCCGCAGCTCTACGCCCTGACCTGCCCGCTGCTGACCACGTCGTCCGGCGCCAAGATGGGCAAGACCGCGGCCGGCGCCGTCTGGCTCAACCCGGACATGCTGAAGCCCTACGATTACTGGCAGTTCTGGCGGAACACCGAGGACGCGGACGTGGCCCGCTTCCTCAAGCTGTTCACCCTGCTGCCCATGGAGGAGATCGCGCGCCTCTCCGCCCTCGCCGGCTCCGAGATCAACGCGGCCAAGACGGTGCTGGCCACGGAGGCGACCGCGCTGATGCACGGCCGCGAGGCCGCCGAGGCCGCCGCCGAGACCGCCCGCAAGACCTTCGTCGAGGGGACGCTGGCCGCCGACCTCCCGAGCGTCACCGTGCCGTCCGCCGCCCTGGAGGCGGGCCTCGGCGTGCTCACCGCCTTCGGGCCGGAGGTCGCCAAGCTCGTGCCGTCCACCAGCGAGGCGCGCCGTCAGATCAAGGGCGGCGGCCTGCGGGTCAACGACGTGCCGGTCACGGACGAGAAGGCTGTCCTCGGCCGCGGCGACGTGACCGCGGACGGGGTGATCAAGCTCTCCTTCGGCAAGAAGCGGCACGTGCTGTTGCGGCCCGAATAGGCCGCCCGAGACCGCCACGAGGGACGGAACGCGTGAGCATAGCCCGCATCCTGGTGATCGACGACGAGCCGCCGATCCGCCGGCTGCTCCGCACCGGTCTCGGGACGCAGGACTACGCGGTCGTCGAGGCCGCCGACGGGGCCGCGGCGCTCGTCGCCCTGGAGGCCGGCGGGGTGGATCTCGCGCTCCTCGACCTCGGCCTTCCCGACATGGCCGGCCACGCCCTCCTGGCGGCGGTCCGCGAGCGCTGGCCCGACCTGCCGGTCGTGATCCTGTCGAGTCGCGACGACGAGCGCGGCAAGGTCGAGGCCCTCGATCTCGGCGCCGACGACTACGTCACCAAGCCCTTCGGCATGAACGAGCTGCTGGCGCGCATCCGCGCGGCCCTGCGCCATCGCCTCGCCATGCAGGGTGAGCGGCCGGTCTTCCGGGTCGAGGACCTCTCGGTCGACCTCGTCCGCCGCATCGTCCGGGTGGGCGAGCGCGACGTGAAGCTGTCGCCGCGGGAATACGAGTTCCTGCGCGTGCTGGTGCAGCACGCCGGCAAGGTGCTCACCCACGCGCAGCTCATGCGCCACGCGCCGGCCTCGTCGGACCCGCAGTACCTGCGCGTCTACATCCGGCAGCTGCGCCAGAAGCTCGAGCCCGATCCCGAGCGCCCGCGCTACCTGCTCACCGAGACCGGCGTCGGCTACCGCCTGCGCGCGCCGGATTGAGCCCGGCGCGCCGGCTCAGGGCTCCAGCCCCTCCTCGACGCGCCGCGCGGCGCGCAGCTTCTCGACCCGCGCCACCGAGAACACCGAGGCCTCGTAGAGGAGCAGCATCGGGATCGCGAGGGAGAGCTGCGAGATGACGTCCGGCGGGGTCAGGATGGCGGCGGCGACGAAGACCAGCACGATCGCGTAGCGGCGCTTCTCGCGCAGGAACGCCGCGTCGATGATCCCGATCTGGCCGAGCAGCGTCAGGATCACCGGCAGCTGGAAGGCGATGCCGAACGCGAAGATCAGCGTCATGATCAGCGACAGGTACTCGTCGACCTTCGGGAGCAGCTTGATCGTCGGCTCCCCGGCGACGCCCACCTGCTGGAGCGACACCGAGAATTTGATCAGCAGCGGCATCGCCAGGAAGAACACCACGAGCGCGCCGAGCAGGAAGAAGATCGGGGTGGCGACGAGGTAGGGCAGGAACGCCTTGCGCTCGTTGCGGTAGAGGCCGGGTGCCACGAAGGCGTAGATCTGCGTCGCGATCACCGGGAAGGCCAGGAAGGCCGCGCCGAAGACGCTGAGCTTGATGTTGGTGAAGACCTGCTCGAGGAAGTGCGTGGCGATCAGCTCGGCGTTCTGCGCACCCACGATCGAGACGTAGGGGTAGACCAGCACGTTGTAGATGTCGCGCGAGAAGAAGAAGCACGCGAAGAACATCAGCACGAAGGCGATGAGCGACTTGATCAGCCGCGCGCGCAATTCGATCAGGTGCTCGAGCAGGGGCGCCCGGGACGCCTCGATCTCGGCCTCGTCCGCCTCGCTGATCATCGGGCAGCCGTGCCGTTCTTGGACTCTTCGGTGGCGGGGTGTGCGGCAGGCGGGTCGGGCCGAGGACCGAACGGATCGTCCACCGAGCCGGGCACGGGCAGGGGCGCCTCCGCGACCTCGGCCGCCGCACCATGGTCCGACGCGCCGGCGGGCGTCACCGGATGCGTATCGGCGGCGTGAGGCACCGCCGCGGCTTCCTGCTCGGCCTTCAGCTGCGCCGTGGCGTCGGCCAGCGACCGGGTCTCGATCGGGGGTGTCTCGGGGCCGGGCAACTCCGGTCCCATCTTCTCCGGACCCATCTTGGCCCGGCCCTCGACGGCGCCCTTCAGTTCGTCGCGGATCGTCTGCACCGGATTGAAGGTCGAGCCCGCCGTGCGGACGGTGTTGCGGATGCCGTCGACCTCGCGCCGGACGTCGTCGAGCTCGGCCTCGCGGATCGCCTCGTTGAACTGCATCTGAAACTCGCCGGCCATGCGGCGCAGCTTCGTGGTGATCTGCCCGACGGTGCGCAGCGCCTTCGGCAGATCCTTCGGCCCGATGACGATGAGGGCGACGCCGCCGATCAGCATCACCTCGCCCCAGCTCATGTCCAGCATGTCGTCGACGGTCCTGCTGCCCCGAGATCCGGCACGGCGGCCGGACCCCGTCAGGCTCTACACGAGCGCGCGCGCTCTGACAGTCCTACAGTCAAGCTCGCCGTCAGACCGGCTTGCGCTCACCGCCGGGGATATGACTCGCCGGGATCGCGGTGCCGGGGCTCGTCTCGGCGGTGTGCGGGATGGTGCGAACCGGCTCGGCCGGAGGCGGCGCGGCCTGGGCCGCCGGCGGGGTCTCGTCCTCGGCCATGCCCTTCTTGAAGGCCTTAATGCCCTTGGCGACGTCGCCCATCAGGTCGGACACCTTGCCGCGTCCGAAGAGCAGCATCACGATGACCGCGACGATGACCCAGTGCCAGATACTCATGCTGCCCATGGCAACCTCCTGCGGGCGCCCCGAAGAAGCGGGAGCGTGACGCCACGTCCGGTTGAGGATTTCGGGGCGAACCTAGGGATCGCGCCGCCCGAACACAAGCAGAGGCGATGCCACGGCCGGTGGAAGGCCGCGATGGAACGTCGCGCGGTGTCTCAGGTCAGGCGGCGGCGAGGGCCGCGGCGAAGCGGTCGCGGGCTTCCGCGACGTCGAGCCCGTCGCCGGCGGGGTCGAGCCGCGCCAGCGCAGCGGCGGCGCGCCGCGCGGCCTCGCCGGTCAGTTCGGGCGCCGCCTCGGCCACCGCTTGCATCTCGTCGCGCGCGCCGTTGCAGTGGAGGCCGATGTCGATCCCCGCCGCGAAGGCGCGCTCCGTCCGGTCGCGGAACGTGCCGGTCAGCGCGTGCATGGACAGGTCGTCGGTCATCAGCAGGCCGTCGAAGCCGATGGCGCCGCGGATGATGTCGCGGATGACGGTGTCTGACTGGGTCGCCGGCCGGTCGGGGTCGATGGCGGTGAAGACGACGTGCGCGCTCATCGCCATCGGCAGGTCTGCGAGGGCGCGGAAGGTGCGGAAATCCTGCCCGGCGAGATCCGCGCGGGTCGCGTCGACCACCGGGAGGCCGTGGTGGCTGTCGCAGGTGGCGCGCCCGTGCCCCGGAATGTGCTTCATCACCGGCAGGACGCCGCCGGCCATCAGGCCCTCGGCGACGGCGCGTCCGATCTCGGCGACCCGTTCCGGACTCGTCGCGTAGGCCCGGTCGCCGATGATGTCGTGCGAGCCCGGCGCCGGCACGTCGAGGACGGGGGCGCAGTCGACGTTGATGCCGACCTCGGCGAGGTCGTGCGCCATGAGGCGCGCCCCGAGCCGGGCGACGGTCGCGGCGCTGCCGTTCAGCCGACCGTAGCGGCCGCCGGCCGGATAGGCCGGCCAGTGGGGCGGACCCATCCGCTGGACCCGGCCGCCTTCCTGATCGATCAGGATCGGCGCCCGGTCGGACCCGACGCAGTCCCGGAGTGCCCCGGTGAGGGCGCGGACCTCGTCGGGCGTCCCGATGTTGCGCTTGAACAGGATGAAGCCCCAGGGCTTCACGTCCCGGAAGAAGGCCCTCTCCTCCGCCGTGAGCGACGGGCCGGTGCAGCCGAGAATCAGGGCGCGGGAGGTCATCTGGAACGGCTCGGATAGTGCTCGGTGGCGGCGCGAAGACGGCGCGAGAACGGCGGCAGGGCCGCCGGGCGGCGCGAATCGATGGCGACAGAGTCGGGCGGGAACGGGGAGCCGGCAAGACCAAACCGGGGCCCCGGACCGGTGGCCGGGGCGATCGCGCCGCCCGTGTTGCCGTGCGGACTCGGTCGGACGGGCGACGCGGATCACCGCGGACAGGCACGCCGTCCCGTCCGCGAGGTGCCGTCAGGAGATCAGTTCTTGGCCACGAAGCACTGGCCGCCCGCGCCCTGCAGGGCGCTGCACAGGCTCGCGGCCTGGGCCTTCTCCAGCGGTCCGACGCGGACGCGGTAGATCGTCTTGCCGTTGACCTCGGCCTGCCGGATCAGCTCGGGCTTGCCGGCGAGCTGCGCGTACTTGGCCTGCAACTGGTGGAACGCGGCCTTGGCCTCGGCGGCGGAGCTGCGCACCCCGAGCTGGACCGAGAAGCCGCTGACCGGGCCGGACTTCACGGCGTCGTCGTCCGTCGTGGTGCTGGCGGTGGTGTCGGGCGCGGCCGCCCCGGCCGGAGCGACGGCGGCGATGCGCTGGGCGGCCTTCGGCGGCGGCTTCACGGCTACCGGCTTGGGCGCCGGCTGCTCGACCGCAGCTTCCGGTTGCGCGTCGACGGGCGTGGCCGTGGTCGCCGGCATGGCTGCGGCGGTCTGGCGGACGGGCCTGGACTTCGGGGCCGGCGGAGCGGGCGGCTCGTCGCTCGGCAGGACCATGGTGGGGATCGGGGCCGGCCCGGCATCGGCGGCCTGCTGCTCGCGCGGCGGCGGCGCGGGCGGCGCTTCGGGCTTGACCGCCACGGTGCGGACGCGGCGCGGCTCCCCGAAGGCCTCGAACGGTCCGCTGCCCGGCGTCGTGCCACCCTGGGCGCCGCTCGGCTGCGACGGGCCCTGGGCCGCCCGCGCGGCCTCGGCCACGTCGAGGGGCTGCTCCTCGCGGTTCACGATCTTGATCTGGCCGTCCTTCTTGCCCTTCGGGTCGTAGATCTGCCGGTTCTGATCCGGGATCTCGACGCCGTCGGCGACCTTCGGGGCGACCTTGAGGGGCGTGGAATCGGCCTGGACCACCGGCACGCCGCCGTGGCCCGAATTGCTCAGGCCCTTGTAGGTGAGCGCCCCGGTGACGGCGAGCGCCACCACGGCGACGCCGGCACCCACCGAGATGAGCCGCCGCCGCGGATTGGCGCGCCGGAGCGCGCGGCTGTCCGCGTAGGTCTCCTCGTCGCCGGTCGAGGTCGGGCCGCTCTCCGGAGCGTAGCCGGCGCCCTCGCGGTGCGTGTCCTGCTCCACCGAGGCGAGATACTGGTCGAACGCGTCGGCCGGCGTGGCCTTGGCGGCTTCCGGGGCGAAGCTCGGCTCGACCCGGGCATTCCAGGCGGCCTGCTGCGGGGCGGCGGGCGCGTCGGCGCGCATCTCGTCGCGGGCCGCGAGCAGCGCCCGGAACGGGTCGTCCTGGCCGACGATGCGGGCGAGTTCCGCCAGCGGGTCGCCCTTGCCGGACGCCTGCGGCGCCTGGCCCTTCTCCTGACGCAGATCGCGCGCGAGGGCGTCCAAATCGACCTGAGCGCGCGAAGCGTTCGTCATGGCAGCATCCTCACATCAACGCCGAAGACCGGCCCGATGCACTCGGGCCTATCGCATCTCGTCCGGCGCGGTCACACCGAGAATCGCAAGGCCGGCCGCCAGCGTGCTCCGCAGAGCTTCGACGAGCGCCAGCCGGGCCCACGTCGACTTTCGGTCGGTTGCATTAACAAACCGTAATTGCGGCAAGTCTTTGCCCTTGTTCCAGAAACTATGCAGCGCGGAGGCGAGTTCATAGAGGTGGAAGGCGATTCTGTGCGGCTCGTGCGCCAGCGCCGCGGATTCGAGGACCCGCGGGTACTGCGCGATGAGGCGCATCATCTCGATCTCGCCCGGGTCGCTCAGCACGGAGAAATCCGCCTCACGGGCCAGCGCCGCGGCCGAGAGGTCGGCGTCCGGGAAGGCCTCGCGTGCCTGCCGCTGCACCGAGCGGACGCGGGCATGGGCGTACTGGACGTAGAAGACCGGGTTGTCCTTCGTTTGCTCCACGACCTTGGCGAGGTCGAAATCCAGGGTCGCGTCGTTCTTCCGGTAGAGCATCATGAACCGGATCGCGTCGCGGCCGACCTCGTCGATCACGTCGCGCAGGGTCACGAACTCGCCGGCCCGCTTGGACATCTTGACCGGCTCGCCTGCGCGCAACAGCCGCACGAGCTGGCAGAGCTTGACGTCGAGCGTGGCCTTGCCGTCGCTGACCGCCTTCACGGCAGCCTGCATGCGCTTCACGTAGCCGCCGTGATCGGCGCCCAGGACGTCGATCAGCTCAGTCGCCCCGGCGAGGTACTTGGCCCGGTGGTAGGCGATGTCGGAGGCGAAGTACGTGTACGAGCCGTCCGACTTCAGCAGCGGGCGGTCGCTGTCGTCGCCGAATTCCCGGGTGCGGAACAGCGTCTGCTCGCGGTCCTCCCAATCCTCCGGCAGCTGACCCTTGGGCGGCGGCAGGCGGCCCTCGTAGACGAGGCCCTTGGCGCGCAGTTCCGCGAGCAGGGACTTCACGGCCCCGCTCTCCTGGAGCGTGCGCTCGGAGAAGAACACGTCGTGGCGGATGCCGATCGCCGCCAGGTCGGCCCGGATCATCTCCATCATCATGCCGAGCGCGGTCTCGCGCACCGCGGGCAGCCACTCCGCCTCCGGCTTGTCGAGGAGCGCGCGGCCGTGGGTCTCGGCCAGCGCGGCGCCCACGGGCTTCAGGTAGTCGCCCGGGTAGAGGCCCTCGGCGATCGCGAAGGGCTCGCCCAGGGCCTCGCGGTAGCGCTGGAAGGCCGAGCGGGCCAGCACGTCGACCTGAACGCCGGCGTCGTTGATGTAGTATTCCCGCTTCACCTGCCGGCCGGCGGCGACGAGCAGGTTGCACAGGGCGTCGCCGAACACCGCGCCGCGGCCGTGCCCGACATGCATCGGCCCCGTCGGGTTCGCCGACACATACTCGACGTTGATCGGGCCGCCGGGCAACCGCGCGCGGCCGAACGCCTCCGGCGCCGTCAGCGCGTCGCGCACGACCGCGTGGAAGATCGCGGGGTCGAGCCGCAGATTGATGAAGCCCGGCCCGGCGACGCTCGCCTCGACGATCCGCGGGTCCGCGCGGAGTTCCTCCGCCAGGGCCTCGCCGAGCGCCTTCGGATTGGTCCGCGCCTCCTTGGCGAGCACCAGGGCGGCGTTCGTGGCGAGATCGCCGTGCGACGCGTCGCGGGGCGGCTCGACGACCACGCGGCCCAGGTCGAGGCCCTCGGGCAGTTGGCCGGCGCGGGTCAGCGCCTCCACGGCCTCGCGCACGCGCGCCTCGAACAGGGCGAAGATGTTCATGGGTCTCGATCTCGCTCGCGCGGGGGTCTCGTCGCCCGGCCCGTCCGGCCTGCGCCCGCCCCGGCGGTCTAGCAAGGGGGCGGGAGGGTGTCACGGCGCCGGGCCGCGCACCGAGCCCGCGGAATCCGCGGTCGCGGCATCGCTCCGGTAACCACGTGCGCGTCGCCGACGGGTTATCCCGCGCGACGAATACGGATCGCCCAGTGTCCGTCTTGTCTCGAACGAGACGACACGGTGTCATCGTTGGCGATCGTGAGTAGGCCGATCGCGGAGTTACTGATGAAGACCTTGACGATTGCGGGCACGGCGCTCTGCGCGCTCATCCTGGCCGCGCCGAGTGCCGAGGCGGGCGGGTTCCGCGGCGGCGGATTCCATGGTGGCGGATTCCATGGCGGCAGCTTCCGGGGCGGTTACCGCGGTGGCTACGGCTACCGCGGCGGCTACGTGGCCCGCGGCTTCTACGGGCGCGGCTACGGTTACGGCTACCGCGGCGGCTACGGTCGGGCCCTCGGCTACGGGCTGGCCGGCGCGGGGATCGGCCTCGGGCTCGGGCTCGCCGCCGGCAGCGTCTACGGCGGCTACGGTTATGGCAGCTACGGCTACGGCTACCCGGCCGCCTACGGCGGCTACGGCTACGGCTATCCCGCCGCCTACGGTGGCTACGGCTACGGCGGGTGCTACGGCAGCTTCACCTGCGGCTGCGGCTGCTGACACGCGCCTGCCCCGCGCCGGGCCTTCAGGGCTCGGCGAGGGGCAGGCCCCGGCTGGGCAACTCCCAGTGGAGGTCCGGCGTCGTCGCGTAGAGCTTGCGATGCGCCAGGACCGCGTAGGTGTCGGTCATGCCGGCGATGTAGTCGGCGACACGGCGGGCGACCCGGGCCTCGGTCGCCCCGTCGAGACCGGCGCTCCACTCCTCCGGCATCCGGGCCGGCGCCGCGGTGAACGCGGCGAACAGGTCGTTGACGATGGCGTCCGCTTTCTTCCGCACGGCCACCACGCCGGGATGCCGATACATCCGCTCCCACAGGAAGCGCATGATCTCGGCGTCGGCCGCCGCGATCTCCGGCGAGAACACGATGACCGGCTGATCCGCGTTGCGGATGTCCTCGACGTTCTGCGGATCCAGGGCGGCGATGCGGCGGCCGCCCTCGCGGATGACGTCCTCGACGAAGCGGGTGATCACCCGGCGGGCGAGCTCGTGGATCATCCGCGACGGCTCCAGGCCCGGATACAGCCGGTCGATCTCGTCGAGCAACCCGGCCAGGAACGGGACCGCCCGCAGCTCCGGGATCTCGAACAGGCCGGCGCGCAGCCCGTCGTCGAGGTCGTGGGCGGCGTAGGCGATGTCGTCCGCCAGCGAGGCGGCCTGGGCCTCGGGGCCGGCCTGGCTCCACAGGTCGAGGGGATTCAGCGCGTCGTATTCCAGGATCGCCGCCGGGATGCCGCGGGCGGCGTAGCGGGGCGTCGGGTGGCCGTCCGCGGTGAGCAGCGGACCGTTGTGCTTGACGAGGCCCTCCAGCGTCTCCCAGGCGAGGTTCAGCCCGTCGAAGCCGGCGTAGCGCCGCTCCAGCCGGGTGACGATCCGCAGCGCCTGGGCGTTGTGGTCGAAGCCGCCGTGGCGCGCCATGCAGGTGTCGAGGGCGTCCTCGCCGGTATGGCCGAAGCAGGTGTGGCCGAGGTCGTGGCTGAGGGCCAGAGCTTCCGCGAGGTCCTCGTCGAGCCCGAGGGCGCGCGCGAGCGCCCGGCCGATCTGGCTCACCTCCAGCGTGTGGGTCAGGCGGGTGCGGTAGTGGTCGCCCTCGTGATGCACGAAGACCTGCGTCTTGTGCTTCAGCCGCCGGAACGCCGTCGAGTGGATGATCCGGTCCCGGTCGCGCTGGAAGTCGCTGCGGGTCGGCGAGCCGGCCTCCGGGATCAGGCGGCCCCGGGTGCGGGCCGGGTCGGTGGCGTAGGGCGCGCGCCAGCGCTCACCGTTCGGTCGCACGGCATCCGCTCTGTAACTCACGCACCCTGCTCATGACGGCTCCCCGCCCGGCGCGTTGCGGCGCGGGCTTGCGGCTCATATCTTGTGGGTCGAGGCGCCCTCGGCAACGGGCCGGGCGCGCCGTCCACCGAACGAATGCGTGGCCAGAGACCGATGGCTGAGATCACCCTGACCGCCCGCGCGGCCAAGCGCATCAACGAGATCATGGTGTCGGAGCCGGCCGGCTCGTCGCTGCGGATCAGCGTCAACGGCGGCGGCTGCTCGGGCTTCTCCTACGCCTTCGACATCACCCGCGCCCGCGAGGCGCAGGATGTCGCGATCGAGCGCGACGGCGCCACCGTGATCGTCGATCCGGTCTCGCTCGAGTACATGAGCGGCTCGACCATCGATTTCGTGAACGACCTGATCGGGCAGTCCTTCAAGATCGAGAACCCGCTCGCCACCGCCTCCTGCGGCTGCGGCACCTCCTTCTCGTTGTAGCGCCCGGCCCGACGCCGCCGCGCCGTTGCGTCCGTACGACACCTTTCCCGGCTCGATCGCCCGGGCCGGCGCGCGCGATTGCCTCGCCCGGCAAAACACGGCACGGCTAGGGCATCCCCGCGAGAGCCCTGGTCCGGACGCTGCCATGAACCACCCGAAGGCCCGTCTCCGCCTCCGGTCGGCCTGGGCGGCGGCCGTCACGCTGGCCCTTCTCGGCCTCGCGCCCGCGCCGCTCGCCGCGCAGGAGGGCGCCGCCGCCGTCCAGGACGTGACGGTCAACGACGTGGTGATCCCGCTGGGCGGCACGCTGCTGAAGGCTCCGAAGCTGACGGCCAGCGGCACCCGCCTCTCCAAGGAGGATCTCGCGGCGATCCTGCGCCCGGACTCCAACGTGCCCTGGGAGCAGCGCCTCGCCCGGCTCGACGCCGGCAGCCTGACCGTCCCGGTCCTCGTCTCCGAGAACGCGGGTCCCGGCGAGAACCGGCAGACCGTCACCTACCGCGACGTGGTCGCCCGCGACATCCGGGCCGGCCGCGTCGGCGAGCTGACGGCGGCCGGCGCGACGGTCAGCTCCGTCGCGGGGCCGAACCGCGGGTCCGGGACCTACGGTCAGGTGCGCGCCACGGACCTGGATCTCGCCGCGCTCAGCCGGCTCTACACGGTGCCCGGCGACGGCAAGGGACCGGTCCAGCGCGTCTACGGCACCATCCAGGTCTCGGACGTCACCTACTCGGACGCGCGCGGCACCACCGTGAAGATCGCCCGCCTCGACGGCCGCGACCTCGGCGGCCGGCAGGTCCCGGACGGCTGGAGCGGCGCCTTCGCCATCGTGGCGAACGGCTTCGACGGCGCCAGCGACCGCCGACCGCTGGCGGCCGCCGCCGCCGATCTCATCGACGCCACTTCGGTCGGCAGCCTGGAGATGCAGGGCCTGAGCGTCAGCGACACCGATCCGAAGGGGCCGGTGCTGTTCGAGATCGGCCGGGCCGCCTACACCTCCTCGGGCTCCGAGGGCGGTACCACCCTCGACAACCTGTCGATGACCCGCGGCGCGCTGCGGATCCATGTCGGCCGCGTGGCCGCGCTGGGGACCTCCCTGGCGCCGACCGTCGCGACCCTCCAGGGCATTGCCGCCGAGCCGACGGGCGGCGCCGGCTTCTCCGACGTCGAGATGCGTCGCCTGACGCCGAAGCTCGGCACGCTCACCCTCACCGACCTGTCGATCGACCTGCCGCCCGAGGCCGAGGCCGAGCGGGCGCCCCCCCGCGACGTCCGGCCCCCGGCTCGCGGCACCCTGCCCGAGCCGGGCCGGTCGGCGCGGACACCCGAGCCCGGGCCGGCCGACAGGACCGCGGATCCCCTGGCGGTCACGGTGTCGCCGCGGCCGTCCCCCCGCGTCGCGCTGCGCGAGGCGGCCCTGGCCTTCGGCCCGCTGACCGATGGCGTGCCCAGCGCGACCCGCATCAGCCTCACCGGCCTGAGCCTGCCCGCCGACCTGCTCGCGGGCGCGCCGCTCCTCGGCCTGCTGCCGGCCTACGGCTACCGAGACCTCGATCTCGACCTCGTGGCCGACGCGAGCCTGGACGAGAAGGCCCGCGACCTCGCCCTGCGCGAGGTCACGATCTCCGGGCGGGACATCGGCACCGTCCGCCTGTCCGGCACGCTCGGAGGCATCGGGCCCGAACTGTTCTCCGGTACCCTGCCGGCGGCGACCATGGTGATGTTCTCGGGCAGCGCCAAGACCATGAACCTGACGGTCGAGAATGCCGGCCTGTTCGAGCGCTTCCTGGCCGCGCAGTCGAAGGATCTCAGCCTCAAGCCGGACGAGCTGCGCAAGGAATACGTCACCGCCAGCCTGCTCGGCGTGCCGATCATCCTGGGCAACAGCGCGGCCGCCAAGGGGATCGGCGCTGCCATGGGCCAGTTCGTGATGAAACCCGGCAAGCTCGTGGTGCACGCCAAGTCCAAGGAGCCGGCGGGGATCGGCTTCATCGACCTGGGCGCGGCGCGCTCACCGGCCGCCGTCCTCGACCGGCTCGAGGTCGAGGCGAAAGCGAACTGAGGGACGCCGCGATCGGCCGAGGCCGTGGCCCGGCTCCGAAGGCGACGCCCGCATATCTGGAAGGGCCGCCCATGCTCGCCGTCCGCCTCTCGAAGGCCGCCCTCGTCGGCGCCCTGGCCCTGACCTGCACGCTGGTCGTGTACGGCAACGTCACGGAGCCGGCTGTGAACCTCGCCTTCGTGCAGCACGTGCTGTCGATGGACACGATCCTGCCGGATTCGGGCATCGCCGACCGCGCGATCACCGATCCGACACTGCAGCGCGGCGCCTTCGCGATGATCGTCGCCGGGGAGGCTGTCACGGCGCTCCTGCTCTGGATCGGCGTCGCGCTGATGCTCGCGCGGCTGCGGGCCCCGCGCGGCGACTTCGACCGGGCCAAGACCTGGGCGATCGCCGGCCTGAGCGTCGGCTTCCTGGTCTGGCAGGCGGGCTTCCTGGGCATCGGCGCCGAGTGGTTCGGCATGTGGATGTCGAAGGTCTGGAACGGCCAGCAATCCGCCTTCCGCTTCGCCATGACGGTCCTCGGCGTGATGATCTACGTCGCCCTGCCCGAGGCCGAGGATCCGGAGGCGGGCCGCAGAGGCTGAGATCGCGCGGCCAGCGCTGCCCCGACGCGGGGGCTGTCGTGCCGACCGCGTTCTCGGAGTTCGCCGCACCGCCACCCGGAGCGATCGGGAATCGCGATCAGTTCGTTCCATAAATTCTGTTGGATTGAACGCTTGGCGAGAGGGATGGTGGCTCCCTGTTCCGGAGCCGAGCCGTGTCGCGCAGGACCAACCCTCTTTCGATCGCGTGCCGCATCCGCGGTTCCGTAGCCAGGCTTGGCTCCCGCCTCGCGGTCAGCCTCGGAGCCGTCGGCCCGAGGCGGTCGAGGTCGCGATCGTCGGCCGGGTCCTGGACCTGCACCCTCGCTCGCCGCGCCCACCGCCGTCAGCCTCCACCTGATCCGCCTTCTCGGCATCGCGTGATGCCCGGGCCCGGTTCGAGGAGCGTCAGGAGAGAGATCGGACCGCGGAACCGCGATCTGCAAACCGCAGAGCAACGGTCATCGAGTTACCCCACGCCGTTGAGGAGACATTGCCGTGAGCCAATCCGCCCTTCCCCGCCGTGCCGTGCTGGCCGGCCTCGGCCTCGGAGGCCTCGCTGCGGCCGCCCCGGCTTGGGCCGCCGGCACGGTCAGACTCCCCCTGCCCGGCGGTCCCGACCAGCGCGCGGTCACGACCGCCTTCCCCGGGAAGGGCGCGATGATCCTGCAGCGCACCCGGCCGCCACTGCTGGAGACACCCTTCGCGGTGTTCGACGAGGGCGTGTTCACCCCCAACGACCGCTTCTACGTGCGCTGGCACTGGGCCGAGATCCCGACCGCGATCGACGTGCCGTCCTTCCGTCTGACAGTGCGCGGCCACGTCGAGACGGCCCTGTCGCTGTCCCTCGACGCACTCGCCGGCATGCCGCGATTCGAGATCGCGGCGGTCAACCAGTGCTCGGGCAATTCGCGGGGCCTGTTCGTGCCGCGGGTCCCCGGCGCGCAGTGGGCCAACGGCGCGATGGGGAACGCCCTCTGGACCGGCGTGCGCCTGAAGGACGTGCTCGACCGCGCGGGCGTGAGGGCCGGGGCCGTACAGGTGCGCTTCGCCGGCCTCGACGAGCCGGTCGTGAGCGACGCGCCGCACTTCCGGAAATCCCTCGCCCTTGACCATGCCCGCGACGGCGAGGTGATGATCGCCTACGCGATGAATGGCGCGCAGTTGCCGCTGCTGAACGGCTTCCCGCTGCGCCTCGTCGTTCCGGGCCGGTACTCGACCTACTGGGTCAAGATGCTGTCGGACATCGAGGTTCTGGACAGGCCCGACGATCAGTACTGGATGGAGACGGCCTACCGCATCCCGGACGTGCCGGGAGCCAACGTCCGGCCCGGCCAGACCGGCTTCAAGACGGTGCCGATCGACCGCATGGTGCCGCGCGCCTTCGTGACGAACCTGCAGGACGGCGCCCGGGTCGCGGCCGGCGCGCCGGTGGCCGTGCGCGGCATCGCCTTCGGGGGCGATTGCGGGGTCAGGTCTGTGGAGATCTCGACCGACGGCGGCGCGTCTTGGGCGCCGACGCGGCTCGGGGCCGACGCGGGCGCCTACAGTTTCCGCCGCTTCGACGTCGGCTTGCCGGCCCTCGCGACCGGCACCCGCGCCGTCAAGGTCCGCTGCACCAACACGAACGGACTCGCGCAGCCGATGGACCCCGTCTGGAACGGCGCGGGCTTCATGCAGAACGGCGTCGAGACCGTGACGCTCCAGGTCGCCTGAGGAGGAGTTTCATGTCCCTGACGCCAATAGTGCGCTGCCTGGCCGCGCTCGCCCTGATCCCCGTCTCCGCGGCCGCCGCGCCGGAGCCGATGCGCTTCACGTCGCAGCAGGTCGAATGGCCCACGTCCGATCAGGTCTTCCCGGCGGGACCGGGCGCCGAGGCGATCAGCAACACCTGCCTCGCCTGTCACTCGGCCGGGATGATCCTCACGCAGCCCGCCCTGTCGAAGGCGCAGTGGAGCGGGATCGTCGACAAGATGATTCACAGCTACAAGGCCAGCGTGGATCCCGCCGACCGGCAGGCCATCATCGACTATCTCGCCGCGCTGAAGCCGCGGCCCTGACTGCGCCGCTCACGGCGCCCCGTCTCGGATCAGGCCGAGCAGGGCGTCCGCGGCGCGGCTCCTGTACCGCTCCCTATGGCGCAGCATCCGGAAGGTCCGTGCCGGCAAAGGGAACGGCGGCGCGACGAGCGCGCCGGCGGCCAGCTTGCTCGCCACGACCGCCTCCGACAGGACGCTCGCACCGGCCCCGGCCTCGATCGCGGCGAGCACGGCCTCGTTGGAGGGCAGCTCGAGCGACACCGCCACATCCGCGAGCGCCAGCCCCGCCACCGCGAGCGCCGCCTCGAAGGCGGAGCGCGTTCCGGAACCCGCCTCGCGCAGCACCCACGGGTGGCCCGCGAGATCGGCGGCCGTCAGGGTCTCCCGGGCCGAGAAGGGGTGGCCGGCCGGCACGACGAGCACGAGCCGATCCTGCGCGACCGCCGCGCTCGCCAGGACCGGATCCTCGACCTCGCCCTCGACGAAGCCGAGTTCGGCCGAACCATCGGCGACCGCCCGCGCCACCTCCGCGGTGTTGCCCACGGCGAGCCGGATCGTGATGTCCGGATGGGCGGCCCGGAACGCGACGAGATGGCGGGGCAGCCAGTGGCTGGCGATGGTCTGGCTCGCGTGAACGCGCAGGCTTCCCCGCCGCAGGCCGCTCAGGTCGGCCAAGACCCGCTCGGCCGCCTCGGCGCGGGCGAGGACCGCGCGGGCCTCTTCGAGGAAGACGCGACCGGCATCGGTCAGCTCGATCCCGCGGCCGACCCTGTGGAACAGCTTCACCGCGTGGCGCTCTTCCAGCCCGGACACCGCGGCGCTGACCGCGGACTGCACGATGTTCAAGGCCTCGGCCGCGCGGGTGACGTGCTGACGCTCTGCGACCGCCACGAAGATGCGCAACTGATCGAGGGTCATCGACGGGCTCTGCGACCGCGAGGGACGATCCAGGCTACCACGCCTTCGCGCTGCGCCCTGTCGTGAGCGCGAGCGCCGTCGCGGCCAGCGCCAAGGGTGCGAAGGACACCCAGAGAACCGTGTCCCAGCCGTAGCTCGTCAGCAGGCCCCCGGACGAGAACGAACCGAGCGCCACCATTCCGAACACGATGAAGTCGTTGATCGACTGCACCCGCGTCCGCTCCTCCGGGCGATGACAGTCCAGCACCATCGCGGAGGCGCCGACGAAGCCGAAGTTCCATCCGACGCCGAGGAGGATGAGGGACAGCCAGAAATGCCCGACGTCCGCGCCCGCGAGTCCGACGAGCGCGGCCGCCCCCGTCAAGGTGAGGCCGGTCGCCACCACGCGGGACGCGCCGAAGCGCGTGATCAACCGCCCGGTGAAGAAGCTCGGGCCGTACATGGCGATGACGTGCCACTGCAGGCCCAGATTAGCATCCTCCTGCGCGTGGCCGCACAGGCGCATGGCCAGCGGGGCGGCCGTCATGACGAAGTTCATCAGGAGGTAGGACACGGCCCCGCAGATCACCGCGATCACGAAGCGCGGCTGCGCGAGGATGACGGCCAGCGGTCGTCCGCCCGAGACGGACCCGGCGGCCGGCCGCGGCAGGCGAACGCCCGCCAGGATCAGGGCGGCCGCGGCGGCGACGGCGGCCTGGGCCAGGAAGGTGGCGGCGAACAGGTAGGGAGGCCACAGGTCCATGGTGTGGGTGACGAGCTGCGGCCCTATCACCCCGCCGAAGACGCCGCCGGCCATGACGGCCGACAGCGCCCGCGGGCGGCGATCGGCCGGAACGCAGTCCGCGGCGGCGAAGCGGAACGAGAAGACCACGGCCGCGTAGGCGCCCCCGAGGAACATCGCCCCGCAGAACAGCCAGAAACTGGCCGCGACGATCGCCCAGGCCGAGAGCAGGCCGACGAGCACGCCGCACCCGGTGCCGACCATGAAGGCGGTGCGGCGCCCGTGGCGCCTGGCGATGCTGCCGGTCGGAAGGGCGCAGGCGGCCATCCCGACCACGAAGATCGAGATCGGCAATGTGGCCAGGACCTTGCTGGGCGCGAGCATGTTGCCGACGACCGCGCCCGTCGCGAACACGACGGTCGAGTTCGCGCCGGCGAGGGCCTGCGCGACGGCTAGCCTGACCACATTGCCGGTGCCCGACCGGTCGGCGACGGGCGCGCGGTCGATGGCCGAGGGGGACGTGCGGGACATCGGGACGCTCTGGATTCGACAAGGCTCCGCGGCCGGCCGGTGCGACGAGGGCACCGGTATAGCGGCGGCGTTCCCGTCCGTATCGCGATGCGATGACAAACCGTGCCGCCCGGTCCTTCGCCGCGACTCGCGTATCCGGGCCGATCGGCGCCCGCTCGCCGCAGGATCGCCCGCCGTGCGGCAGCGATCCCGAGCGGTCGCGCCTGCCGCGGCTCTTCAGCCCTGTAGGCTTTCGCCCCACCGCCCGACACGGCCTCCGCCGCGTCGCTGAAGGTGCCGCGTTCCAGCACCTCCCGCGCCGCGTGCGCGAGACCGCCGAGGACCGCCCGCGCGAACCACCCGCCGATACTGATCCGCACCTCCCTCGGGCGCCCCTACGCCAATCGGGTCCCGCGGGGGGATGGCCTGCCTGGCCGGGGATCGTCCGAGGTTGAGATGGAGGGAGGTTCAACGATCCGTTCTGGAGGCGCGCTGAACGCAGTGGCCGATCTGGACCGATGGCATCGGCCGAACGGCCGGCGCGACACGCGTCACTGCGCGATGATCTCCGGATGCTGCGCGGCGAGGTTCGCCCGCGTCGCCTCGGCCCAGGCGCGGTCGCGTTCCCGGCGCGGCCGGTCGAGGCGGACGTCGGCGATGAGACTGGCCGGGCGCCGCGACACGAGGAGCAGCCGGTCTGCGATCCCGATCGCCTCGGCGACGTTGTGCGTCACCATCAGCACGCTCATGCCGGCCCGGTCCACCGTGTCCACCACGAGGCCGCGCAGCTCCGCGGCGGCGGCGTCGTCGAGGGACACGAACGGTTCGTCGAGGACGAGGACGCGCGGGCCGTCGGCCAGGGCGCGCGCCAGCGCCACGCGCCGCTGCATGCCCAGCGACAGGGCCTTCGGGTAGCGCGTCCGCCACGCCGTCAGGCCGAGCCGCGCGAACAGATCGTCGAGATCGCGCCCGCGTCGTGCCCGGGGCAGGCCGAGGCGGACGTTGTGCTCGACGCTGCGCCAGGGCAGCAGCCGCGGCTCCTGGAACACGATGCCCGCCCGGTCCGCGCCGGAGACGCGGCCCTCGAAGGCGGTGTCGAGGCCGAGCAGGATCCGCAGGGTGGTGGTCTTGCCGGCGCCCGACGGCCCGATCAGGCAGACGATCTCCCCGGCGCCGACGCCGAAGGTCAGGTTCCGGACGGCCTCGACCGCCTCGGCCCGGGCGGGCCGGTACCATTTCGACGCGATCGCGACCTTGAGGACGGGCTCAGCGCCAGCGACGGACATAGGCTTCGAGCCGCTGGAGGAGGAGGACGTCGATGCCGATCATCACGGCCATGAAGACGAGGCTGTAGCCGATGATGGCCGCCACGTCGGTGCTCTGGACGAAGTAGTAGTTGATCGCGAAGCCGACCCCGTCCGGGCGCCCGAGCAGCTCCACGACCAGCACGATCTTCCAGGCGAGCGAGAGGCCCGACCGCGCCGCCGTGACCATGTAGGGCTGGAGCTGCGGGATCAGGATGTCGCGGGCCCAGCTGCGCCGGTCGAGCCGGTAGGCGCGGGCCATCTCGTCGAGCCCGGGATCGAGATTCCGCGCGCCCTCGCGCACGATCACCGCGACGTTCGGCAGCTTGTTGAGCACCACCGCCAGGATCGCGGCGGTCTCGGTGAGGCCGACCCAGACATAGGCCAGGACCGTGATCACCAGGGCAGGCGTGTTCAGGAGGACTAGCAGCGGCGTGTCGAGGGTGAGGTCGGCGGCCTTGGACCGTCCGAGCGCGACGCCGAGGAGGACGCCGAGGACCATCGCCACGGTGAAGGAGATCGCCACGCGGAGCAGCGTCATGCCCACGTTGTGCGCGAGGTCGCCGCGCTCCGCCTCCTGAACGATGAAGCGCAGCACCGCGAGGGGCGCCGGCAGCAGGCGGGAGCCCGCCTCCATCGCGGCGAACTGCCAGGCGGCGAGGAGCACGGCCAGGGACGCGATACGGGTCAGCGCGCCCATGCGGTCCCGATGATCCTGATAGTCTTGACGGTCGACACGCGCGCCCGCCGGGCGGCCGCCTCAACCATTGCGGCCGGTGTAGTAGAGGTCCGGCGGGAGCGCGTTGCCCTTTCCGACGAGGCGGGCGCCGCCGAGCCGCGCCATCACCGCGTAGAGCTTCTCGGCGTCGGCGCGCTCCTCCGCGATGGAGCGGCGCGGTATGCCGGCCAGGAAATCGTGCTTCAGGGCCTCGAAGGTCGCCTCGTCCTCCGCCGCCATCAGCGGGCGTACGATCTCCCACGTGCTCGGGTCGGAGGCGAGCATGTCCTTGGCGGCGCGCGAGGCTCGGGCGAAGGCCGCCACGGCCGCGGGCTTCTCCTTCACGGTGGCGTCCTGGAACAGGTAGCCGATCAGCGCCACGTCGCCCGGGACCCCGAGGGCGTGCATGATGTCCTCGGCCCCGACCAGCTGCCGATAGCCCTTGGCCTTGAGGCGGGCGCAGTAGGTCCAGTAGGTCAGCGCCGCGTCGAGGGCGCCCTGCTCCAGCTTCAGCGTGATCAGCGGCGGGGCGCCGTAGGCGATCTCGGCGGCCTGCTCGAGGTCGATGCCGGCCGCGTCCTTGGCCTGTGCCCGGAGGAGGAGCCAGTTCTTGTCCAGGGGGCCGCCCGCCACCCCGAGGCGCTTGCCCGCGAGATCCTTGAGGCTCTTCACCGGGCTGCCGCCCGGTACCATCACGCCGCCCTCGGAGGTCGAGTACGGGATGAAGCGGACCGCTTGGCCGTCGTTGCCGAGGCGGGCAGCCCAGAGCAGGTCGCCGATGATCGTGTCGACCTGCCCGCCGATGAAGCTGATCCGGGCCGCGTCGTTGCCGGCGAGCTTGACCGCGTCGAGCTCGAAGCCGTTGGCCGTGTCGAGGCCGCGGGCCTTGATCACCGCCGCCTCCCAGGTGGACGTGCCGAAGGGCAGGCTGCCGAGGCGGATCGTCGGCACGTCGGCGCGCGCCGCCCGCAGGCCGAGGCCGCCGAGCAGGCCCCCGGCGAGCATCGCGCGCCGTGACAGCATCACGCCTTCTCCCATCGTATTGCGCAGTCTTCAGCGGCGGCAGACTGGAGTGCCGATCGAGCCGGACGCCATTGCCAAAAGGTCATAGGGCTCACACCGGTTTCCGTCCACCGTGGCAAACACGCTTGCGCGCAACCGGCCGCGGCGGCACCCTCGGCCGCGACGGTTTCATCGGAGATGGATCATGAGCGAGCGACGCGAGGGCGCACTGGACGACGCGACCGTGGAGGCGCGGCTGAAGGCCGAGCTGCCCGCATGGCGCCTGGAAGACGGGTGGATCCGGCGCACCTACAAGACATCCGGCTGGAAGAGCACACTGATGGTGATCAACACCGTCGGGCACCTGGCCGAGGCGGCCTGGCACCATCCCGACATCACGGCGTCCTACGCCTGGGTCGAGGTCCGGCTGATGAACCACGCGGCCAAGGGCATCACCGACAAGGATTTCGCCCTCGCCCGGAAGATCGAGGAGGTCGTCTCCTGGCAGCCGGGCCTGGAGGGACAGGGGCTCGAGGGCACCCCGACCGATCCGCGCTTCGCCTACATCAAGTACGAGAAGTAGCGGCCGCCGTGGGCGTCACCGCGGCTCCTTCACTCGGCGGCACTCCGTCTTCAGGTAGGCGGTCTTGCCGATCTCCTCGCGCAGCTCGGTGCGGGCGATGATCTCCTGCCAGCCGGTGGCGCAGCCGAGTTCGTTGGCGACCCGGACCTTGCGGACCTCGAGCGCCTGGGCGTCCGTGCAGGACTCCTGCGCGATCCCGTTGGCGCAGACCAGGACGACGGCGATGAAGGCGTTCATGGGCAAGACGGTCCTCGGTTCCGTCGCACCCTACGCGCGGGAGTACGGCCGGGTTTCCGGCGGTGCGGTCCAACCCGCGTGAAACTTGGTCACGGTCGGCCCGCCCTGAGGGGGCGGAGGGGCGGGCCGACCGTTCCTCGCGGCGCCCGCGGGCGCCGCGATCGCGTGATCCGGCCGATCAGCCGGCGTGGGGCGCCGGCGCGCCGCCCGTCTCCGGGCGGATGCGGTAGCAGCCGATGTAGAGGGCGGGCAGGAACAGGAGCGTCAGGAAGGTCGCCGCCAGGATCCCGCCGATCATCGCGAAGGCCATCGGCCCCCAGAACACCTCGCGGGCGATGGGGATCAGGCCCAGGCTCGCCGCGGCGGCGGTCAGGAGGATCGGCCGCATACGGTGGTGGGTCGCCTCGAAGACCGCCTGCCAGGGCGCCATCCCCTCGGCCCGGAACTCCTCGATCTGGCTCACCAGGATCACCGCGTTGCGGATGATGATCCCGATGAGCGCCAGGATGCCCAGGATGGCGACGAAGCCCATCGGCTTGTCGAACAGGAGCAGCGCCGGCACCACGCCGATCAGGCCGAGCGGTGCCACGGTGAAGACGAGGAGCATCCGGCCGAAGCTCTGGAGCTGCATCATCAGCAGGAACGCCATGGCCAGCAGCATGACCGGGACCACGGCCGCGATCGGGCCCTGGCCCTTGGCGGATTCCTCGACGGCGCCGCCGGTCTGGACCGTGTAGCCCTCCGGGAGCGCCTTGATGAAGGCGTCGAGACCGGGCTGCAGGGCGGCCACGATGGTGGCCGGCTGGGTCGCGTCGTGGATCGTGGCGCGCACCGTCACGGTCGGGAGGCGGTCCCGGCGCCAGACGATCGGCTGCTCGAGATCGTAGCCGATCCGCGCGAAGGCGAGCACCGGCACCACCGTGCCGTTTGCGAGACCGACCTGCAGCGACTGCAGGGTGTCCAGCGACGACCGCTCGGCGGCGCGGGCGCGGCCGACGACGTTGACGAGGTAGATCGAGTCCCGGACCTGCGTGATCGCCTGGCCGCCCTCGATCCCGTTCAGGATGCCGGCGACGTCCTGGCTGGTCACGCCGAGCTGGCGCGCCTTGTCCTGGAGGATCTCGACGCGCAGCACCTTGCCGGGCTCGTTCCAGTCGAAGGTCGGCACGTCGAGGCGCTTGTCGGCCGCCACCACGTTGGCGAGGTCGAGCGACAGGCGGCGCACCGTCTCCATGTTCGGGCCGCTGAGGCGGTACTGCACCGGCCGGCCCACGGGCGGCCCGAGGCTCAGGGGCTGCACCAGCACGTCGGTGCCGACGAAGTCGTGCAGGCCGATCGTCTGCAGGCGCGCCATCACGCGGTCGCGCACCTCCAGCGACTTCGTGACGATGACGATCTGGCCGAAGAACGCGTTGGCGAGCTGCTGATCGAGCGGGAGGTAGAAGCGGACCGCGCCCTCGCCGACGTAGGACGACCAGCTCGTCACGTCCGGATCGTCCTTCAGGTTCGCCTCGAACCGGTCCATCTGCGCCCGGGTCTCGGCGATGGTGGCGTTCTGCGGAAGGGTCAGGTCCACCAGCACCTCGGACCGGTCCGAGGACGGGAAGAACTGCTGCTGCACGTGCCCCATCCCGACGATGGCCGCCGCCATCAGCCCGAGACAGACCACCACCGTCGTCCAGTGCCAGCGCATGGCGAGCCGCAGCGCCCAGACGAACAGGCGCGTGAAGATCCCCTCCTTCTCCGTGTGGTGCTTCATGGTCTTCGGCAGGAGCGTGACGCCGACGAGCGGCGCGAACAGGACCGCCACGACCCAGGAGACCAGCAGCGAGGCCGCGATCACCACGAACAGCGAGTAGGTGTACTCGCCGGCGCCGGAGCCGTTGAAGCCGATCGGCAGGAAGCCCGCCACCGTCACGAGCGTCCCGGTCAGCATCGGGAACGCCGTCGACGTGTAGGCGAAGGTGGCGGCCTTCCGCAGCGTGTCGCCCCGCTCCAGGCGGGCCACCATCATCTCGACGGTGATCATGGCGTCGTCGACGAGGAGGCCGAGCGCGATGATCAGCGCGCCGAGGGAGATGCGCTGGAGGGTGACGTCCATGATCTGCATGACGACGAAGACGATCGCCAGCACCAGCGGGATCGACACGGAGACGACGAGGCCGGCCCGGACGCCGAGGCTCACGAAGCTCACCCCCAGCACGATGATGACGGCCTCGACCAGCGCCTGGGTGAAGCCGCCGACCGCGTGCTCGACCTGCTTGGGCTGGTCCGACACGAGATGGACGCCGACACCGAGCGGCAGGGTGGCCTCGATGGCGCGCATGCGCTCCTTCAGCGCCTCTCCGAAATGCAGCAGGTTGGCGCCCGGACGCATCGCGATGGCGAGGCCGATCGCGGGCTTGCCGTCCACCCGGAACAGCGGTGCGGGCGGATCCTCGTAGCCGCGGCTGATCTCGGCGATGTCGGCGAGGCGAAAGAAGCGGTCATTGACCCGCAGGTTGAAATCCTGGAGCGAGGCCTCGGAGGCGAAGGAGCCGCTGACCCGCAGCGAGATGCGCTCCGGCCCGGCCTGCACCACGCCGGAGGCCGAGACCGCGTTCTGCGCCTGCAGGGCCTTGATCAGGGCCTGGAAATCGATGCCGTAGCCGGCGAGCTTCCGGGTGGAGAAGTCGAGGTAGATCGTCTCGTCCTGCGTGCCGATCAGCTGGGTCTTGCCGATATTGGGCACCCGCAGGACCTCGGTGCGGATGCCCTCGACGTAGTCGCGCAGCTGCCGGTGCGTCAGGCCGTCGGCCGTGAACGCGTAGATATTGCCGTAGACGTCGCCGAACTCGTCGTTGAAGAACGGACCCTGCACGCCCTCCGGGAACTGACCCTTGATGTCCCCGAGCCGCTTGCGGACCTGGTAGAAGGCCGGCTGGATCTCGTTCTTCTTGAGCGTGTCGCGGAACTGGACGAAGACTGTCGACGATCCGGGCGTCGTGTAGCTGCGGACGAAGTCGAGGCCGTTGAGCTGCTGGAGCTCCTTCTCGACCCGGTCGGTGACCTGATCGAGGGTGTCCTTGATGGTCGCGCCCGGCCACGTGGTCTGCACCACCATGGTCTTGATGGTGAAGGGCGGATCCTCCTCACGGCCGAGGCGGGTGTAGGCCATCAGGCCCGCGATCAGCGAGACCAGCATGAGGAACCAGACGAACGAGCGGTGCCCGAGCGCCCAGTCGGAAAGGTTGAAGTCCTTCACGCGAAAACCCCGTGCGGCCGGATCAGACGGCGCCGTCGGTCAGGCGCACGGCCTGGCCTTCCTTGATGACGTGGACGCCCGCGACCACGACGCGCTCGCCGGCCTTCAGGCCGGCGACGACCGCGACGCGGCCGTCCTCGGCGTTGTCCCGCGCCGCCACGGTGACGTCGCGGCGCGCTACCGACTTCCCGTCGGGCGAGACGACCCAGACCGAGCGGCGGTCACCGTCCTCAAGCAGCGCCGAGGCGGGCAGAAGGACGGTGGGCGCGACCTTGCGCATGAGCGACACGTTGATGGTCGCGCCGAGCCGGAAGGCCGGGCCGGGATCGTCCAGGGTGATCCGGATGCGCTTGGACCGCGTCCCCGACTCGGCGAGGGGCGCGATCTCGCGGACGCGCCCGCGCGCCGTCAGCTCCGGCGCGCTCTGGAGCGCGACGGTGAACACGCCGTCCGACGGCAGAGCCCCGACATGGGCCTCGGGAATGTCGACCACCGCCTCGCGGACGTCGGGCCGCGCCACGGTCACGACGCCCTGGCCGGCGCTGAGCACTTGGCCGACCTCGGCGAGGCGCTGGGTCACGACACCGTCGAACTCGGCCTTCAGCTCAGTGTAGCCCATCTGGTCGCGGGCCTTCTGGAGGCTCGCCATCGCCTGATCCACCCGGGCCCGGGCGGTCTCGCGCTTGGCGACAGCCTGGTCGAGCGTCGCCTGGGAGACGGCGTTGCCGGTCATCAGGCGCCGGGTCCGCGACTCCGCGGCCTCTGCGTTCTCGGCCTGCGCCTTCGCGTCGGCCAGGTCGGCCTCGGCGCGGGTCAGGTCGAAACGGGTCACGATGGTGTCGAGGGCCGCGAGGCGCTGGCCGCGGGTGACGAGGTCGCCGATCGTCACGTCCCGCGCGACCATGCGCCCAGGGATCTGGAAGCCGAGCTGCGCCTGGTAGCGCGGCTCGATCGTGCCGGCGAACGGCCCGAACGTGACGGTGTCGCTCGGTACGACAACCTGCGTCAGCACCGGACGGACCGGGGCCGCCGCGGCCTCGCCCCCCTCCTCGCCGTGACCGTTGCACCCGGCCAGTGCCGTCGCGAGGAGGCCCAGGACGAGATGCGCGCGCGCCGTCATGGGCGGTCTCCGATCTCGGCGGCCGCGACCGTCTGGCCGGGACGCAGGAACTGGATGCCGGCGACGACCACGCGCTCGCCCGGCTCGACGCCGCGCTTCAGCGCGATGATATCGGGGCCGAAGCGATCGATCTCCACCGCGCGGACCGAGACGGTCTTCCGGTCCGGATCGTAGACCCACACCGAGGGCTTCCCGTCGTAGCGGTAGAGCGCCGACCAGGGCAGGATCACCGATTCGTGCGGCGCGAAGCGCCCGCGGCCGATCACGACGGCGCCGAGCCCCATGGCGGCGGGCGTCGACTTAAGGCCGATCTTGACCCGCACCGTGCCGCTGGCGGCATCCACGGTGGGAGAGATCTCCCGCACGGTCCCGACCGCGGTGACGGACGGGTCCGACTGCAGCGCCACCGCGACGGTGTCGCCGGCCGGCGGCTGGGCCAGCAGCGATTCGTAGACGTTGAAGACCGCGTCGCGGGGCCCGTCCTGCGCGACGACCAGCACGGTCTGGCCCGACTGGACCACTTGGCCGACCTCGAAGCTGCGGCTCGTCACCACGCCGGACACGCCCGCGCGCAGCTCGGTATAGGAGAACTGCTCCTGCGCGGTTCCCAGCGCCGCCTTGGCCGAGTCGACCGCCGCCTGCGTGGTGCGCAGTTCCTGCTCGGCGTTGTCGTAGGTCGAGCGGGTCGTGAAGCCGCCGGCCAGGAGCTGCTTCTGGCGCTCGTACGACATCTTCGCCTGCGTCAGCAGCGCCTCGGCCGAAGCCAGGGCGGCCTTGGCGTTGTCGAGATTCGCCTGCTGCGTCAGGGGTTCGAGGACGGCGAGGACCTGATTGGCCGTGACGTGGTCGCCGACCTCGACGCGCCGCTCGGCGACCTTCCCGTTCGTCCGGAACGAGACGTTGACCTGCGCCTGGGCCTGGACGTCGCCGGTCACCACCACGTCGAGCGCCATCGGTGTGCGACGCGCCTGCACGACCCGCACGCGCGCCACGGCGGAGTCGAGCGCCGTCTCGGGCGCGGCCTGGGCGCACCCGATCGACGCGAGCGCGGTTAACATCAGCAGCGCAGATGCGGATGGAAGGAAGGCGATGCGGTTCATGCGATCGACCGTGTCGGCGCGACTCGTGCGAATTGCGTGGCGCGTTCCTACGCCATCCGTTACATACCGTCCAGACGGTTTTTAGTGCAGGTCCGTGATGCAGGCGAAGCGACAGCGACTGGCGGCGCGCCCCGAGATCATCCTGGAGGCGGCCGCGGCCGTTCTCCTGAAGGGAGGCGTCCGCGGGCTGACCATCGACGCGGTCGCGGCCGAGGCCGGTCTGAGCAAAGGCGGCGTCCTGCACCATTACGCGTCGAAGGACGCCCTGGTGGGCGCGCTGGTCGCCCGCAAGCTCGCGGACGTGCGCGCCGAGATCGACGCCTGCGCGCGGGAGATACCGGCCGGCCCGTCGCAGCTTCCCAGGGCGATGGTGGCGCATATCCGCGGGCATTACTGCGACGACAACGAAGCGGCGCGCGCACTCCTGCTGGCATCGATGGAGTCACCGGAGGCGCAGAAAGACTTCCAGGCGTTCGTCGCGGATCAGCTGGACCAGCTCGGACGGATCGAGGGCGCTCCCCCGGGCGAGGGCTCGGTCCTGTACTTCGCCATCCTCGGTCTGTTCATGAGTCGGGCGCTGGGCTTCCAGCAACTCGACGAGGACGCCCTGGCGCCGATGCTCGAGGCCCTCGACCGCATCGCCGGGCGAGCCGGCGGCTAGATCCGGACGCTCAGGCCTGGAACGCGAGGACGGCGCGCGTCCCGGCGCTTCGGGGGGCATACGACAGGGCCGAGCGCAGGTTCGACGCCATGGCGCGCACGATGCGCGACCCGAGACCGGTGCCGCGGACCTCGCCCTCCCCGGTCCAGCCGATACCGTCATCCTCGACGGCGAGCAGCACGGTGTCGGCGGCGTCCCGCTCGACCGCGACGCGGATCTCGCCCGACGTGCCGACCGGGTAGGCGTACTTGTAGGCGTTGGTCACGAGTTCGGTCACGACCACGCCGACCGACACGGCCTTGTCGGTCGAGAGCCGCACCGGCGCGGCACGAAGGCGGATCGCGTGGTCGCGCCCGCTCGCCCGCATGGCGGCCTGCAACTCCTCGACCAAGCTCTGCAGGTAGGCGTCGAGCTCGACGGATTCGACGTCGTCGGACGTGTAGAGGCGGCGGTGGATGCCGGCGATCGCCGAGATCCGGGCCTGCATCTCGTCGAGCGCCGCCTTGGCGGCCGGGTCGGTGACGGCGTTGCGCTGCATGTGCGCCAGGGCGGCGACGAGGGCCAGGGAGTTGGCCACGCGGTGGTTGACCTCGCGCAGCAGCAGCTCGGCGCGGTCGCGCGCCTCGCGCATCTCGGCCTCGGCCCGCTCCTTGTCGCGCCGCAGGCTCTCCTGCCGGAGGGCGGTGGCGACGGCCTCGCCGAGCAGCTCGCGGAACTGACCCTGGACGTCCTTCCAGACGTAGTCCACCGCTCCGGCCTTCAGGGCCGCCACGGCGACGCGGCTGTCCTCGGAGCCGGTCACGTAGATGACCGGCGGCGCCTCGGGCAGCGCGCGGATCTCGGGCAGCAGGTGGAGGCCCGTCTGTCCCGGCATGTGGTGGTCGAGGGCGACGGCGTCGATCCCGCCCTGGGCGAGCCGCGCCAGCCCCGCCGCGCCGTCGGGACAGAGTTCGACCGCGTAGCCGCGCGCCTCGAGGGCGCGCCGGACCAGGCGGCCGAGGCCGGGATCGTCGTCGATGTAGAGGATGCGTGCCGCCGCGGCGGTGCCGTCCCCGCTGGCACGCCGAGCGGTCATGGGTTCTGCGGAACCTGCATGACCGAGAAGAACAGCCCGAGCTGGCGGATCGCGTTCGCGAAGCCGTCGTAGCTCACCGGCTTGGTGATGTAGACGTTGGCCCCGAGGTCGTAGCAGCGCTGGATCTCGCGGCTGTCGTCCGTCGTGGTCAGGACCACCACCGGGGACCGACGCGTGTGCGGGTTCGCCTTCACCTTCTCGAGGATGTCGAGGCCGGTCATGTCCGGCAGGTTGAGGTCGAGCAGGATCAGCAGGTGCCGTCGGGCGCTCGCCTCGCCGGAGCCGTCCGGCCCGAGCAGATAGTCCAGCGCCGAAGTGCCGTTGCGGAACGGCACGATGTCGTTGTTGACGCCGGCGCGTCGGATGTTGCGCTCGATCAGGCGCGCATGGCCCTCGTCATCCTCGATCATCACGATGCTGACGGGGTGCACGGGCCGCTCCACGCTCATTAGGCGGCGATGGGCGCCGGTTCGGGGTCAATCCGGACCGCTGTAGCTGTCCCGTGCGGCAAGGTCACGTCGAACGTTGTGCCCACACCGAGTTCTGAACGGATCTCGATCCGGCCCCCGAACGAGCGCACCAGCGCCTTCACGTGGGCGAGACCGATCCCCTCGCCCGGGCGGTCCTGGGCGCCTGATCGGCGGAAGAGTTCGAAGACGCGGGCATGGTCCCGCGCGGCGATCCCCCGGCCGTTGTCGGCGACGGAGAAGCAGACGCCGCGTTCGCCCACGGCCTTGGCCGTGACGGTGATCCGTCCGGGCCGGTTCGGGTCGAGGTACTTCACGGCGTTGTCCAGCAGGTTGCCGAAGACCTGCTCGATCGCGAGCCGGTCGGCGACGATCTCGGGCAGGTCGCGGGCGATCGTCACCGTGGCCCCGACCGCCTCCGCCTGATGCCGCTGGGCGTCGGCCACGCCGCGGAGCACGCTCGTCATGTCGAGGGCCTCTGGCGAGAATTGTCGCCGGCCCTCTCGCGAGAGCTTCAGGATGGCGGCGATCAGCCCCTCCATCCGGTTCACCGCCGCCTTGATGAAGCCGAGCGCCTCGCCGAAATCGGCGTCGAGCCGCTCTGCAGCCGGGTGATCCCGGAGGGCCGCGGCGACCTCGGTCCGGGTCGCCTCCAGCTCGCTCGTGAATCCCATCACGTTGACCAGCGGCGCGCGCAGGTCGTGGCTGACGATGTAGGCGTAGCGCTGGATCTCCTCGTTGGACTCGCGCAGGTCGGCTTCGGCCTGACGCTGCTCGGTGATGTCCGTGTGGACGCCGACCCACTCGCGGATCTCGCCCCGCGCGTCGAGGACCGGGATGGCGCGGATCGCGAAGTGTCGCCACGTCCCGTCGCGCACCCGGACCCGGTGCTCGTGGACGTAGGTGCGCCGCGCCCGGACGGTCGCGTTCCACGTCTCGACGGAGGCCTCCATGTCGTCGGGATGGACTGCGTCGGCCCAGCCGTAGCCCTGATACTCCGCCCGCGTCTGACCGGTGATCGCGCTCCAGCCCGGCTGCTCGCCGAGCATCCGGCCCGCCGCATCGTTGGTCCAGAGCACGCCGCGCACGGCTTGCACGGCGGCCCGGAACCGCGCCTCGCTCGCCTGGAGCTCGCGCTGCACGCGCTGCTGGTCCAGCGACGAGGCGAGCATCGCCAGGAACAGGATGAGGAACGTGGCACCGGCGACGTAGAGGGCGAGGTTCTGCTGGGCCGGGGCGCCGGTCACCGCGTGGGCGGCGTGGGCGCCGCCCGCCTCGGCGGTGATCGTCGCCGCCGCCATGCCGGTGTAGTGCATGCCCGCCACCGCGAGGCCCATCACGCAGGCCGCGACGAGCTTCTGCCAGACGCCGTGTTGCCGGAAGGAGAGCCACAGGGCGGCGGTCGCCGCGGTCACGGCGATCGCCACCGAGAGCGCGATGATCGCCGGGCTATAGGCGAGGTCGCCGGGGATCCGCAGCGCCGCCATGCCGGTGTAGTGCATGCCTGCGACGCCCAGGCCCATCAGCGGGCCGGCGACGAGAAGGCTGCCGGTCCCCTCGCCGACGCGCGCCACCCACAGGAAGGCGGCGCCGGTCGCCGCGACGGCGATCGCGAGGGACAGGAGCGTGAGCCCGGTATCGTAGGCGGCCGGCAGGCCCATCTCGAAGGCCAGCATGCCGATGAAGTGCATCGACCAGATGCCCCCGCCCATGGCGAGGGCGGCGCCGGCGATCCACGGCCAGCGCGGTCCCGCGACGGGCCCGCGGATCCGCGCGCCCAGGTCCAGGGCGGTGTAGGACGCGAAGATCGCGAGGCCGATCGACAGGGCGACCAGCGCCGGATTGTAGCCAGTATGGACCATCGACTGCGATCGACGCGTGAAGGAGCCTTCTCGCGATGTATCCCGGGTGATCCGTCGGCGCTATCGCGATTCCGAGACGCATGAAGCTCCCGAACATCGAGCCGCGTCGGCGAGCTCCGAGACCGGCGCCGGGACCAGAGCGGATCGGCCATCGCGATCGGCATCCCGGTGCGCGCCACACAGGCTCAGGCAAGCAGGGTCAGCAATGATCCACCGCGACTCCCGTCAGACGAGACCGGCAGACAGGATGCGCGCCAGAGGCTGGATGACGGCGACGCTGGCATCCCGGCCGGAATGCCTCGGTGGACAGGCGCGTATCGCCGCCGCCGCGCGGCCGAGCCGCGTCGAAAAAAAACGCGTTCGTCACACAGCGACGGTCTCTCCCAGCGGGCGCGCGCGTTCTAGGTTCTGTCGATCGCTCAACGCGAATGCAGGTTCATGAACGGACACGCCGCGGCACGATTTCCGGACGACCTGCGCGAAGCCCTGGCGCAGGCTCTGTACGATTGCGAGCGGACGGACGGGGAGGATCGCGCCGCCTGGACCGACACGGACCTTGAGGCCCGCCACCCGGGCCTGCGCGAGCGCTATCGCCGATCCGCCGACGCCCTGGCGGCCGGTCCGCTCGCGGACCTGATGGCCGCCCGCCATGCCGACGAGGAGGAGCTGCGGGTGCTGCGCCGGCAACGGATGTCGCCCGAGCGCGAGCGGGAGCTGCTGGAGGCGAACAACCGCCTCGTCGCCCGCGCCGAGGCCGCCGAGACGGCGCGGCACACCGCGGAGGAAGCGCTCGCGACGCTGCGCCGCGAGCGGGATGTCGCGCGGGAAGCCGAGGCGTTCTGGCAGCAATTCGCCTTCGACGCCGACGATCTCGCGACCCGGCGCCTCATTGAGCAGACCGACGCCCGCGCCGAGGCCGAGCGGCGGGCGATCGAGGAGCGTTGCCGACGGGAACGCGCGGAGGCGGCGCTGCGCCTGTTCGCCGACCGGGCCGACGTCATGCCCAAGGAGGGATGGGCGTCGGAACTGGCGAAGGCCAATCGCGACATCCCGCTCTGGTGGTTCCACGCGGCCCGCGTCGCCCTCGAGCCGCCGGACCTGTCCCGACCGACCGAGGGCGGCGAGGCCTGAACGCCTCAGGCCGCCGCGGGCTGCTTCGCGGGCGTGTCGCGGAACAGAGCCGTACAGCCGGAGCCGCGATGCATGCTCAGGATCGACGCGCGGTCGATCTCCGGGTGCGTCTTGAGCACCTTCTGAACGCAGGCGAGCACCCGCTCGTACTGCGCGGCGTCGTAATTCGGTTCGAGCGGGCTGACGGCGATGTAGGTCTCGACCACCAGGACGCGCTCGGCGCGGTCGTGGGCGACGTCGACGGCGATCCAGGACGACTTGATCAGGCTGGTGCTGGCGAGCATGGGCGTTCCTCGTGCAGCGTTGCATCGTTTCACCCACGGCCGCGGCGCGTTTTTCATCCCGCGGCTGGGGCAATTTTGGCGAAATCATGGACCGCCTGTCGGCGAATGCCAAGGGGTCGCCGCCCCGGACCCCATGCACGCTGTGCAGCGTGTTGAGCGCGAGCCCGCACCGGCTTACGGTCGGCCATCGGCCGCTGCTGGAGGTGTCCACAATAGGCACTCGCATCCGGCAAATGGCATGTGGTATACAAATTGGCGGACTCGTCACCCCGGGTCCGCGTGACGGTGTCGCGATACGACGGGACCGCGCTGTGGGAGGGAGAACAGACATGATCCGTTCGAGGATGGAAGGCCCCTGCCCCTCAGTCGCGGCACGCGCGTCACGGGCCCGTGCAGGCATCGAACCGATATCCCGCGCGGCCTGAGCCGCCCTCCGACATCCCCAAACCGACTCCAGCTCCGAGACCGATCATGACCAAGGCCCTCGAAGGCGTCCGCATCCTGGACTTCACCCACGTTCAATCCGGCCCGACCTGTACGCAGCTCCTGGCTTGGTTCGGCGCCGACGTCATCAAGGTCGAGCGGCCGGGCGCGGGGGACGCCACGCGTCAGCAGCTTCAGGACATCCCGGACGTGGACAGCCTCTATTTCACGATGCTGAACCACAACAAGCGGTCGATCACGCTCGACTCGAAGAACCCGAAGGGCAAGGAGGTTCTCTGGCGGCTGATCAAGGAATGCGACGTCCTGGTCGAGAATTTCGCGCCCGGCGCCCTCGCCCGCATGGGCCTGACCTGGGAGAAGATCCACGAGGTCAACCCGCGGATGATCCTGGCCTCCGTGAAGGGCTTCGGTCCGGGCCGCTACGAGGATTGCAAAGTCTACGAGAACGTCGCGCAGTGCGCCGGCGGCTCCGCGTCGACGACGGGCTTCCGCGACGGAATCCCGATGGTGACGGGCGCGCAGATCGGCGATTCCGGCACCGGCCTGCACCTCGCCCTCGGCATCGTCACGGCGCTCTATCACCGGACCCAGAGCGGCCTCGGCCAGAAGGTCGACTGTGCCATGCAGGACGGCGTGCTCAACCTCTGCCGGGTCAAGCTGCGCGACCAGCAGCGTCTCGCGCACGGGCCTCTCAGGGAGTACAGCCAGTTCGGCGAGGGCATCCCGTTCGGCGAGGCGACCCCGCGTGCGGGCAACGATTCCGGTGGCGGCCAGCCGGGCCGGATCCTGCGCTGCAAGGGCTGGGAGCAGGACCCGAACTCCTACATCTACGTCATCACCCAGGCCGCCGTCTGGGAGCCGATCTGCGACATCATCGGTGAGCCGGATTGGAAGACCGATCCGAACTACGCGACCCCGAAGGCCCGCCTGCCGCATCTCAACGAGATCTTCACGCGGATCGAGGCCTGGACGATGAAGGTGTCGAAGTTCGAGGTGATGGACACCCTGAACAAATACGACATCCCCTGCGGCCCGATCCTGTCGATGAAGGAGATCGCCGAGGACGAGTCCCTGCGGAAGACCGGCACCATCGTGGAGGTCGATCACCCGACCCGCGGCAAGTACCTGACGGTCGGCAACCCCATCAAGCTGTCGGCGAGCCCGAGCGAGGTCACCCGCTCGCCGCTCCTCGGTGAGCACACCGATGAGATCCTGCGCTCCGTGCTCGGCTACTCCGAGGCCGAGGTTGGCGAGATCGCCGAGTCCGGCGCGATCGGCGCGGTCCAGAAGATCGCGGCGGAGTGATCGGTCTCCGGCGATCCGGGGGCGAGATCCCGGATCGCCGATGTTACAATCCGGGGGCGTGCGTGAAGCGCGGCCCCGGATTCCGGGTGACGCCGTTCGACAGCCGGGGCACGGTCGCGCCGCCGAGCCCGCGTTCGGTTTGTTTCTCCCCGGCCCCGCTCAGGGTCCGGATGACACCCAGGAGCCTGCATGCGCATCGCCTTCATCGGTCAACAGGATTTCGGAAAAGCGGTCCTGGAGGCGTTCCTCAAACGAGGCGATGAGGTTGCGGCGGTGTTCTGCGCGCCTGAGAAGCCCGGCGCCAAGCCGGACGTCCTCAAGACGGCGGCCGTCGAGAAGGGGCTGACGGTTTTCCAGTTCCCCAGCCTGAAGAGCCCTGAGGCCGAGGACGCCATGCGCGGCCTGAACGCCGATATCGGCGTCATGGCCTACGTGCTCCAGTTCGCGCCGCAGAGCTTCGTCAACATCCCGAAGCACGGCACCATCCAGTATCATCCGAGCCTGCTGCCGCGTTACCGGGGCCCCTCCTCGATCAACTGGCCGATCGCCCGGGGCGAGTTGCAGACCGGCCTGACGATCTTCCGGCCGACCGACGGTCTCGACGAGGGGCCGGTGATCCTGCAGAAATCCTGCCCGATCGGCGCCGACGCGACCCTGGGCGACGTCTACTTCGACAACCTGTTCCCGATGGGCGTCGAGGCCATGCTCGAGGCGGCCGACCTCGTCGTGGCCGGCCAGCATGTCGAGATCGATCAGGACGAGGACGCCGCGAGCTACGAGGGTTGGTTCCGCGGCGCCGAGGCGGAGATCCACTGGTCGGCCCACGCCGAGCAGATCTACAACCTGATCCGCGCGGCGAACCCGGCACCCGGTGCCTGGACCACGCACGACGGCAAGAAGCTCCAGATCTTCGACAGCAGCCTGCATCGGATCCGCAAGCTCGCCGACGTCGTCGGCAAGCCCGGCGAGGTGATCGCCGTCGACGACGAGGGCTTCAGCGTCTGCGCGCAGGGCGGGCGCCTCGAGATCCGCAAGGTCAAGGCGGAGGGCGGCAAGAAGGTCGCGGCCGCCGAGTACGCCCGGGAGGCCGGGCTGGCGGTCGGTCAGTTTCTCGGGCGCTAGGTCACCCGCGCGTCAGGTCGTCTCCGGCGCGGTCGGCCGCGCCGCATTCAGACCGTAGCCGCGGAAGCGCTCGACCGTCGTGCCGATCTCGTCGTCGGACAGGATGATCGGCGTCCCGATCTGCCGCGCGACGGCGTATTGCTGGCAGAGCGTCTCCAGCTCGACGGCGAGCCACAGGGCCTTCTCCAGGCTCGCCCCGGCCGCGATCATGCCGTGATTGGCCAGGAGGCAGACGTTGCGGTCGACGAGCGCCGCGAGGGCGAGGTCCGAGAGTTCCGCGGTGCCGTAGGGCGCGTAGGGCGCGCAGCGTACCGTCGGGCCGCCGAAGGTCGCGATCATGTAGTGAACCGCCGGGATGGCCTCTCCGCACATCGCGAAGGCGGTGCAGTAGACCGGATGCGCGTGGACCACCGCGTGGAATTCCGGACGGGACGCGAGGATGTCCCGGTGGAAGCGCCATTCCGATGACGGCTTCCGATCCGGCGCGTGGGTGCCGTCGAGACCCATCCGGACCACGTCGTCCGGTCCGATCCGTTCGATGGGCACGCCCGACGGGGTGATCAGGAGCCCGTCGCGGAAGCGCACCGAGACATTGCCCGACGTGCCGCGGTTCAGCCCCTGTGCGTCGAGTGCCCGCGCCGCCGCCACGACGCCCTCGCGCGCGATCCGCTCGTCCCTGTCCATGCTCGATCTCCGGAAGGCCCGGTTCCCGGTATGCAGGAAGCCCGGCGCCGTAAAGACGGCGCCGGGCTTATTCGCTTCGGTTCGGCGCCGCGGCGGCGAGCGATCGGGGCCTGCTACTGCGCCAGCACCGGCGCGAGGCCCGCCTCGGGCTTCTTGGTGTAGGCGGCGCGCATCGGCTTGAGGACGAACAGCGCCAGCAGGGCCGCGAGGATGTTGAGGGCCGCGGCCGCGAGGAACACCGTGTGCCAGCTTCCGGTCATGGTCGTGAGCACGCTGGTGTAGGGAACGATCAGCGCCGCGGTGCCCTTGGCCGTGTAGAGCAGCCCGGCATTGGTCGCCGCGTACTTCGAGCCGAACGTGTCGCCGCAGGTCGCCGGGAACAGCGAGTAGATCTCGCCCCACGCGAAGAACACGAGACCGGTCAGCAGCACGAAGGCGATCGGATTCTGGCCGAACTGGCTCAGCGCGTAGATGCCCAGGCCCTCGATCGCGAAGGACAGGAACATCGTGTTCTCGCGGCCGATATGGTCGGAGACCCAGCCGAAGAACGGGCGCGTCACGCCGTTGAGAACCCGGTCGAGCGTGGCCGCGAAGGTCAGCGCCGGCAGCGTGATCCCCAGGAGCGAGACCGGGACGTCGGCGATCTTGAAGTCCTTGGCGATCGGGCCGAGCTGCGCGGTGGCCATCAGGCCGCCGGCGGCCATCATGACGAACATCGCGTACATGACCCAGAAGATCGGGGTGCGGACCATCTCGGAGGGCTTGTAGTCCCGCTTCGACTGGCTGACCCGGGCGACTTCCGGAACCTGGCCCTTGGCCGGCGCGCGCAGGAACAGGGCGATCAGCATGACGATCACGCCCTGCCCGATCCCGAAGTAGAAGAAGGCCGCCTCGTAGCCCTGGGACTTGATCATCGCCTGGATCGGCACGACCGTGAGTGCCGAACCCGCGCCGAAGCCCATGGCGGTGATGCCGGCGGCCAGGCCGCGGCGGTCGGGGAACCACTTCAGCGAGTTGCCCACGCAGGTACCGTAAACCGCGCCTGCACCGGTGCCGCCGATCGCGGCCGCGATGTAGAGCACGGTGAGCGAGTCCGCGTAGGAATTGATCACCCACGCGACGGCGCAGAGCAGGCCGCCGAACAGCGTGACGATGCGCGGACCGTACTTGTCCACGAACCAGCCCTCGATCGGGACCAGCCACGTCTCGGTGACGACGAACAGCGTGAACGCCACCTGGATCGCCGCGCGATCCCAGCCGTGCCGCTCCTGCATCGGGCTCACGAAGAAGGTCCAGCCGTACTGCATATTGGCAATCATGCACATGCAGACGACGCCGAAGGCCAGTTGCAGCCAGCGGCCGCGCCCAACCGGTTTGACGATCTCGGACATACCGTTCCCTCTTGGCAGTATTCTTGTCGGCGTTCGCGCTCGAACCGGGCTTATGCCCTGCCACGGCGCAGCTTGTCAGAACAACGTGATCTGAATTCTTCGAAAAATTCTTGGCCCGCAGACAAATAATTTCTGCAGTACAGCAGCATCCGACGCCGAGTCGGCCTTGATGTCCGATGGTCGACGGTATGCCAGCAAGATGGTGCTGATTTAATCCCGGGGTGTCAATCAAACCTGCAAAAAAACACAGGTTCGCGACCGGGGATTAAATCGCCTTCCCGAACGTGTCGCGCTAGGCGACGGGTGATGGTCGCGCCGCGGCCAATTTTTCAGGTGCCGAGCGCCGGCAATGGTCACAGGTCTGTGGGACCGCTCCGCGATCGACTAGGATCTCGCAAAGGTTTGGGTTAGGTCGTTTGAGAGCGCACGACAGAGAATGCGTGCGAGACATCATGCGTGTGAGCTGACTGGACGAGGGATGTCGAATTCCGAACCGCTGAGCGTGAAGCCCATCGTCGCCAGCTCCAGTCTCCGGACATTGGCCTACGAGGCGCTCAAGACGGCCATCACCAACATGGACATCTACGGGCGTCCGGACGAGGTGCGGCTCGACGAGCGCAAGCTGTCGCAGGATCTCGGTGTCAGCCGCACCCCGGTGCGGGAGGCCCTGACGGTTCTGGAGCAGGAAGGCTTCGTCCGCTCCGAGGCCCGGCGCGGCGTCTTCGTGATCAAGAAGAACAAGCGCGAGATCGTCAGCATGATCCACGCCTGGACGGCGCTGGAGAGCATGGCGGCACGCCTCGCCTGCGCGCGCGCCACCGACGGCCAGCTCCGCTCGCTGCGCGAATCCTTCCCCGAGTTCTTCGAGGGCCAGCCGTCCGAACACATGGACGAGTATTCGGACGCGAACATCCGATTCCATCAGCGGATCATCGCGCTGGGTCACTGCGAGGCGATCGCCGATCTGACCAGCAATTTGCTCATGCACGTGCGCGGCATCCGCAGCACCGCGCTCCGGCAGGGCGATCGGGCGGAGCGCTCCATCCGGGAGCACGTCGCCATCATCTCGGCGCTCGAAGCCCGTGATGCCGATCTGGCCGAGAGACTCGTTCGCGAGCACGGTCTGGGTCTCGCGCAGCACGTCGACACCTACGGCGATTATCTGGATTGAGCGACCGTTCAGTCCTCGCCTGACGGATCGCCCGGCCCGGACGACACCTCGTGCCTGTGCGGCATGATGATGGGCCAAGGGCGCGAGCGGCGCTCGGGGGGAACCCTCGTTTGCCGCGCCGGCTATCACACAAGCTCAGCACGCGCCTGAATATAAATCGCGCGCAAGCGTTGATGCACTGCAGAACATGTTCGGCGAGGCCACAACCTTTCAAAGCTGATCGGTTGTGCATTTTTATGCATGACTGGGCAACAATCCGAACTTTGTGGGCTCGATCTGCGCGCCCCATGCATGTTCGACATAATCGGTATTCGTAATCTGGCATACCAAGTTGCGCAGCAGCATGGCACGCATTGCGTCGCAACATGAGGCGGTTCCAGACCGCGCCGGAGAATCCGATGATCGCCAGCTTCCTCGCCATCTTTGTCGCCTTCGCCGCCTGCCAGGCGCTGCTCACCGTCAAGTTCGCGGACTTCCTCTCCGCCGACCGTGCCCGGAACACTGTCGAGCCGACCGCCGACGTCGCGAACGCCAAGCTCGCCTGAAGTCAGAGCTGGATCCGCGATACCAGAGAGTGCGTAGGGGTAACGCTTTCCTCAAATTTTACGCGTAGGGTGAACCGATCGTTGACCGTGCGGGCGAGGAGCTACCGCGTTGGCCCTCGGCGCAGCCTCGGTTTTCTCGGACGGCCCCTTCGTCCTCCTCGTATCGGACCGCCCGTCCGAACGATCGGCCCTCGAGCGTGCCATCGCGCTCGTGATGAACTGCTGGTCGATCCCGCCCGGCGCGCCGCTACCGTCAGGCCGCCCGCACCTCGTCATCCTCGACCTGCCGCCGGCCCAGACCGCCAGAGTGCAGTCGACCCTCCCCCACCACGGACCGCCGGTTCCGCGCCTCGTCCTCGTGCGCGGCGAACCCATGCCGGCTACCCGCTATCTGCGTCAGCTGCCGGCCGCCTCGCCCCGGCAACTCGTTCTGGCGAACGTCTTCGCCATGATCGAGGAGGCGACGCGGTCCGCAGAGCTGCGGCAGCGCCGGCTCCTGGAGCGCGTCTCGGGCGCGACCGCCGTCGTCGCCGAGATCTTCGACAGCGCCGCCCTCGGGGCCCGGCTGCAGCGCGCCGACGCGGATCGCGGGACCGAGCTCGTTCTGGCGGCCATCTCCGAGGTCGGGATCTCCGAGTGGCTTGCCGAGGTCTGGCGCCACGAGATCGGCGTCTATCAGCACACCCTCGGCGTCGCGGGCCATGCCGCCACGTTCGGCTCGCAGATCGGGCTCGGTCAGACCGATCTCGCACTGCTGGTGCGGTCGGCGCTCCTGCACGACATCGGCAAGGCGCGCATCCCCGTGGAGATCCTCAACAAGCCGGGGCCGCTCAACGCCGAGGAATTGCGGCTGATGCAGCGACATCCCGACATCGGCGCCGATCTGCTCCGGGCGCACGGCGATTTCGAGGACGCGGTGATCGACGTGGTCCGCCACCACCACGAGCGTCTGGACGGGAAAGGATATCCCGATCGGCTGTCCGGCCCCGCGATCTCCGACCTCGTGCGGATCGTGACGATCTGCGACGTGTTCTCCGCGCTGACCGAGCGGCGGACCTATCGGCAGCCCGCCTCGCCCGCCGAGGCGCTGTCGATCATGACGGACAGCGCCGGGCATCTGGATCCGGATCTCCTGCGGGCCTTCGCGCCCTCCATGCTCAAAGGCAGCGCCCTGGCGGCCTGAATCCGCAGCTTGAATTCGCGGCCTGACCCGCGGCCGGGCGTGGCTCTGGCGCCACGCCGGTCGGCGGGATCCTGCCGGCGCGCCGTGCGCCGCGCTTTCGCCGCAACCGCGCCGGAGGGAAGCGATCCCGTCTCACGCAACGCCGTCCGGACCGTGCCCAAACTCAGTCGCGCCATCGCCGCCGCCCTCCTGCTGGCCCTCACCGGGTGCGGCGGTCTCTCGGTCCTTCCCGAGTCCCCTGTCGAGAACGCGACGCACACCGCCGTGCTCGACGAGGTCGCGGCCGCCGCGGCGATCTCGGCCTACCGGGTCCAGCACGGCCTGAGCCCGGTCGTGGTCGATCCGGCTCTCGTGAAGGCGGCCGCCTTCCAGGCCGGCAACAACGCCCGCCGCGGCCAGCTCAGCCACGATGTTGGCGGCAGCTTCACCTCGCGCATGGCGTCGGCCGGTCTCGCGAGATCCTGGGCGGCCGAGAATCTCAGCGCCGGCTCCGAGACCCTGGAACAGGTGCTCGCCCGCTGGAAGGCGAGCCCCGAGCACAACAAGAACATGCTGCTCCCGCAGATCCGCAGGATCGGGATCGCCCGGGTCGATGCCCCCACGACGCGGTACAAGCGCTTCTGGGCGCTCGTGATGGCCGGGACCTGACGCCGGGGCGTCTCAGGGTTCGGACGGCGCGAGATCGACGATCCGGAGCTGGGCCCGCTCGGCGCCGCGCCAGCGGTCGCAGGACAGGGTCCCGGCCACGTGCATCTCCCGGCCGATCCCGTTCAGGAGGGCGAGGCCAAGCGGCCGTTCGGCCGCGCGGAAGCAGATCGCCCCGACCACCTGACCGTCGCGGCTGCGCAGTCGCGCCCTGACATGGTTCGAGCCGACCACGCCGGCATCGACGAGGCGATGCCGGCCCAGCGCGAAGAGCGGCTCGGGCGCGCCCTGGCCGAACGGGCCGGCCTGCTGCAGCAGCCGGACCGTCTCCGCGGTGGCGCCGCCGGCGCTGAGGCCGCCGTCGATCAGCAGGGCGTCGGCCGCGCGGGCCACCGCGACGCTCGCCCCGAGCAGCATCGCCAGGTGCGCCTCGAAGCGCGGGATGTCGTCGGCCCGCACGGTGACGCCGGCCGCCATGGCGTGGCCGCCGCCCTTGCTGGCGAGCCGGGCCTCGACGCAGGCGCGGACCGCGAGCCCGAGATCCGCGCCCGGGATCGAGCGCCCAGAGCCCGTGGCGGTGCCGTCCGGGCGGATCGCGAACGCGAAGGCCGGGCGGTTGAAGCGCTCCTTCAACCGCGAGGCGATGAGGCCGACGATGCCGGGGTGCCACTCGGCGCTGGCGGTCACCAGCACGGTGCGGGCCGGATCCAGCGTCAGCGCCCGGTCCATCTCGGCCTCGGCCTCCTGGACGGCCTGCGCCTCGATCGCCTGGCGCTCGCGGTTCAGCCGATCGAGGTCGGCGGCGATCCGGGCCGCCTCGCTCGGGTCCGCCGTGGTCAGCAGGCGGGCGCCCAGTGCCGATTCGCCGATGCGGCCCCCGGCATTGATGCGCGGCCCGAGGACGAAGCCGAGGTGCCAGGCTTCCGGCGGCTCGCCGAGCGAGGCGGCGTCCAGCAGCGCCGCGAGCCCGGTGCGGCCGCGATGGCGCATCACCGTGAGGCCCTGGGTCACGAAGGCCCGGTTGAGGCCCGTGAGGGGCACAACGTCGGCAACGGTCGCCAGGGCGACGAGATCGAGGGCGTCGGTGAGCTGCGGTTCGGGACGATGGCCGCCGAAGAAGCCGTCCTGCCGCAGGGCGCGGTTCAGCGCGACCAGGGTCAGGAACACGATGCCGGCGGCGCAGAGATGGCCGAGGCCCGAGAGGTCGTCGAGGCGATTCGGGTTGACCACAGCGCGAGCCGGCGGGAGCACCTCGGAGGCCGCGTGGTGGTCGAGGACGATGACGTCCAGGCCGGATTTCTCGGCCTCCTCCAGGGGCGCGTGGCCGCTCGTCCCGCAATCGACGCAGACGAGGAGCGTCGCGCCCTCGGCCGCGAGCGCGGTGATCGCCGCGATGTTGGGTCCGTAGCCCTCGGTGATCCGGTCGGGAATGTGGATCGGCGCGCGCAAACCCAGCTCGCGGAGGTATCCGGCGAGCAGGGCCGCGCTCGCGGCGCCGTCGACGTCGTAATCGCCGAAAACCGCCACGGTCTCCCCGCGCTTCACCGCCCGAACGAGTCGGCGGACGGCCGCCTCCATGTCGAGCAGCGTGTCCGGATCCGGCATCAGGTCCCGCAGGCGCGGGGCGAGGTGGCGGGGCGCCGCCTCCGGTACGATCCCGCGTCCCGCGAGCACCCGGGCCAGCAGTTCCGGCAGGCCGTGGGCCTGGACCATCTTGGCGATGTGATTCTGGACGGCCGCGCCGCCGCAGCGCTCCTGCCAGCGCCGGCCGGTCACGGAGGCGGCCACACCCAGGAAGGGCGGCAATTCGGCGAGGAGCGGAGCGGACGACACGGGCGCCACCCTACACCGGCCGGCGCGGGGAATCTTGCGCCCGGCCGCAACAGCGACGGGGAACCCGATCGCCATAACGAGAAAGGGCGGGCATCGCTGCCCGCCCCTCGACGCTGCCGGAGACCTGGGTCTCAGAGCGACTTCAGCACGCTGTCCACGACCTTCTTGGCGTCGCCGAACAGCATCATGGTGTTGTCGCGGAAGAACACCTCGTTCTCGACACCCGCGTAGCCGGAGCCCATGCCGCGCTTGATGAACAGCACGGTCTTGGCCTTCTCCACGTCGAGGATCGGCATGCCGTAGATCGGCGAGGCCTTGTCGGTCTTGGCGGCCGGGTTGGTGACGTCGTTGGCGCCGATCACGAAGGCGACGTCCGCCTGCGGGAACTCACCGTTGATGTCCTCCAGTTCGAAGACCTCGTCGTAGGGCACGTTGGCCTCGGCGAGCAGCACGTTCATGTGGCCCGGCATGCGGCCCGCCACCGGGTGGATGGCGTACTTCACGTCGACGCCCTCCTTCTTCAGCATGTCGGCCATCTCGCGCAGGGAGTGCTGCGCCTGGGCGACCGCCATGCCGTAGCCCGGGACGATGATGACCCGCTCGGCGTTCTTCATGATGTAGGCCGCGTCGTCGGCCGAACCCTGCTTCACGGGCCGGGTCTCGACCTGACCGGTGCCGGCCGCGGCGGTGTCGCCACCGAAGCCGCCGAGGATCACCGAGATGAACGACCGGTTCATCGCGTGGCACATGATGTAGGACAGGATCGCGCCCGAGGACCCGACCAGCGAGCCGGTGATGATCAGCGCGAGGTTGCCCAGGGTGAAGCCGATGCCGGCCGCCGCCCAGCCCGAGTACGAGTTGAGCATCGACACGACCACCGGCATGTCGGCGCCCCCGATCGGGATGATGATCAGGCCGCCGAGCACCAGCGAGGCGATGACGATCAGCCAGAAGATCGCCTTCGACTCGGTGCCGATGAACAGGGCGATCAGCAGCACGAGGCCGGCGGCCAGCAGCGCGTTGATGAGGTGGCGCTGAGGCAGCATGATCGGCTTGCCGGACATGCGCCCGTCGAGCTTGGCGAAGGCGATCACCGAGCCGGTGAAGGTGATGGCGCCGATGGCCACGCCGAGACCCATCTCGAACAGCGACTGCTTGTGGAAGTGCCCGTTCTCGATGATGCCGAATGCCTGCGGTGCGTAGAGGGCGCCCGCGGCCACGAAGACGGCCGCGAGGCCGACCAGCGAGTGGAAAGCTGCCACGAGCTGCGGCATCGCGGTCATCGGCACGCGCTTGGCGATCACCGCGCCGGCGCCGCCGCCGAGCCCTAAGCCCAGCAGGACGAGGATCCAGGCGCCGGCACCCGCCGGCGGGTGGCCGACCAGCGTGGTCAGGATGGCGAGCCCCATGCCGACCATGCCGTACAGGTTGCCCTGCCGGGAGGTCGTGGGGTGCGAGAGCCCCCGCAGCGCCATGATGAACAGGACGCCGGCGACGATATAGAGAAGGGAGGAGACGTTCTCTGACACCGGCTCAGCCCTTCTTCTTGTACATGCCGAGCATGCGCTGCGTGACGAGGAAGCCGCCGAAGATGTTCACGCTGGCGAGCACGATGCCGATGAAGCCGAAGAACCGGGCGAGGCCCGTGCCCTTCTCGATCAGCGGAACGCCGACCGCCAGGATCGCGCCGACGATGATCACCGACGAGATCGCGTTGGTCACCGACATGAGCGGGGTGTGCAGGGCCGGGGTCACCGACCAGACCACGTAGTAGCCGACGAAGATCGCCAGCACGAAGATCGCGAGCCGGAACACGGTCGGATCGACCGCGCCGCCGGTGGCGGCGCTGAGCCCGTGGCCCATGCCGTCGGCGATGACCTGCGCCTGGTCGGCGGCGTTGCGCGCCACCGCGGCCGCCGCGCGCGCGGCGTCGGCCAGCACGCGGGCCTGATCGGCCGCCTGATCGGGAGGGACGATGACGTTTGCCATTCTGCTACTCCTCTCGGCCAGGCTTCACTGCGCGCCCGCCGGCGGGGTGGCCGCACCGGACGCCTTGCTGGCCTCCGACTTGGCCAGCCCCACGGAGGCGGCTTCCGAGGCTGCGCCATCGGTCTTGGGCTGGAAGGATGCGTGGACGACCGAGCCGTCGCGGGTGAGGTTCGTGGCCTTCACCAGCTCGTCGTCCCAGTTGATGGCCAGCGCCTTCGATTCCTTGTCGATCAGGGTCTCGACGAAGGCGTAGAGGTTGCGCGCGTAGAGGCTCGACGAGGTGGCGGCGAGCCGCCCCGGCACGTTGACGTGGCCGACGATCTTCACGCCGCGATCGTTCGTGACGACCTCGCCGGCCTTGGCGCCGGCGACGTTGCCGCCGCGCTCCACCGCGAGATCGACGAGGACCGAACCCGGCTTCATCGACGCCACCATCTCCTCGGAGACGAGCTTCGGCGCCGGCCGGCCCGGGATCAGCGCGGTGGTGATGACGATGTCCTGCTTGGCGATGTGGCCCTTGACCAGCTCCGCCTGCTTCTTCTGGTACTCGGCCGACATCTCCTTGGCGTAACCGCCGGCCGTTTCCGCCTGCTTGAATTCGTCGTCCTCGACGGCGACGAATTTGGCGCCGAGCGATTCGACCTGCTCCTTGGTGGCGGGTCGGACGTCGGTGGCGGTGACGACCGCGCCGAGCCGGCGGGCTGTCGCGATGGCCTGGAGGCCGGCCACGCCGACGCCCATGACGAAGACGCGGGCGGCCGGCACGGTGCCGGCGGCGGTCATCATCATCGGCATGGCCCGCCCGTACTCGGCGGCGCCGTCGACGACCGCGCGGTAGCCGGCGAGATTGGCCTGCGAGGACAGGACGTCCATCACCTGCGCGCGGGTGATGCGGGGCATCAGCTCCATGGCGAAGCCGTCGATCCCGGCCTCGGCCATCGCCTTGAGGGCGTCCTCGTTGCCGTAGGGGTCCATGATCGCGATCACGGTGGCGCCGCGCTTCAGCTGCGGCAGCTCCTCGGCGCTCGGGCGCCGGACCTTGAGCACGAGGTCGGCATCCCCGGAAGCATCGGCGGCGCTCCCGGCGATGCTGGCGCCGGCGGCCTCGTACTCGGAGTCCAAGATTCCGGCCTTCTGACCGGCCCCGGACTGCACCACGACGTCGGCACCGAGAGTCTTGAACTTCTTGACGGTCTCAGGAACCGCGGCGACGCGCGGCTCCGCGGAGTCCGTCTCGGACAGCACAGCAATGCGCATGCGAGGGTTCCCCTGGAAAAGCTCGGCCTTTCGAATGCGCGAACCGGCGCAGCTTTTCGAGAGGCGGATCTACGATACCGCGATGGATGCGGCCGGAATGTAACTTGCGCCCAATTTAATTGCCAACAATGTGTCAGCGTCCCGCTCGGCGAACGCGAGCGGGTTCGTCATCCGCGGCGACGCTCGATGCCGCCGCCCACGGCCCTCTCAGGCGAAGAACAGGTAGAGGACCAGGAGAATGCCGACGACCAGCGGGGCCTTCCACCCCACGGCCGGCGCGAGGGCGCCCACCGCGCCCGCGGCTCCGGAGGCGATCACGCCGACGATGGCCAGCAGCCACGCCTCGCGGATCCCGCCGATGGCGAGGGCCAGCACCCAGCAGATGACGACGCCAGTGGCGATTTCGACGAACCGGACAAATCCGCGATAGGTCTGCTCGTGCGTCGTCGCGTCCATCGCCGGGCTGTAGGTGTGCCCGGCCACCGTGTCACTCTCGGCCATCGTGCGCTCGTTTCCCTAAGACGCGACTTCTTGCGGTCGCGGTCGGATGTAGCTCAAGCGTTTACCTGCCGCAATCGGACGCACGCAAGTTGATCGCTCTCCCGGTGGATCTTCGCGTCGAATCAGGCCGGTTTCGGCAGACCGGCTTCGGTGAGTGCCCGGCCCTGGCGTTTCGTGAGTTCGTCCAGCGAGAAATGCTCGATCTCGGCCTCGAACAACCGGTGGTAGTTGAGCTCAGATCTGAGGTGGAGGAACACGGCGCCCAGCCCTACGGCCGCGCGATCCATGAAGACGAATTCCTGCGGGACAGTCACGGGCCCGCGCTCCTTCAGGGCCTGATGGACCTGGAAGGCCTGCCGGCGACCGTACTCTCCCGGCTTCACGCCGTCGGCGACGGTGCGGGTACGGTCTTCGAGCAGCGGCCCGTAAATGAAGCGGGCCCAGATGTTCAGGATCTCGATCTTCTCCTTGTCGAGATCCTTGAATCCCCAGACCTCGTAGGCGTGGACGATGCGGGCATCGTCGTTCTCCAACAGGCCGCGGTAGAGATCCACGACGCCGCCGACGAAGCGCGGATGGAAGATCCGGACGCAGCCGTAGTCCAGCAGGTTGATTCCCGCGGCCTCGCCGGCGTCCGAGAACACGGTGTAGTTGCCCAGATGCGGGTCGCCGTGGATCACCGCCGCGCGGCTGAACGGATGCCACCACGCCTTGAACATCGCCTGGGCGATCCGGTTGCGCACCTCGACCGGCTCCTCGGCGAAGCCCAGGATCTTGTCCCCGTCGAGCCAGCCGAGCGTGAGCAGACGCTTCGTCGAGAGCTCCGGAAAGACGCGCGGCACGCGCACCGCCGCGATGTCCTTCAGCACGGCCCCGTAGAGCGCCGCGTGCTTGGCCTCGCGCTCGTAGTCGAGCTCCTCGCGCACCCGGGCGCCGATCTCCTTCGCGATCTCGCGCGTGTCGAGCCACGTGTTCATCCGGCGGTGCAGCGCGAACGCGACCTCCAGCTGCTTCAGGTCGGCCTCCACGGCCGACTGCATGTCCGGGTACTGGAGCTTGCAGGCGAGACGTTCGCCGTCCTTGGTGGTCGCGCGATGGACTTGGCCCAGCGAGGCCGCCGCCGCGGGTTTGAGGTCGAAGCTGCCGAAGCGCTCCTGCCAGCCGGCGCCCAGCTCCGACTGCATCCGGCGCCGTACGAAGGCCGCGCCCATCGGCGGGGCGTCCGCCTGAAGCTTCTGCAGCTCGGTCGCATATTCGGGCGGGAGCAGGTCCGGAACGGTGGCCAGCAGCTGGGCCACCTTCATGATCGGGCCCTTCAGGCCGCCCAGCGCCTGCGCCAGGGCGGCGGCGTTGGTGGTGCCCTCCTTTCCGAACAGCCGTGCCACGGCCATCCGGGCGGCGACGCCGCCGACGTTGGCGCCGACGCTGGCGTAGCGCCCGGCGCGGGCGGAGAAGCGGTTGGCTTCGCGGTCGGTCTCGGCCATCACTCGATCTGCTTGTCTGACGATGATGCGCAGATAAGCCGCCCCCGGCCGCGAACCAGGGGCGTGGGTCCCTGCGCCGCGGGGGCCGACGGGGTCCGCGGCGCTCGGCTCAGGCCTGTCCTTCCATGCTCTCGAGCTCGACGATCATGCTCTCGATCATGCCGAGCCCGATCTGCCAGAAGCCCGGGTCCTTGGCGTCGAGACCGAAGGGCGCGAGCAGCTCGCCGTATGGCTTCGAGCCGCCGGCCGCGAGCAACGCGAAGTAGCGGTCCACGAAGCCGTCCTCCGCCCGGGCGTAGACGCCGTAGAGCGAGTTCACCAGGCAGTCGCCGAACGCGTACGCGTAGACGTAGAACGGCGAGTGGATGAAGTGCGGGATGTAGGCCCAGAACGGCTCGTAGCCGGAATCCAGCGTGATCGCCGGACCGAGCGATTCTGCCTGGACGGACAGCCACAGCGCGTTGATCTGATCGGTGGTCAGCTCACCCTTGGCGCGGGCGAGATGGACCTTCCGCTCGAACGAGTAGAAGGCGATCTGGCGCACCACCGTGTTGATCATGTCCTCGACCTTGGCGGCGAGCATGGCCCGGCGCTGGGTCGTGTCCGTGGTCGCGGCGAGGAGCCGACGGAAGGTCAGCATCTCGCCGAAGACGCTCGCCGTCTCGGCCAGCGTCAGGGGCGTCGGCGCCATGAGGGCGCCGTTCGGCCCGGCGAGCACCTGGTGGACGCCGTGGCCCAGCTCGTGCGCCAGCGTCATCACGTCCCGCGGCTTGCCCTGGTAGTTGACCAGCACATAGGGGTGGACGGAGGGCACGGTCGGATGCGCGAAGGCGCCCGGCGCCTTGCCGGGACGGGTCGGCGCGTCGATCCAGCGCTCGTCGAAGAAGCGCCGCGCGATCCCCGCCATCTTCGGCGAGAAGGCGTCGTAGGCGGACAGCACCGTGTCGCGGGCCTCCGTCCACGGGATCGTGCGCTGCTCGACGCGGGGCAGCGGCGCGTTGCGGTCCCAGTAGGGCAGCGCCTCCTGCCCGAACCACTTCGCCTTGAGCGTGTAGTAGCGGTGGGACAGGCGGGGATAGGCCGCCCGCACGGCGTCGACGAGGGCTTCCACCACCTCGGGCTCGACCCGGTTCGACAGGTGGCGCGCGTCCGCGACGTCCTTGAACCCGCGCCAGCGGTCGCTGATCTCCTTGTCCTTCGCCAGCGTGTTGGTGATGAGCGTGAACACCCGCAACTGACCGCGCAGGACCGCGCTGATCGCGCCGGCCGCCTCTTTGCGGACCGCGCCGTCCGGATCCTGAAGCTTGTTGAGCGTCGGCTCTAGCGGCATCTCCTCGCCCTGCACGGTGAAGCGCAGCGCGGCGATCGTTTCGTTGAACAGCCGGTCCCAGGCGGCGTTCGACGTGACCGACTTCTCGAGGAACAGCTTCTCGGTGCGATCGTCGAGCTGGTGCGGCTTCTCCCGCCGCAGGTCCTCGATCCACGGGGCGTAGTGGGCGAGCGGCGCTTCGGCCATCGCGGCGTTCATGGCCGTATCGTCGACGCGGTTCAGCTCCAGGGCGAAGAAGAGGAGATCCGCCGAGGCGCTGGTCAGCCGCTCGCGGGTGTCGCCGTAGAACTTGGCGCGCGCCTCGTCGGTGGTGTCGCCGGAATAGACGAGACCCGCGAAGGACATGAGCTTGCCTAGCAAGTCCTCGATGCCCTCGTAGGCGCGCACCGCCTCGGCCAGCCGCGCGGACGCGTCCGGGCCCGCGGCAAGCTCCGCGATCCGGCCGGCGTAGGTCTCGGAGAAGCGGCGGCACTCCTCCTCGGCGCGGGTCATGTCGCCGGAGAAGTTCGGATCATCGAGGCCGGAATAGAGATCCGTGAGGTCCCATTCCGGAAGATGGCCGAGGTCGGCAGCCTTCGCAGCGGCGCGCGCAGCACTCACGCCCTCCGGCAGGCGGACAGTCACCGGCGAGGCGGTGTGGCTCGGCATCATGGTGTGCGATCCTCTCCAAGGGCTCCGGCCCCGTACCCTGATATCGAGCGTGCCGCCACGCGTTCAACGCGGAGGGACCGTCGGACCGGCGCGCGATCGGTGACGACGCGGCGCAAACGTCGTTAAGCGGCACTTTACGACTGTCGGTCACCCTACGGCTCGAAACGAAACAGTCGCCGAATCGGAAGGCCGCGATCGGGTCGAGCCCGCGTCGCGTGTCCGGCCTTCGCGCGCCGTTCAGGGAGCCGCCATGTCCGCCACCGTGCTCATCGTGGATGACGATCCGGTCCAGCGGCGCCTGGCCGAGGCGGCCGTGCGCCGCTTCGGCTTCGAGGCGCGGATCGCCGAGACCGGTGCGGACGCGCTGACCCTGCTGCGATCCGAGGGTGCGGATGTCGTGCTCCTCGACCTCGTGATGCCGGGGCTCGACGGGCTCGGTGTCCTGGCCGAGATGCGCAAGAGCGGCCTCGCCACGCCGGTCATCGTTCAGACCTCCAACGGCTCCATCGACACAGTGGTCAGCGCCATGCGGGCCGGCGCCGTGGATTTCGTGGTCAAACCGGCGGGCGCGGAGCGCCTCCAGGTCTCGATCAAGAATGCCCTGCGGGTCGACACGCTCGAGGAGGAGGTGCGCCGCATGCGCCGCCGCGCCTCCGGGGCGCTCACCTTCAAGGATCTCACCTCGAAGAGCCCCGACATGGAGCGGGTGATCCGCCTCGCCGAGCGGGCGGCAAAGTCGAACATCCCCGTTCTGATCGAGGGCGAGTCCGGCGTCGGCAAGGAGGTCCTGGCCCGGGCGATCCAGGGGTCCGGCGACCGGCGCGGCAAGCCGTTCGTGACCGTCAATTGCGGGGCGATCCCGGAGAACCTGGTGGAATCCACCCTGTTCGGCCACGAGAAGGGGGCGTTCACCGGCGCCACCGAGAAGCACGCCGGCAAGTTCGTCGAGGCCTCGGGCGGGACCCTGTTCCTGGACGAGATCGGTGAGTTGCCCCTCGACGCGCAGGTGAAGCTGCTCCGGGCCCTCCAGGAGGGCGAGGTCGATCCCGTCGGCGGCAAGCGCTCGGTGCGGGTGGACATCCGGCTCGTCTCGGCGACGAACCGGTCGCTGCTCGACCTCGTGAAGCAGGGCAAGTTCCGCGAGGATCTCTACTACCGCCTGAACGTCTTCCCGATGACGCTGCCGCCCCTGCGGGCGCGCCGCGAGGACATCCCGGACCTCGTCCGCTCGTTCTGCGCGCGGTTCTCGGCCGAGGAAGGCAAGCGCGTGCGGGCGATCAGCCCGGAGGCCATGGCCCTGCTCACGCGCTATCCCTGGCCGGGTAACGTCCGGCAGCTGGAGAACGCCCTGTTCCGCGCCGTCGTGCTGGCGGACGGCGACGAGCTGACGGTCTCCGAATTCCCCCAGATCGCCGCGCAGGTCGAGGGCTTCGACGTGCGGATCCCGGCAGCGCCGGTCCAGCCGCAGATGCCGGCCTACGCCCCCGAACCGGTGCGGGAGATCGTCCGCGTCGAGGTCCGCGACCCGCACGCCATGTCGCTCGTCGCCGAGGAGACCGGCGAGATGAAGCCGATGGACGTCCTGGAGGCGGAGATTATCCGCTTCGCGCTCCAATTCTACCGGCAGCGGATGTCCGAGGTCTCGCGCCGCCTCGGCATCGGACGCTCCACCCTCTACCGCAAGCTCAAGGATCTGGGGCTGGAGGAGGACGATAAAACCGAGGACGCGGCCTGATCGAGCGCGGCGTGCGCTAGCGCACCGCGCGCATTCGTTTCGGCCACGGTCGCTGAAATTCTCGGCCCTGCTGCATCGCGCCGGCAGATGATTGAGCGGATCGTAAGCTGAGCAGCATTAGAAATGACACATTCATCTGCAGGACCGAGCCTCTATTCGCGATAACTGCGGTTGCTCAAAGCCACGCTTGCGCGGATAATCACAATCTGAGCGTGCGGTCCTGCCGCCGCGCCCCGGGAGATCACGATGCGCGTCCCGCGCTCCAGCCTCATCGCGCTGGCCGCCCTTCTCGGCGGCACGCTGGCACCGGCCGGCTCCCTCCGCGCCGCGACGGCCGCGCTGGACCAGCCGGCCACCGATGTCCCCGCGACCCCGCCCGCTGCCGCGCCGGGGCCGGCGGCGCCCGCGCCGGCGGACCCGTCGGCGCCCGCCGCGACCGCCCTTCCCGACTACAAGCCTGAGGCGCCGGCGGCCGAGCCGTCCCCGGCTCCCGCCGCGGCGGCCCCGGTCGCCCCGACGGACCCGCTCGGCGCCGCAATCTTCGCCCGGTTCGCGGATGCCGCGCCCCTGCTGCTCCGCCTCGCCGGCAAGGACCGCGACGCGATCCGGAGCTTCTACGAGGCCCGCAGCTTCAAGCCGCTCTGGATCTCCGGCGGGGCCTGGACCGACGCCGCGAAGGCGGTGTCGGCGCGGCTGGCGGCCGCCGCCGAGGACGGGCTCGACCCCCGCGCCTACACGGTCCCGGCGCTCGCCGACAAACCGGACGAGAAGGCGGTCGCCGACGCCGATCTGCGCCTGTCCGCGGCGGCGGTTCTCTATGCCCGGGACGCCCGCGGCGGCCGGATCAACCTGGCCTCGATCTCGCGGCTGATCACCCCGCACCTCGATCTGCCGGCCGGCAACGACGTCCTGGCGAAGCTCGACGAGGCCGGCGCGAAAGCCGGCGAGGCACTGCAGGCCTACAACCCGGCGACTCCGGGCTATCTCGCGCTGAAGGCGCGGCTCGCCAGCCTGCGGGGGCCTGCGCCGACCGCGGTGAAGCCGCTGCGCCTCCCGGCCGGGCCGGCCCTGCGCGTCGGCATGCGCGATGCTCGCGTCCCGCTGCTGCGGGCACATTTCAACCTCGAGAGCCGTCCGGCCGCGACCCTGGACAAGGGGCCCGGCGAGCCGGAGGAGTACGATTCCGTGGTCGCCGACGCGGTGGCCAAGTTCCAGCGCGGCCGCGGCCTGCCGGGGAACGGCGTCCTGAACGTCCAGACGGTGCTCGCCCTCGCCGATGCGGGCCGCGCCGCGCGCCCGACGGGCGGAGAGGCCGAACTCATCGTCAACATGGAGCGGTGGCGCTGGCTCCCGGGCGATCTGGGGCCGGATTACATCCTCGTCAACGTGCCGGAATATCGCCTGCGCGCCTACCGGGGCGGTGTGATGCGCGACGAGGCGCGGGTCATCGTCGGCAAGCCGGAATCGCGCACGCCGCTGTTCTCCGGGATGATGGAGTACGCGGTCGTAAACCCGTCCTGGTACGTCCCGCCGTCGATCCTGAAGACGATGGCGCCGAAGCTCGCCGGCTACGGCGGCAAGACCTGGGGCGGCTACGAGGTCGTCCGTCGCGGCGGGCACATCTCGCTGCGCCAGCCCCCGGGGGAGCGCAACGCGCTCGGCTTCATCAAGTTCATGTTCCCGAACCAGCACGCGGTCTACCTGCACGACACGCCGAACCGCTCGCTGTTCTCAGCCGCGAAGCGCGATTTTAGCCACGGCTGCGTCCGCGTCGACGACCCGTTCCGCCTCGCCGACGCGGTGCTGCCGAACTGGTCCGCGGATCGGCTGAAGAAGCTGATCGGCAAGGGCGAGCGCACCATCCGGCTGCCGGAGAAGCTGCCGGTCCACCTCGCCTACTTCACCGCCTTCGTGGACGACGGCGGCGCCTACCGCACCCTGCCGGATCTCTACGGCTACGACGCGCCGATGCGCGCGGCCCTCGGGCTGCCCGGCGGCGGCGGGCCGGCGATCGCGCGGCTCCCGGACGAGCCGCCGCGGCGCAAGGCTGAGCGCGCCCCGAAGCCGCCCGCGCCCCGGACCGTCCATCGCCGCGCGCCCGAGCGGCCGGTCGCGGATGCCGACGCGTGGCCGGGCGGGCGCTACGAGGAGGCGGAGACGCCGCGCCGCGCCCAGCGTCGCGCCGCACGTGCCGACAGCGCGCCGGAATACGGCGAGCCCGGCCTCTGGACGCCCGCGCCGCAGCAGGCGGCGCCGCGCGGGTGGTGGTAGCCCACCCGCGCCACCAGCAACTTTCAGGTGCGCGGCCGCACAGCCGGGCACGATTTCGCCACGGTCGAGCCTTAGCCGTTTCGGTCGCGAACCCGGTTCAACAGGCGTCGGGTCAGGCTGTCGGGAGAGGATCAGGACCGTCGTGCCCAGTCTCCCGCGCGCCCTTCGCCACGTCACCCTTGCCCTGTCCGGCCTCGCGCTCGGACTGATCGCCGGGACGGCCGAGACCGAAGACGCGGTCGCCAACGGCGACACCCGCTCCCTGTCGATCTACCACACCCACACGCAGGAGAGCGCGACCATCACGTTCAAGCGCGATGGGCGCTACGACCGCGCGGCCCTCGAGCAGCTGAACTGGCTTCTGCGCGACTGGCGGGTCAACGAGCCGACCAAGATGGACCCGCGGCTGTTCGATACGGTCTGGGAGGCTTATCGCCAGGTCGGCGCGACGCAGCCGATCCACGTCGTGTCGGCCTACCGCTCCCCGGGCACCAACGCGATGCTGCGCCGCCGCTCCAGGATGGTGGCCGAGTACAGCCAGCACATGCTCGGCAAGGCGATGGACTTCTTCCTGCCGGACGTGTCGATCGACCGGATCCGGGAGGTCGGCCTCCGGATGCAGCGGGGCGGCGTCGGCTGGTACCCCCATGCCGGAACGCCCTTCGTGCACCTCGACGTGGGTTCGGTGCGGATGTGGCCGCGCATGACCCACGACCAGCTCGCCCGCCTGTTCCCGGACGGCAAGACCGTCCTGCTCCCGAGCGACAACCGCCCCTTCCCTCGCTACGAGGAGGCCAAGGCCGAGATCCTGGCCCGCGGCGGTACCGTGGCGGGCCTCACGACGCAGATGGCCAGCGGCGAGGAGGAGGACGGGCCCGGCCTGTTCGGCTTCCTGGCCAGCCTGTTCGGCGGCGGCCGGTCCGCACCGGAACCCGCGCCGGTGCCGGCCCCGGTGGAGACGGCGCGGAAGTCGCGCCGCGCGCCCGTCGTCGCCGTGGCGAGCGCCGATCCGCAGGATCCGGCGGGCGCGCGCGCGGCCCTCGCCTACGCGGCGCCCGCGGCCGACGACGCGCTGCGCGGCTCGCTGGCCGAGCGGGCGCAGGCGAAAGGCGCCGAGACCAAGCCCTCCGACACCAGGCCCGCCGACGCCAAGGCGCTCCTGACCGCCAGTCAGCCGGTCGCCGTCGACGATACCGTGACCGCCGTCACGGCACCGCTCCCGCCGCGGCGCCCCGCCGATATGGCCGCCGTCGCGGCGAGCCTGAACATGCCCCTGCCGCCGCCCCGCCCTGTGCAGTTCGCGGCGCTGGAGCGCGGGATGGCCAACCTCGCGCCGGCGGCCGAGATCCGCGCCCTCGACAAGCCGGCGGCGGTTCCGGCTCGCGCCCGCTCCCTCGTGGCTCCGGACGCGGATGCCAAGGCGCAACTGCGCGCCCTGTTCGACTCCGTATCGGCCGGCCCGGGCGCTGCCCCGGCGAGCCGCGCCACGCCCGTGCACGTGGCCGCCACGCGCCTGCGCCGTGCCGCGCCCGACGCGGTGGTCGGCGCCGCGCCCGATCGGGTCACCACGCGCTTCAGCCCCCGCAGCCCCGGCGACGACCTGCCGACCCGTTTCACCGGCTCGGCCGCACGGGCCGTGTCGGGGGCGCGGTGATTCGACCGTCGTCGTCAGGACGTCCGCATCGGAGCCGCGCAGTGGGCCGGGCCACCCGGGGCGGTCGACGCCGGATACGAGCTCAGCGCAGAGGCTTGGACAGGTTGACCGCCAGCGCGCCGACCAGCGTGGTCGCGTAGCTGTCTTCCTGCGTCGCCGAGATGCGCTCCGCCTCGCTGCCGCTGTTGGCCGCGACCGACATCATCAGCATCACGGCCGTGACGACACCGCCGAGACCGGCGACGAGAGCGAGATAGGCGCGGACGGCGACGCTCGGGACAGCCGCGACCGCTTCGGTCTCGGCGAGGCACAGCGGCGATGGGCTGTGGGACATGGTGGCGGCCGCTTCTGACGGGCGATGCTGAACCCGACGCGGGCCGATTAGGCGCACGTCGGACGTACCCGTTCAATCGAAGAACGCCTCAGAAAGAGGCGAGTTCGACCGAAAGGCGAATTTTTCCACTGATCCTCATACGGACGGTTGATAGCCGAAAGGGGGACGCGCTCGGCGTCCCCCGGACCGGTCTCAGCCTTCCTTGCCGGCGACCTTGCCGAGCGCCGCCTGGGCGGCCGCCAGTCGGGCAATCGGCACCCGGTAGGGCGAGCAGGACACGTAATCGAGCCCCACCTCCTGGCAGAAGCCGACCGAGGCGGGATCGCCCCCATGCTCGCCGCAGATGCCGAGCTTGATGTCCGGCCGGGTCTTGCGGCCGCGCTCGACGCCGATGCGCACCAACTCGCCCACGCCTTCCTGATCGATCGTGATGAACGGGTCGGCCGGCAGGATGCCCTTCTGGGTGTAGGGGCCCAGGAAGGTGGCGGCGTCGTCGCGGGAGATGCCCAGCGCCGTCTGGGTGAGGTCGTTGGTGCCGAAGGAGAAGAACTCCGCGGTCTCGGCGATCTCATTGGCCTTGAGGGCCGCGCGCGGCAGCTCGATCATCGTGCCGACCTGATAGTCGAGGGTCGCGCCCTTCTCCTCGGCCACGGCCTTCGCCATGGCGTCGATCCGGGCCTTCACGATGTCGAACTCGGCGCGGGTGAAGACCAGCGGCACCATCACCTCGGGCGTCACCGCCTTGCCGGTATCGGCGGCCGCCTGGACCGCGGCCTCGAAGATCGCGCGGGCCTGCATCTCGGCGATCTCCGGGAAGGCGATCGCGAGGCGGCAGCCGCGGAAGCCGAGCATCGGGTTGTGCTCGGACAGCTCGCGCGTCCGGTGCCGGATTTTCTCCTCGGAGACGCCCGTCGCCTTCACGACCTCGGCGACCTCGGCGTCGGTGTGCGGCAGGAACTCGTGGAGCGGCGGGTCGAGGAGGCGGATCGTGACCGGCAGGCCGGACATGATCGTGAACAGCTCGAGGAAGTCCTGCCGCTGGTAGGGCAGGATCTTCGCCAGCGCCGTCCGTCGGCCCTCGGCGTCGTCGGCGAGGATCATCTCGCGGACCGCGATGATGCGGTCACCCTCGAAGAACATGTGCTCGGTGCGGCAGAGGCCGATGCCCTCGGCGCCGAAATTGCGCGCGGTCCGGGCGTCGGTCGGCGTGTCGGCGTTGGCGCGGACCTTCATGCCGCGGATCGCGTCGGCCCACTCCATCAGCGTGGCGAAGTCGCCCGACAGCTCGGGCTCCAGCATCTTCACCTCGCCCTGGATCACCTGGCCGGTAGAGCCGTCGATGGTGATCCGGTCGCCGGCCTTCAGCGTCGTGCCGCCGACCGTCAGGGTCTGCGCCTTGTAGTCGATCCGGATCGAGCCGACGCCGGAGACGCAGGGCTTGCCCATGCCGCGGGCCACCACGGCGGCGTGGCTGGTCATGCCGCCGCGGGTGGTGAGGATGCCCTCGGCGGCGTGCATGCCGTGGATGTCCTCGGGCGAGGTCTCGATCCGGACGAGGATGCACTTGCGCTCGGCCTTGCGGTGCGCCTCCGCATCCTCGGAGTTGAACACGATCTCGCCGGTCGCCGCGCCGGGCGAGGCCGGCAGGCCGGAGGCGATGACCTTGCGGTCGGCCTTCGGGTCGATGGTCGGGTGCAGGAGTTGGTCGAGGGCGCCGGGCTCGACGCGGCCGATCGCCTCCTCGCGGGAGATCAGCCCCTCGCCCGCCAGATCAACGGCGATGCGCAGGGCGGCCTTGGCCGTGCGCTTGCCGTTGCGGGTCTGGAGCATCCAGAGCTTCCCCTTCTCGATAGTGAATTCCATGTCCTGCATGTCGCGGTAGTGCGACTCCAGGATCCCGTAGATCCGGGTCAGCTCCGCGAAGCTCTCGGGCATGGCCTTCTCCATGGAAGGCTTGTCGCTCTCAGCCTCTTCCCGCGCCTTCTCGGTGATGTTCTGCGGGGTGCGGATGCCCGCTACGACATCCTCGCCCTGCGCGTTGATCAGGAACTCGCCGTAGAGCGCCTTCTCACCGGTGGAGGGGTTGCGGGTGAAGGCGACGCCGGTGGCCGACGTGTCGCCCATGTTGCCGAACACCATGGCCTGCACGTTGACGGCCGTGCCCCAGCTCTCCGGGATGTTGTTCAGCTCCCGGTACTTCTTCGCGCGGGGGATCATCCACGAATTGAACACGGCGCCGATCGCGCCCCAGAGCTGGTCGTCCGCGCCCTGCGGGAAGTCCGAGCCGTGCTCGTCGCGCACGATCTTCTTGTAGGTCTGGATGAGGGTCTTCCAGTCGCCGGCGCCGAGCTCGGTGTCGAGGTCGAAGCCCTTGCCCTCCTTGTACTGCTCCAGCGCCTCCTCGAAGGCGTGGTGCTCAACGCCGAGCACCACGTTCGAGTACATCGTGATGAACCGGCGGTACGAATCGTAGGCGAAGCGCTCGTCGTCGGCCTCCTTGGCGAGGGCCAGGACGGTCTCGTCGTTGAGGCCGAGATTGAGGACCGTGTCCATCATGCCGGGCATCGAGGCGCGCGCACCCGAGCGGACCGACACGAGCAGCGGGTTCGTCGCGTCGCCGAACTTGCGGCCGGTGAGCTTGCCCACCTGGGCGAGCGCTTCCGCGACCTGATCCTTGAGCTCCGGCGGATAGGATTTGCCGTGATCGTAGAAGTAGGTGCAGACCTCGGTGGTGATCGTGAAGCCCGGCGGGACCGGCAGACCCAGGTTGGACATTTCGGCGAGGTTGGCGCCCTTGCCGCCGAGCAGGTCGCGCATCTGCGACTTGCCCTCCGCCTTGCCGTCGCCGAAGGCATAGACCCACTTCGCGCTGCCGGTCGCCATGTCGATCCCGTCCGTATCTGGTGCCCGGCGCCGGCCGAGCTGATGGGCGGGGTTGGACCATCCCGCAGCGCAACGCAAGATGAACGCCCGATGGCCCTGTGCGTGCGCGGATGACGGCTCGAGCGGTCTGTCAGGTCCGCGCCGTCGCGGCGCGGGCGCGGCCCGTCAATGCAGGATTCCGAGCCCGATCACGCCGACGACGATCAGGTAGATCGCGACGATGTAGTTGAGCAGCCGCGGCATCACCAGGATCAGGATTCCGGCGAGGATCGCGATCAGCGGCTGGAGGTTCGAGATGGTGATGGTCACGGACGCCTCCTGAGGGCCGAGCTTGGCCGCCGGTATCGACGCCTCTACCCCACGGAGGTTCCCTGTAGCTTGGGCGGGGCGGCCGGTGGTCCGGCCGCCCCGGGGCGGATCAGGGCTTCGGCGTCGGGGTCTCGGTCCCGGGGATCGGGTCCTTGGCCTCGCCGGTCGGCAGGCTCACGGCGATCGTTGGGTGCGACAGCTCCGGATAGGGCTCGATCACGTTGGCGCCGTTGAGCGGCTTGTTGGCGCCGTTGTGACAGGTGGCGCAGTTGATCTTCGGCACGTCGCCCAGGATCCCGAGCCGGTTCCGCGGGAATGTCGATTTCAGCGGCTCCATGTAATCCTGGTTCAGGTCACGCACCATGCGGATGCCGTACCAAGCATGGACGCGGTTGGGCGTGCTGGTGTCCCACTGCGCCACCGATCGGGTGTTGTGGCAGAAGGTGCAGTTGACCCCGAGCGATTGCGACATGCTGATCATGATCGCGAAGGTCTTCTCGGCGTCCTGGATCGGCTTGCCCTTGGTCTCCGGCAGCGCCGTGGTGGCGTTGACCCGGACCGCGTCCTCCGACGTCTCCTTGTGCTGATAGAAGGCCTGATAGACGTCGTAGGGCAGCGAGGTGTTGCCGACCTCCGCGGAGGCGAGGTTCTGGCTGTTGTTGCGCGGGATGAAGCGCCCCGCCCCCTGAACCGGATGATCGAACCAGATATTGGCCGGCACCGGATTGCCGCGGTGACAGGTGTAGCAGGTCACGCCCGCTTGATGGACGTGGTTCTCTTTCCAGGACGAGTTGATGTACTGGGTCATCTGGAGCATCCGCCGGGCGACGCGCTTCTGGTAGAGCTCGTCGGACGCCATGTTCTCGGTGCTGTGGCAGTAGGTGCAGCCCTGCTGCGGGGCCACCCACTCGGTGATCGACACCATCAGCCGGTTGAACTGCTCGGCCGAGAGATCGCCCAGAACCTGGACGTTCTGGTAGACGGCCGAGGCCTTGTCGCCGCCCGCATCGGCCGGATCGGCCGGGGTCGGGGCGACGTTCGCGGCGGCCAGCGCCTCGTTGCCGGCGCGGGTGCGGATCAGGTCCATGCCCGTCCCGCGGAAGCCGGTCTGCTTGTTAGCCATCGGCGGGTGGGTCCAGCCGGCGCCGCCGAACATCGCGATGGTGAGGAAGAGGGCCAGTGCGCCGCCGGCCACCGCCAGAATCGTCTTCATGACGGCCTCCTCACGGCTTCATGCCGGGTGCGAGATGGGCGGGATCCACGATCGGGCCGTAGACCTGCGGGTACGAGGGCGCGACGCCGTGCTTGACCGCCCAGAGGTACCAGTTGTCGACCACGGTCCCGGTGAGCAGGATGCCGATGCCACCGGTCAGCGTCGTCAGCACGGCGAACCACCACGCCCAGCGGTGGACCGACTCCATCGTGGCGTTGAAGCCCATGGTCCAGCGCCAGAACAGGGCGGCGCGCTCGGTGGCCGTGCCGCGGTCGACGATCTGGTCGATCTCGCGCTCCGCGCCGTAGCGCGAGCAGGCGAGGATCGTGCCCCCGTGCATCGCGAACAGCAGCGTCGACCCGTAGAGGAACGTGATCGAGAGCATGTGGAACGGGTTGTAGAAGAGGTTCCCGTAGCGGAGCGAGAAGGCCGCGGTCCAGTCGAGGTGCGGGAAGATGCCGAACGGCACGGCTTCCGACCACGAGCCCATCAGCACCGGCCGGATGAAGCCGAGGACGAGGTAGAGCCAGATCGCCGACGCGAAGGCCCACGGCACGTGCAGGCCGAGGCCGAGCGCCCGCGCCCGCTTGTAGAGATGGACCCACCACAGCAGGATCGAGGCCGTCAGGAAGAAGCCCGCGATGAGCCACCACCCGCCCTCGTTCAGGGGCGGGAGGACCTTCAGGCCGTACTTCGGGAGGGGGGGCTCGAGGGCGAGCCACGGCAATTGCCGCACGAACTGAACCGGATCCCAGTTCACCGAGGCCCACATATTGAGCCCGATGATCTCGAAGGCGATCACCCCGCAGGTGATCGACAGGGTCGCGATGTAGCCGATGTAGATCGGCCCGACCTGGCTGTTGCCGATCAGCCCGAACAGGTAGCTGTTGAACGGCTTGCCGACCCGCTCGTCGACCGCGACCGGGACGCCCTGATCCGGCACGAGCGGGCGCACCTGAACCTGCGTGAAGATGTTCTGGTAATAGGCCATGGCCTGCCCTCCCCCGGAGTACCGCGCGCTGAGCGGCGGCGACCCGCGTTAGTCCCCTCGTTCCGATCGCGTCCGATCCGTCACCGCCAGACAGGCAGGTTGAGCCACCAGCCCCACCATTGCGGCCAGCCCTGCGTCCAGAACGGCCCGCTGATGACGATGCAGACCGCGCTCCAGAACCCCGCAGAGAGGGCCAGGAACAGGCCGAGGCGGTGGATGCCGAGCGTGCCGATCGAGTAGCCGATCGTGTCGCGGAAGAAGGTGTCCTCGTGCTCGGGCGTCTTGACGGTCTCGCCCTTCTTCGGGTTGGTCGCCGACAGGATCAGGCCGCCGTGCATCGCCAGGGCCAGCGTCGTCGTGAAGAAGAACGTCACGGCCAGCATGTGGGCCGGATTATAGTGGAAGTGGAGATACTGGTATCCGGTGTTGGACACCCAATCGAGATGGCTGAGGATGCCGTACGGGAAGCCGTAGCCCCAGGCGCCCATCAGCAGCGGCCGGATCACCACGAGGGTGAAGTAGGCGAAGATCGCCATGCCGAAGGCCGCGGGGACGTGGTAGCCGATCCCGAGCTTGCGGCAGATCTCGACCTCGCGCAGCGCCCAGGAGACGAACGAGCCGAGTGCGCACATGGTGATGATCTGCCAGAGCCCGCCATCCTTCAGCGGCGCGAGTCTCAGGCCGTAGCTGACATCGGGCGGCGCGATGTTGATCTGCCAGATGTTCCAGGTTGGTCCGATCGCGGCGCCGTAGATGACGAGCGCGGTGCCCAGCACCGTGAAGAACATGCCGACGACGCCGAAGAAACCGACGAAGAACGGCCCGACCCAGAAGTCGAACAGGTCGCCTCCGAGCAAGGTGCCGCCGCGAACCCTGTATTTGCGCTCGAAGCTCAGCATCGCCATGGCGGCTGCTCCTCAGTCAGGCCGGAGAAGAGGAAATATGGGTGGACCGCGGCCCTCGCGCGCCGCGGTCCGAACCGGCGGTCAGGCCGGCATCTGCGGCAGCGCGAGCGTGATGGTGTTCTGGGCCGCCTTGTTGTTTCTCGGGCCGTCCAGCCAGTTGAACCGGTCGGTCGAGAGCAGGATGAAGTGGATCAGCAGCGCCAGGATAAAGAGGAAGGTGAACAGAGCCACCAGCGTGCGCCGCGGATCGAAGAGCAACCAAACCTTGTGCATCCGATCCTCCTCAGCCGATCATCGTGACGAGGGCGTGGGCCGCATCGCGAACGCCCTCGAGAGAGGCGTAGCCCTGCGGTCCGGGGAGCCACGGACGCCACAGCCAGACGAGGATGTGGGCGACCACGGCGATCGCCGTGAAGATGAGGAAGCTCGTCAGGAAGATCGCGTGGAACTCCTTGGCTTCCGGTTCCGTCAGCCCGGACAGGCTGCTCGGTCTTTCTGTTGTGACGGGTCCACTCGCCATCGTTCAGACCTCCGTGTGTTGGCCGCGCCTCTGGCGAGGCGCGACGGGTTCAGCCGCGATGCCTTTCGGCTGTCACGGCCCGACTTCCCCCGCGTGACCGGACGGAAGCGTCTTCATCAGGGGCGTTTCAGCCCATGAAGGCGAAGGGGATCGCCTGAACCGCCATGGCGCGGGCTTCGCCGAAGACCGAGCGGCGCGCCGGCGCCAGGCCCGGGCGGGCCGTCTCGCGGCTGGGCCGGAACCGGTTCAGCGCCGCGGCGGCGAGGAAGAACGGGTAGGTCGCCGCCAGGATCAGCCGGAACTGAAACGCTTCTTGGTGCTGGCGGCCGGTCGGGACCATCGTTCGCATCGTCAGGTCTCCTCTGGGTGAAACGGAAAGGCGGCTCATACGGGCATTCCTCCCGCGAGGGCGGCCCGGGCCCGCGCCACGTGGGCGGGCGCTACGGCGGCGGCCTCGGTGTCCCGGGCAGCCCGCTCGGCGGCGTCGCGCAGGCGCTTGGCCGCGGAGATCCGGGCGAGCACCGGCTGGGCCTCGACGAGGGCGTCGAGTGCCTGCCGGGCGGCCTCGTCCCACGGCAGCTCGGCGTGGCGCCGCGTGGGAGTGGCCTCGACCTTGTCCATGTCGCGGGCGAGCGGCAGGATGTGGAAGAGGGTGTCGAACAGGGCGTTGCAGACCTCCTGGACCAGGTAGGTCGCCCCGGCGTAGCCCATGAACGGCGTGCCGGTGTGCCGCCGGATGATCGCGCCGGGGAACGAGGCCGGCACGTAGGTTGCCCGGGCTCCGCACTCGGCGAGGTACATCCGCTCGTTGAACGAGCCGAACAGCACCAGCGGCGGCTTGGCCGCGACGGCGGCGCGGACGGCCGCGTTGTCGGGCTTCAGACCGGCCGAGCGCCCGAAGGCGAAGTGGCAGGGCAGGCCCATCTCTTCTTCGAGGAAGTGGCGCACCCCCCGCGCGTAGGTCTCGGTCGCGACGATGCCGAAGCTCGCGGTGCCGAAGAAGTCCTGCGTCACCGAGCGCCAGAGGTCCCAGACCGGCTTGATCGTGGTGTGCCGCTCCCGCTCGATGAACGGCTCGGGATCGAGGCCCAGGATCTCGCCGAGCGAGCGCAGGAACTTGGTCGTGGACAGGATGCCGATCGGCGCCTGCAAGTACGGGCGCTCCAGATCCTCGCAGAGCAGCCGCCCAAACTCCCGGTAGAGGCAGATATTGGCGTCGGCGTTGACCAGCTTCGGCACGTCGGCGAGGTGGGCGCCCAGCGGGAAGGTGAGGTTCACCTCGGCGCCGATCCCCTCGACCAGCCGCCGGATCTCCGCGAGGTCGGACGGCATGTTGAAGGTGCCGTAGGCCGGGCCGATGAGGTTCACCCGCGGCTTCTCGCCGGGCTTCTTCTCCGCCCGGGCCGGGATGCCTTTCTTGGCGAACTTCTTCGCCCCGTACTCCTGCCAGAGCCAGCGCATCGCCCGGTCGGCGGCCTGCCACTGGTCCTCGTCGATCGTGCGCGGCAGGAAGCGCTGGAGCCCCGTGCCCTCCGGGGTCACGCCACCGCCGATCATCTCGGCGATCGAGCCGGTGACCACGACGCTGGGCTGGCCCGGATCGAGGGTCGCGTGGGCGCGCTTCATGGCGCCCTCGGTACCGTGCCGGCCGAGTTCCTCCTCGGCGAGCCCGGTGACCACGATCGGCAGCTCGTGCGGCGGCAGCGCGTCGGTGTAGTGCAGCACCGAGGTGACCGGCAGGTTCTCGCAGCCCACGGGGCCGTCGATGACGACCTGCAGGCCCTTGATCGCCGTGAAGACGTAGACCGCGCCCCAGTAGCCGCCAGCCCTGTCGTGATCGAGGATGAGCATCAGGCCATCTCCCCGATCGGCTTCTTGGGGCCCTCGATCTTCGGGCCCTGGCGCTTCTGCGGCACCTCCTGCCAGACGCCCGCGGCGTGACCGGTGCCGACGCCCTCGAAGAAGTCGCGCATGGCGTCGAAGCGCGCCCTGTTGCCGAGGGCGGCGTTGATCACCGTGGCGAGCGACCCGGCGCCGGCCGCGCCCATCAGCGGGCGCGCCGAGATCAGGTTGGTGAAGTAGAGCGCCGGGGTGCCGCGCTCCTTGGCGCGCTGCACCACCGGCGTCGTGCCGATGGCGAGATCGGGCTTCAGCGCTTCGAAGGCGAACAGATCATCCTCGAGGGAGGCCCGGTAGCGGACCTTCGTTCCGCGAGACTCGAGCCAGTCGCGATCCGCCTCCGACCAGGGCGTGCGCGGGCAGGCGGTGCCGACATAGGGGACCTCGGCGCCGCTCTCGACGAGGAGGCGCGCCACGAGCAGCTCCGATCCCTCGTAGCCCGAGAGCGTGATCCGCCCCTTGATCGGCATCGCGCCGAGCGCGCCGCGGATGCCGGGCAGGATCCGGTTCTTGGCCGCTTCGACGGTGGCGCGGGGCACGCCGCAGGCCTCGCCGATCCGGTCGAGCCAGTCGGCGGTCCCGTCGACGCCCACGGGAGCGGAGCCTACGATCGGGCGGCCGGCCGCCTCGAACTCGCGGATCGAGGCCGTGTAGAACGGGTGAATCGCCGCCACCGCCGCGCAGTCGAGGGCCGCGTAGAGCTCGCGCCATTCCCGGGTCGGCACGACCGGGCCGGCCGCCAGCCCCAGCGGCTCCAGGAGCGCACCGATCACCACCGGGTCGGCCGGGAAGACCTCGCCCAGCAGCGCGACGCTGGGGCGCTCGGAACGGCCGCCGCGGGGGGCGGCGACGGGCCCCTGCTCGGCCTCCGCGCGGGCGACCTTGAGCATGGCGCCGGCGAGCACGTCCTTCGCTTCCGCGTGGGTCGGGACGCCGAAGCCCGGCACGTCGATGCCGATCACCCGGACGCCGTCGATCGCCTTCGGCAGCAGGCGCAGCGGCACGCCGGAGGCCGTCGGGACGCAGAGGTTGATGACGACGACGGCGTCGTAATCCTCCGGCTTCGCAGTCGCGTGGACCGCCTCGCGGATGTCCTCGAACAGCTTGCCGGTGACGAGCGTCTCGGAGTTGAACGGCACGTAGCCGACGCTGCGCCGCGCCCCGTAGAAATGCGACGTGAAGGTCAGGCCGTACACGCAGCAGGCCGAGCCCGACAGGATCGTCGCCGTGCGGCGCATCCGCAGACCGACCCGCAGCGAGCCGAAGGCCGGGCACATGCTCTGCGGCTGGTCGTGCGGGCCCTGGGGATAATCCTCGCGCAGCTGCGCCAGGGTCTCCGATAGGCCGGCGGCTTCCGCGGCCGCCACCATCGCGTCCTTGCCGGCGTGGCAACCCAGGCCGTCGCTCTGCGCCGCGGCGAGGTCGACGGTGGCCGGCGACTTGCGGGCCCGCAGATCGGCGATGTCGAGGGAGACGGCCATGCGCGTCAGACCTCGTCGTACACGACTTCGAGGGACGGCTTGGACACGTGGGCGACGCCGCACATGTCCTCGTGGGTCGCCGGAACCAGCACGACGTCGCGGCCGGTGGTCTCGCTGGAGAACAGGCCGAGCAGCCCGTCCTGCGAGAGCGGCGTCGGGCGGTGCGGCGCGGCCTCCGCGACATTGGCGGCGAGTTCCGCGAACAGGGTGCCCCAGCGCCCGTCCGGCTTGCCGATGATCTCGTAATTCGCGCTCTTGCGGCGGATGTCCTCGTCGGCCGGGATCGAGGCCAGGACCGGGATGCCGGCCGCCTCCGCGAAGGCCTGGGCCTCGCCGGTGCCGTCGTCCTTGTTGATCACGAGGCCGCCGACGCCGACATTGCCCCCGAGCTTGCGGAAATACTCCACCGCCGAGCAGACGTTGTTGGCGACGTAGAGCGACTGCAGGTCGTTCGAGCCGACGACGATGACCTTCTGGCACATGTCCCGGGCGATCGGCAGTCCGAAGCCGCCGCAGACCACGTCGCCGAGGAAGTCGAGGAGGACGAAGTCGAAGCCCCACTCGTGGAAGCCCAGCTTCTCCAGAAGCTCGAAGCCGTGGATGATGCCGCGGCCGCCGCAGCCGCGCCCGACTTCGGGACCGCCGAGCTCCATGGCGTAGACGCCGTCGCGCTTGAAGCAGACGTCGCCGATCGCGACCGACTCGCCCGCGAGCTTCTTCCTGGTCGACGTCTCGATGATGGTCGGGCAGGCCTTGCCGCCGAAGAGGAGCGAGGTCGTATCGCTCTTCGGGTCGCAGCCGATCAGCAGGACCTTCTTGCCCTGCTGGGCCATCATGTAGCTGAGATTGGCGAGGGTGAACGACTTGCCGATGCCGCCCTTGCCGTAGATCGCGATGATCTGCGTTTCTTTCTTCGCCGGTGCGGTGGACACGGCATCGGGCTCGATCGCGGCCTCGGCGCGGAGCTGAGTCGCCTGGGACAGGGCAGCCTTGTTGAGCTGAACGTTCACGCGGCGTCCCTCCAGTCGAGGATCATCTTCAGGCAGCCCGGATCCGCGAACGCGGTGCGGTAGGCGTCCTGGGCCTGTGCCGCCGGGGCACGGTGGGTAATCAGCCCCTCGAGGGAGAGCCGGCCGCTCTCGATCATCCGCGTCACCGCCACCGTGTCCTCGGGCCTGAACTCGGCCGAGATCCGGATCCGGGCCTCGCGCATGAAGGCGGGCGGGAAAGCGAAGCTGAGGGGCGCCTCGTAGAACCCGGCGAGGACGATCTCGCCCCCCGGTGCGAGCCGGGCGATCAGGTCGTCGAGGCCGGCGGCGTTGCCGCTGACATCCGTGATCGTCGCGTAGTCGCGCCGGGGATCCGCGTCGGGCGCGACGACGGTGTAGCCGTGCTCGCCGGCTGCGCGCACGGGGTCCGTCTCCCAGACGGTGGGCGCGGCGCCCGCAGCCAGGGTCAGCCGCGCGAGCAGCCGGCCGAGGACGCCGTGCCCGACGATGAGCGGCGCCGCCCCGGGGGCGAGGCGCCCGAGGGCGCGATGGGCGGTCGCCGCGAGGGCCAGGAGGCAGGCCTGCTCGCCGAGGGCCGCGTCCACCGGCACGAGGCGGGCGGCCGGTGCGACCAGATGGGACGCGGCGCCTCCGAACAGGCCGCGAACGGCGCCGAAGCAGCGGGCCCCCGGGACGTAGACGGTCTGGCCGACCCGGACCGAAGCGTCGGCATCCGCCTCCACGACCGTCCCGACGGATTCGTAGCCCGGCACCAGGGGGTAGCCCATGCCCGGGAAGGGCGGCATCCGCCCCGACCAGAGCAGGCGCTCGGTGCCGGTGCTGATCCCGCTCCAGGACACCGCCACGACCGCGTCCGCGTCAGTGGGCGGCGTCAGGGCCAGGCGCTGAACCGAGAGGTGCTCCGGGTTTTCCAGAATGACGGCCAGAGCGTCCATGGCTGGAAGTGTCCACCCTTTGCGTTGCGACTCTCTCTGGTGCGAAGCCGCTATGTGTCATCCTAGATAGACACAGGTCAGCGTCAAGTCACACTTACTTTGCGGGGCCTGTTTTTTGGGCTCTCAGCACCCGCGCGAGCAGGGGGCGACGTGTCGGATGCTCGGTCGTGGCGGTGAAACCTGCGGCCGCGAGCATCGCGCGCAGCTCCTCGGCCCGGCGCGGCCGGCCGGAGCCCATCGCCAGGAGGTAGAAGCCGAAATAGGCGTCGCCGACCGGCTCCGCGCCGGGCGTCCCGGCCATCGGCTCCGCGATGAGCAGCGTGCCGCCCGGCGGCAGCGCCGCGTAGGCCGCCCGCAGCAGTGCCTGGGCCGGCGCGTCGTCGTGATCGTGGACGATCCGCACCAGGGTGATCGTGTCGGCGCCCGCGGGCAGCCCGCCGTGGAAGTCGCCTCCGCGGCAGGCGATCCTGTCGCCGAGGCCGGATTGGTCGAGGCGCGCCCGGGCGCGGTCGGCGACGGCCGGCAGGTCGAACAGGGTCAGGCGGGGGCCGGCGTGCCGCGCCGCCACGGCCTGCAGGAAGGCGCCCTCGCCGCCGCCGACATCCATGAGGTGCCGGACGCGCGACAGGTCGCAGGCGTCCAGCACGTCCTCGGCGATCAGCGCCTGCGAGGCACCCATCAGGCCGCTGTAGGGCGCCACCGTGCGCGCGTCGCCCGTCGCCCCGGCCGCGTAGGGCCAGTAGCCCGCGAGGCGGGTCGGCTGGGCCTGTCCGCGCAGCAGGGCGACCGGATCCGCGAGATCCGCGTAGAGCAGCGCGTGATGCTCGATCATGGCGGCAATGCCGGGATTGCCGACGAGGGCCGCGCCCAGGTCGGCCAGCCCGAATCGGTCATTCGACAGGGCGCGCAGCAGACCGAGGGACTCGGCGGCGCGCAGCAGGCGTCGTGCCGCGTCGGGCGTGAGGTCGAGCCGCCGCGCCAGCGCGTCGACCGTCTGCGGGCCCTCCGCGAGGATCGCGAACAGGTCGAGGCGGATGCAGGCGGTCAGGATCTGCGCGTAGACGAAGCCGGCACAGAGGTCGAACAGCGCCCGCGTGTTGCGCTGCGCGATGCGGCGCGTCAGCGGAAAACCCGCTGCCCAGCGCTGGAACCGGGGGCTGGCGACGAGGCGGTTGCGCCACGCGAGCCACCTGTCCGCCCACGCGGGCGGAACGGGCGGCACCGTGCCGGTTCCGGGGAGCGATCCGGCGCTCAGACCACCACCGCGCGCAGGCTCGCGGGCAGGAATAGCCGCGCCTGCGCCTCGATCTCGGCGGTGAGCGCGGCCACGCCCGGACAGGGCGGGATCGCCGCGATCGCCTCGCGGGTCAGCCGGGACAGGCGCTCCATCGCGCCGCCGGTACCCAGCAGGGCGGCGGCGTTGGGGCGGCCCAGCGTCGCGTCGCGCCCGGCGGGCTTGCCGATCTCCTCCTGCCGGCAGGCGACGTCGCGCAGGTCGTCGGCGACCTGATAGGCCTCGCCGAGGCACTCGCCGAGGCGGCGCCAGGGCTCCGACTCCGCGCCCGCCGCCGCGGCGCCGGCCACGGTCGCGGCGGCGAACAGGGCGCCCGTCTTCGCCTGCTGATAGTCGCTGAGGCTGATATGCGCCTCCGATTCCCAGGCCTGCCCGGCCGCGATGCCGGACGGCGACCCCGCTGCGCGACCGAGGAGTCCGACGAGGCGCCCGAGGCGCGCCGGATGAGGCCCGACGGACCGCGCGAGGGTCTCGAAGGCGAGGACGATCAGGGCGTCGCCGGTCAGGACGGCGATCGGCTCGCCGAAGGCGACGTGGACGGATGGCTTCTGCCGCCGCATCGGCGCGTCGTCGAAGCACGGCAGGTCGTCGTGGACCAGCGAGGCGCAATGCAGGAGCTCGATAGCGGCGGCGGCCGCCACGGACCCCGCCGGGTCGTCGTCGCCGCAGGCGCGGGCTACCGAGAGGCAGAGGCGCGGCCGGATCCGATGGCCGCCGGGAAACACCGCGTAGCGGAGAGCCTCCGCCAGAAGGGGCGGGGCGCCGGGCGCCTCCGCGTGCGCAACGGCGCGATCCAGCGCCATCTCGATCCGCCGACCGGACTCCATATCGTTGCCTCCCGTGTTGTATGCGGTTGTCAGCAACAGGTGTCATTTCTTATTGACACTTTGCGGAGGGGAGATCAATCCCGTGGTGGGGGAGTTCGGAGCGGCCGTGGCGCAGGAGCGCGTCGTCGTGATCGGTGCCGGGATCGGTGGCCTCGCCGCCGCCCTGCGGCTCGCCCATGCCGGCTTCGAGACGACAATCCTCGAGCGCGCGCCGCAGCCCGGCGGGAAGATGCGCGCCGTCCCGGTCGGGGACCGCGCCGTCGAGGCCGGTCCGACCGTCTTCACGATGCGCTGGGTTCTCGAGGAGCTGTTCGCCGAGTGCGGGGCGGATCTCGGCGACCGGGTCGCCCTGTCACCGGCGAGGCTCCTCGCCCGTCATGCCTGGAGCCGGGACGAGCGTCTCGACCTCTTCGCCGATATCGACGCGTCGGCGGACGCGATCGCGGCCTTCGCGGGACCGCGCGAGGCGGACGGCTACCGGCGCTTCTGCGCCCGCTCCGCAGAGGTCTACCGCACCCTCGAAGGGCCCTTCATCCGCGAGGGCCGGACGGGTCCCGCCGGCCTCGCGCAGCGGGTCGGGCTCTCGGGCCTCGGCGATCTCTGGCGGATCCAGCCCTTCACGACGCTCTGGTCGGCGCTGGGGGCGTACTTTCGCGACCCGCGGCTGCTCCAGCTGTTCGGCCGCTACGCCACCTATTGCGGCGCCTCGCCCTTCACGGCACCGGCGACGCTGATGCTCGTCGCCCACGTGGAGCAGGCCGGCGTCTGGACCGTCGCGGGAGGGCTCAGCGGCCTCGCGCGGGCGGTGGCCGATCTGGCGGCGGAGCGCGGCGCGACCTTCCGGTACGGCGCGGAGGTCGCGCAAATCCTCGCGGACGGCGGCCGCGTCACCGGCGTGCGCCTGAGCGACGGCACGACTGTGGCCGCCGACTACGTCGTCTGCAACGCGGACTGCGCGGCCCTGGGGGCGGGGCTGCTCGGGCCCGATGCGGCCGCCGCCGGCGAGCGGCTCGCGCCCGGCGAGCGCTCGCTCTCCGCGGTCACGCTCTGCGCGGAGGCGGTGCCGGCGGGTTTCCCGCTGGCGCACCACACGGTGTTCTTCTCGCGCGACTACCGGGCCGAGTTCGACGCGCTCCTGCGCGCCCGCCGCCTGCCCGATGACCCGACCGTCTACGTCTGTGCCCAGGACCGGGACGCGGCGGGCGCCGCGCCGCGGGGGCCGGAACGCCTGCTCCTGCTCGTCAACGCTCCGGCGGATGGCCGGGAGCGCCCCCTTCAGCCGCCGGAGATCGAGAGATGCGAGAGGAACCTGATCCGCCGGCTGGAGGCCTGCGGGCTCACCCTGGACTTCACGTCGTCGGCGGTCACGACGACGCCGCGGGACTTCGACGCCCTCTTCCCCGGGACGGGCGGAGCCCTCTACGGTCGGGCGGCACAGGGATGGGCGACGACCTTCAAGCGCGCGGGCGCGCGGACGGCGGTGCCGGGCCTCTATCTCGCGGGGGGCTCGATCCATCCCGGCCCGGGCGTGCCGATGGCGGCGCAGTCGGGGCGGCTGGCAGCGGCAGCGATCCTGGACGACCGCGATTCGATGGCGCGGTCGCGCGGGGCGGCTACGCGTGGTGGTACGTCGATGCGGTGAGCGACGACGGCCGCCAGGGCCTCACGATCATCGCGTTCATCGGCAGCGTGTTCTCGCCCTACTACGCTTGGAGCGCCGAGAAGGACCCCTTCGCCCACTGCGCCATGAACGTGGTGCTCTACGGCGACCGCGGCCGCTTCGCCATGACCGAGCGCCGCGCCGCCAGCCTGTCGCGCAGCGCCGACCACATTGCCGTCGGACCCAGCGCCATGCACTGGGAGGGCACGGCGCTGACGGTGCGGATCGACGAGCGCGGCGCGCCCCTGCCCCGGAGGATCCGCGGCACCGTGCGTCTCGAACCGCGCGGGTTCACGGGCGGCCCGTTCCATCTCGACCGGGCCGGGCGCCACCGCTGGTGGCCGATGTCGCCCTCCTCGCGGGTCGAGGTGGATTTCGACGCGCCGAACCTTCGCTGGAGCGGAAGCGGCTACTTCGACACCAACGACGGCGACGAGCCGCTGGAGGCCGCCTTCTCGCGGTGGACATGGTGCCGAGCCGACCTGCCGGACGGCGCGGCGATCCTCTACGACGTCCATCACCGCGACGGCGGCGGCCAGAACCTGTCGCTCCGGTTCACCGCGGACGGCAGCCGCCGCGAGATCCGGCCGCCGCCCGGCGCGGCGCTCCCGGCGACGCGCTTCTGGCGGATGCCGCGCGAGACCCGCAGCGACGGCGGCCGCTCGCGGGTGCTCGCGACCTACGAGGACACGCCGTTCTACGCCCGCTCGCTGCTCGCCTCGACCCTGGGCGGCGAGCCGGTCCGGGCCATGCACGAGAGCCTGTCGCTCGACCGGTTCCGCAACCCGATGGTGCGACTCATGCTGCCCTTCCGGATCCCGCGGCCGCTGGCTCCGTGAGGGCCTCGGCGCCCCCCGTCCCGGATCGCCGTCGGCTCGGGGTGACGCTTTGCGGCATGACGCGCCCCGCGATGCAGGCGAAGGTCGCCATGCTCAGCACGAGGCCGAGGGGGAAGCCGGTCAGCGCGGCCGCCTCCCGGACGATCGCGAAGAGCGGCACCGCGCAGAGCAGGGCCCGCTCGCGCGGCAGCAGGCCGCCCGCGCGGTGCGCGGCGAGCGCCAGGAGGAGCACGGCCGGCACGAGGGGCGCCAGGTCGTAGACCGGGAGGTACGGTGACAGCAGCGGCGCGGAGACGAGGAGCGCGGCCGCGCGCAGCGTCGGGTCTGTGGGCCGGGACCAGGCGCGGAAGGCGAGGCCGAGCGCCAGTACGGCGACGAGACCCTGCGCCGTCCAGGCGGCGGCCATCGAGCCGCCGAGCAGGCGCACCGCGCCGAACGCGCTGGCGTTGAGGTTGAGGCTCGCCGCCGCGTTCTGCAGGATGATCCGGTTCGTGTCCCCGAGCGTGCCGAGGAAGCCGGTCCAGGGCGCCGTCCCGAACAGCGCCAGCGACGCGAGGCAGAGGGCCAGCACCGTCGACGCGCAGGCGGCCAGGCACGCGCGCCGTCCCGTCACCAGCAGGAGCAGGGGGGCGAGCGCCGCGAAGTGCGGCTTGTAGGCCAGCAGGCCGAAGCAGAGCCCGGCGAGCCACGGTCGGCGATCGACGAGCACCGCGCCGAGGGTGAGCAGCGACGCGGTGAACAGGCCGTTCTGGCCGTAGACGAGGTTGCAGAGCACGAGCGGGTGCGCGAGCGCGACGAGGGCCGCGTCCCGCCGGCCGGCCGCGACCCGCATCGCGAGCGCGAACAGGGCGAGGGAGAGCGCGGTCCAGAGCAGGTAGGCCGGCTGCAGATCCAGCAGTGCCATCGCGGCCGCCGGCAGGAGGAACACCGGGGGATAGTGCCACGCGAACCGGCACGCCTGCCCGCAGGCCGCCTTCAGGTTCGCCAGGTGCACCGGCAGGTCGTAGGGGTCCGCTCCCCGCCCCTCCAGCGCCGAGCGGCCCGCCACCCAGACCTGGACGAAGTCGTTGCCGAGGGGGTCGCCGTACCAGTTGCGCCGCGGGTCCGGGCCGGTCCCGTAGACGAGGAGGACCAGGGCGAGGCCGAGCGGGACCAGCACCCAGGCCGCCCGCCGGCCGAAGGCGAACAGCCGGTCATCGCTGCTCAGGAGATGCGCGAGATCTGACCGGAGCGCGGCGGCGCGTGCTGTCGGTGAGCCCGGCACGCGGGTCTCGATGGGCGCTGGCATGACGGGGGATTTCCGCGTCCGGATTCCGCGGCAGCCTATGCGCGCGCGGTTCCGGGCCCGTTAACAGCGGTGTTTGCGGCCCGGCCCGGCTTGTGCAAGAGGGCGGCGGCTGCGATCCTCGCGCCGTCAAACCGGGGCGATCACATCGATGCGACTGGACGAGGCGTCTCCGGCCCCGCGCGTCCTGATCTACAGCCACGACACCTTCGGGCTCGGCCATCTGCGCCGCTCGCGGGCGATCGCCAACGCGATCGTGGCGTGCAACCGCGGCGCCCGGGCGATGATCGTCTCGGGCTCCCCCGTGGTCGACCGCTTCGCCTTCGCGGCGGGCGTCCGGACGGTCAGGCTGCCGCCGGTGACCAAGTTCGCCGACGGCGGCTATGCCAGCCTCGACGGCGCGACCCCGCTGGCGCGCACCGTCGCGCAGCGTTCCGCGATCATCGCCCAGGCCTGCGACGCCTTCCGACCCGACCTGATCATCGTCGACAAGGAACCGGCCGGCTTCCACGGCGAGTTGCTGCCGGTGCTGGAGAAGGCCGCAGCCCGCGACATCCGCCTCGTCCTGGGCCTGCGCGACGTCCTCGACGACGCCGACCGCCTCGTCCCCGAATGGGAGCGCAAGGGCGCGGCCGAGACGATGGCGCGTTTCTACGACGAGATCTGGGTGTACGGGCTGAGCCGGATCCACGAGCCCCTGGCGGCGCTGCCGATGGAGCCCGAGATGGCCGCCCGCATCGACGGGCGCCTGATCTACACCGGCTATCTCCGCCGCGACCTCCCGGAGCGCCGCGCCGGCCGCGAGGAGCCCCCGATCGCGAACGTCCCCTTCATCCTGGTGACGCCGGGCGGCGGCGGCGACGGGGCGGCCCTGATCGACTGGGTGATCGCCGCCTACGAGGCCGATCCCGCGATCCCCCTGCCCGCGCTCATCGCCTTCGGTCCCTTCCTCGATGCCGGCATCCGCGACGGGTTCATGGCGCGCATCCGCCGCCTCGGTGACCGGATCGCGGCCATCACCTTCGATAGCGAGATCGAGTTCCTGATGCGCAAGGCCGCCGGCGTCGTCGCCATGGGGGGCTACAACACGTTCTGCGAGATCCTGTCCTTCGACCGCCGGGCGATCCTCGTGCCCCGGACCGAGCCGCGGCGGGAACAGGCGATCCGGGCGCTGGCGGCCGAGCGGCTCGGCCTCGCGCGGGTGCTGATGGAGGCGGAAGGCCGGGCGCCCGGGCGCATGGCGGCGGCGCTCCGCGACCTGCCGGGACAGGATCCGCCGTCGCGGGTTCTGGTGCCGGGTCTCTTGGACGGCCTCGACGCGGTCGCGCGCCGCGTCCGGGCGCTGACCGCCCGCGGCGGCGCGGACGTCGCGGCCCGGCCGTACCTGCAGGCCTATTCGTGAGCGCCAAACGGGTCGCCGTGGTGCTGAAGGGCTATCCGCGGCTCTCCGAGACCTTCATCGCGCAGGAGTTGCTGGCGCTGGAACGGTGCGGACTGGCTCTCGAGATCTGGTCCCTCCGGCGCCCGACCGATCGGGCGCGGCATCCGATGCACGCGCAGATCCGCGCGGAGGCCGCCTACCTGCCCGAGTACCTGCGCGACGCGCCGCTGCGGGTGCTCCGAGGCCTCGGCGCCGCGCTCCGGCGGCCGAACCTGCCCGCGCTCCTGGCGCTGTTCGCCCGCGATCTCCGGCGCGATCCGACGGCGTCGCGGCTGCGGCGCCTCGGGCAGGCCCTGGTCCTCGCCCGGGAATTGCCGGCCGAGGTCGCCCATATCCACGTGCACTTCCTGCACACGCCGGCCAGCGTCGCCCGCTACGCCGCGCTAATGACCGGGCGCCGGTGGAGCTTCTCGGCGCACGCCAAGGACATCTGGACCACGCCCGACTGGGAACTGGCCGAGAAGCTGCGCGACGCCGAATGGGGCGTGACCTGCACCCGTGACGGCCTCGCCCGGCTCGACAGCCTCGCCCCGGGCCGGACGCTGCTCGCCTATCACGGGCTCGATCTCGCCCGGTTCCCCGACGCGCCGCCGCCGCGCGAGCCGCGCGACGGGACGGACCCGGACCGCCCCCTCCGGCTCCTCTGTGTCGGCCGGCTCGTCGCCAAGAAGGGGCACGACGACCTCATCAACGCCCTCGCTGCCCTGCCCGCGCACCTGCACTGGCGGCTCGACCTGATCGGCAGCGGCGAGCGGCGCGAAGCCCTGGAGGCCCGGGTCGCTGCCTGCGGCCTGGCGGAGCGGGTCCGCTTCCGCGGCGCCCTGGCGCAGCCCGCGGTGATCGAGGCCATGCGCGCGGCGGACCTCTTCGTCCTGCCGACGAAGCCCGCCCCCGGCGGCGATCGCGACGGCCTGCCGAACGTGCTGATGGAGGCCGCGAGCCAGGCGCTTCCGATCCTGGCGACCGCCTTCGCCGGCACGCCGGAATTCATCACCGACGGTGTCCACGGCGTCCTGACGCCGCCCGGCGAGCCGGCGGCGCTGGCCGAGGCCCTGTCGCGTCTCGCGGGCGATCCGGGCCTCCGTCAGCGGCTCGGCGCGGCGGCCCTGGCCCGGCTCGTGCAGGACTTCTCCGAGGAAGCGGCGATCGCGCTGATCGCCGGCCGGCTGCGCGCGTCCGCGGGTCTGCCGCAGGGCGCGGTCGCCCGCGAATCGGAGTTGTCCGCGTGCGCGTCCTGATCGCGGTCACGCATCTGCTCGGCGCGGGGCACCTCACCCGCGCGGCCGCCATCGCCCGCGCCTTCGCGGCGGCCGGCCACGAGACGATGCTGGTCTCGGGCGGCGTCCCGGCACCGATGGTCCGACAGGACGGGCTGCGCCGCGTGCAGCTGCCGCCGCTCCGGATCGCCGGCACGGACTTCTCGACGCTGCTGGACCCCGACGGAAGCCCGGCCGGGCCGGCGCTCCTCGAACGCCGCCGGGCCCTGATGGTCGATACCCTGGCGGCCTTCGAGCCTGAGGCGGTGATCACCGAGCTGTTCCCGTTCGGCCGGCGCGCCCTGGCGGCCGAGTTCCTCGCCCTGGTGGACGCGGCCCGCGCCCGGCGGCCGCGCCCGCTCGTCCTCGCCTCCGTGCGCGACGTCCTCGTGGCCTCGACCAAGCCGGAGCGGATCGCCCAGGCGCACGCGCGTGTGGCGGACCTCTACGACGCCGTGCTGGTGCACGGCGACCCGGCCCTGATCCCCCTCGAGGCCTCGTGGCCCCTCGACGCGGCCACCGCCGCGAAGGTGCGTTACACCGGCTACGTGGACGAGGGGACCGTGCCCGCGCCGGCCTCGCGCCGCTCCGGCGTGGTGGTCGCCGCCGGATCCGGACCGGCCGGGCTGGTCCTGCTGCGCGCGGCCGCAGGCGCCGCCCGGCTTCGGCCGGATCTCGGCTGGCGGATCCTGGCCGGCCACGGCGTCCCCGAGGCCGAGCTGTCCGAGATCGGTCACGGTCTCGCGCCCGGCATCCTCGGTCGCGCGCAGCCGGACTATCGCGCGCTCCTGGCCGGCGCCGCCCTGTCGGTCAGCCAGTGCGGCTACAACACGGCCGTCGATCTTCTCGCCACCGGCACACCCGCTGTCCTCGTGCCCTTCGAGGCCGGCGGCGAGACCGAGCAGCGCCTGCGCGCCGAGCGCCTCGCCGCCCGGGGCCTCGCCCGGGTGCTGCCGGAATCGGAGCTGACGCCCGGGACCCTGGTGCAGGCCATCGCGGCGCGGGGCGTCCTCCCCGCGCCCGGCGATCCCGGGCTCGATCGGGACGGCGCAGCGCGCACGGTCGCGCTGGTCGAATCCCTCCGCGGGGGCGAGCGATCGCGCCCCGTTCGCGCTAAGCCGGCCGAGCCGGCCCTCGACGCTCTCCGCCGTGCTCTCGACGCCGTCGCGGCGCGGGGCCTGCGCGTGCCGCTGTTCTGGCGCGACGACGACGCGGTCGCGGGCAGTCCGGACCTCGACCGCCTCATCGGTCTCGCCGAGCACCACGGCGTCCCGCTGCTCCTCGCCGCGATCCCGGCCGGCATCGACGCCTCGCTGCCGCGGCGGCTCGAAGCGGCTGCCGGTGTATCCGCCGCCGTCCACGGCCTCGCCCACCACAACCACGCCCCGCCGGGCGAGAAGCGGGCCGAGTTCGGCGCGCACCGCCCTCTCGACACCCTGGTCGCCGACGCCGCTTCCGGCCTCCGGATCGCCCAGCAGCGTCTGCCGGAAGGCTCGCTGCTGCCTGTCTTCGTGCCGCCGTGGAACCGCGTCGCGCCGGAACTCGCCGCCGCCCTGCCGGATCTCGGCTATCGCGGCCTCTCGGCCGTGCCCGGCCCGTCGATCCCGGGTCTGCGCCGGCTCGATGCCACCCTCGATCCGATCGATTGGCGGGGCAGCCGGTCCCTGCGCGATCCGGAAGCCCTGCTGCGCGGCCTCGCCGCCGACATCGCGGGCGCGCCGGAGCGGCCGCTCGGCCTGCTGACGCACCACCGCGTCCACGACGAGGCCGTCTGGGACTTCGTCGGCGCGCTGGTGGCCAACCTCCTGCGGCACCCGGCGATACAGGTCGTGGATGTTCGGGCGCACTTCGGCGCGTCCGCGATGGACAAGGGGCCGGCGGCATCTAAGTCTCAGGTCTCACAGATCGCGAGGACGGGTTGAGCCCGCTATTGTCCATCCGCGACCTCGCGGTCGCGTTCCGCACGGAGAGCGGTCCGTTCGAGGCGCTGCACGGCCTGTCCCTCGACGTTCACCGCGGCCGCACCCTCGCCCTGGTCGGCGAGTCCGGTTCGGGCAAGTCGGTGACTGCCCAGGCGATTCTGCGGATCCTGCCGCCCTCCGCCGCCATCACCCGCGGTCAGATCCTGTTCCGGGACGGCGAGGTCGAGGCCGACATCGCGCGGCTCCCCTCCGAAGGCGAGGCGATGCGGGCGATCCGTGGCCAGCGCATCGCCATGATCTTCCAGGAGCCCATGACCTGCCTGTCACCGCTCCACACGGTGGGCGACCAGATCGGCGAGGCGCTGCGCATCCACACCGGGGCCGACCGCAAGGAGGCCGATGCCCGGACCGAGGGGGCGCTGGCCCGGGTCGGCTTCCCGGACCCGCACCGCGCCCTGCGGACCTACCCGTTCGAGCTGTCCGGCGGCCTGCGCCAGCGCGCCATGATCGCCATGGCGCTGATCCTGAAACCCGCCCTCCTCGTCGCCGACGAGCCGACCACCGCGCTCGACGTCACCACCCAGGCCCAGATCCTCGCCCTGCTGGCTCGGCTCCAGGAGGAGACCGGGATGGCGATCCTGCTGATCACCCACGACCTCGGCGTGGTCGCCAACATCGCCCACGACGTCGCCGTCCTCTACCGCGGACGCCTCGTCGAGGCGGGCCCGCGCGACACGCTGATGCGCGCGCCGGGCCACGCCTATCTCCGCGCGCTCCTCCACGCGGTGCCGCGCTTCGACATGGCGCCCGGCGAGCGGCTGACGCCGATCCGCCCGGCCAAGGCCGAGATCCCGCCCGGCCAGGCGCCCGCCCCCCTGGCCGGACCGATCCTCCAGGTGGAGGGGGTGAGCAAGAGCTTCACGCTGCGCGCCGGTCGGCTGTGGCAGAAGCCGCGGATCGTCCACGCCGTGTCCGACGTCTCCTTGAGTTTGGCGGCGGGCCAGACGCTGGGGCTCGTGGGTGAGTCCGGGTCGGGCAAGACCACGGTCTCGAAGATGATCATGCGGGCGCTCCGGCCGGATTCCGGGCGGATCCTGTTCGACGACGGCAGCGGCCCGCGGGACGTCCACGGCCTGAGCGGCGACGCCCTCTTCGCCTATCGCCGCACGGTCCAGTTCGTGTTCCAGGACCCCTACGCGTCCCTCGATCCGCGCATGACCGTCCGGCAGATCCTGTCGGAGCCGATGGAGATCCACGGCGTCCCGGCGGCGGAGCGGCGGGAGCGCTGCCGCGCCCTGATGGCCATGGTCGGCCTGGAGCCCAGCGGTCTCGGCCGGTACCCGCACGCCTTCTCGGGCGGGCAGCGGCAGCGCATCGGGATCGCCCGGGCGCTCGCCCCGAAGCCGCGGCTGCTGGTGCTCGACGAGCCGGTCTCGGCCCTCGACGTCTCGGTCCAGGCGCAGATCCTGAACCTGCTCAAGGATCTCCAGGCCGCCCTGGGCCTCTCCTACCTCATCGTTTCCCACAATCTGGCAGTGATCGACTACATGGCGGACACCATCAGCGTGATGTGCCGGGGCCGCATCGTCGAGGAGGCGCCCCGCGCGGCCCTGTTCCGCCGGCCTGTCCATCCCTACACGCGGGCGCTGCTCGCCGCCGTGCCCGATCCGAGCCTGGACCATCCCCTCGACTTCGCGGCCGTCGCCTCCGACCGCAATGACCCAACCCGCTGGGAGGAGCCGTTCCGCCTGGCCCCCGACGAGGCCGGGGCGATGCGCCCGGTCGAGACCGGACACCGGGTGCGCTTCAGCACCGCCCACAGTGCGGAGGCCGCGTGATGCAGGCCCGGCCGCCCGTGATGCTGGAGCGCCTGCGCCGCAAGGTGCTGTCGCCGTTCTTCGACCGCCTGGGCTACGACCTCGTCCCGGCCGCCCCCGACTGGACCCACCGGCCGACCTCGCCGCGCGAAGTCGCCACCCTGCTCGAATCGGCCGCCGCCATCCTGGAACGCGATCTCGCCGCCGCCGGCCTCATCCCCGACGGCGACGTGCTGGAGCAGGTCCGGGCATTCTGGGCGCTGATACCCACCGCCCCCGTCCGGCAGCGGCGCGGCGGCAGCGGCTTCAACGGCGCGCTGCAGCTCTACGTCGCCATGCGGGCGCTGAAGCCCGACTTCGTGATCGAATCGGGCGTGTTCCGCGGGCTCACGACCTGGGTGATCCGGCAGGCCCGCCCGCAAGCGCAGATCTTCTGCCACGATCCGGACCTGTCGGGCCTGCAGTACCGCGACCGGCAGGCCCGCTACAGCACGGCGGATTGGTCGACCGCCGACTGGTCCATGCTCGACCCGGCGCGGACGGTGGCGTTCTTCGACGACCACGTCGCCCAGGGCCGGCGGGTCGTGGAGGCGCGGGCGCGCGGTCTGACCCGGCTGCTGTTCGACGACGACGCGGCCGGGCACCGGATCCACGCCCATGGCGGCCCCGCGCACCCGACCATCGCGATGATCACCGGGCCCGAGCGCAGCCCGGAGCCGATCCGGTGGACGCGGAACGGCCGCCATTTCGAGCAGCCGGCCGACGACGCCCTGGTGCGGCAGGCCGCCGGGCTGATCGCCCGGTCCCACGCCTTCGACGACCTGCACTGGGCGACCGGCTACTCGCCCGCCCGGCTCACCTCCGTGACGTTGCGGGGCAGCTCATGAAGGCTTGGGACATCCGGGACGGCACCCCGTCCGCTCTCCCGCTGCGGGGCGGGAACGACAGCACCGTGTCCCGCCGCGCCCTGCTCGCCGGGCTCGGCGCCAGCCTGATCTGGTCGCGCGCGCCGTCGCGGGCCTTCGCCGACACCCCGCCGGCCGACGCGCCTGGCCCGCCGACCACCCCCTACGTGGCCGACCTCGCCGCCCACGGACGCCGCCTCGGCAGCGCGGGCGGCACGATCCGCACCCTGATCGCCAAGGCGCGGGACGTCCGCTACCTGTCGGTCTACGGCTACACCCGCCTCGTCGGCTACGATGCCGACCTCAACCTGCGGCCCGACGTGCTGGAGCGCGTCGACGTCGAGGGCGGCCGCTTCACGTTCACGCTCCGCCAGGGCCACCGCTGGTCGGACGGTCACCCGTTCACCGCGGAGGATTTCCGCTACTACTGGGAGGATGTCGCCAACGAGAAGGCCCTGAGCCCCGACGGGCCCGCGGCCTTCTTCCGGGTCGACGGCAAGCTCCCGGAGGTGGAATTCCTCGATCCGGTCACCGTCCGCTACAGCTGGGACCGGCCGAACCCGATGTTCCTGCCGGCCCTGGCGGCGCCGCGCGACCCGCTGATCTACCGGCCGTCGCACTATCTCAAGCCGTACCACGCCCGCTACGTCGGCAAGGAGGTGGCCGACGCGAAGGCCAAGGCGCTGAAGCTCCGCAGCTGGGCGGCCCTGCACAATCGCCTCGACGACAATTACGAGCTCAACAACCCGGACTGCCCGACCCTGCAGGGCTGGGTCCCGCGGACCCGCTCGCCGGCCACCCGGTTCCGGTTCGAGCGCAACCGCAGCTACCACCGGGTCGACACGGCCGGCACGCAGCTCCCCTACGTCGATTCCATCGTGATGGACGTGGCCTCGCAGGGCCTCCTGGTCGCCAAGACCAATGCCGGCGAGGCCGACCTGATGTTCCGCGGCCTGATGATGCCCGACATCCCGAGCCTCAAGGAGGGTGAGGCGGCGCATCGCTACCGCACCAACCTGTGGCCCGTGGCCCGCGGCTCGGAGATCGCGCTCTACCCGAACCTGACCACGACGGATCCGGCGTGGCGGCAGCTCAACCGCGACGTGCGTTACCGGCACGCCCTGTCGCTCGCCATCGATCGGCGCACCCTGAACAACACGCTCCTGTTCGGCCTGGGCACCGAGGGCAACGACACGATCGTGCCCGAGAGCGCGCTGTTCGAGCCCGAGATGCGGACCCTCAACGCCGCCTACGACCCGGCCCGGGCTGCCAAGCTTCTGGACGAGATCGGGCTGACGGCCCGCGACGGTTCTGGCACGCGGCTGCTCCCGGGCGGTCGCGCCCTGGAACTGGTGGTGGAGAGCGACGGCGAGGCCGAGATGGTCCTCGACGCGCTGCTGCTCATCACGGAGTTCTGGCGCGAGGTCGGGATCCGCCTGATCACCAAGCCGCAGGAGCGCACGAACCTGCACCGGCGCTCGATCGCGGGCGTGACCGTCATGGTCGCCGCCCAGGGCCTCGACCTCGCCGTCCCGACCGCGATCATGCCCCCGACCGAGCTGAGTCCGGCCCAGCCGGAGCATTATTCCTGGCCGCTGTGGAGCATGAACGTCGAGAGCCGCGGCAAGAGCGGCGAGCCCTGCGACGTACCGGAGGTCCAGCGCCTCATCGAGCTCGACCGGGAGTGGCGCCACACCGACGATGCCGGCCGGCAGGCCGCGATCTGGCGCGAGATGCTGATGAACCACGCGCACAACACCTGGGTGATCGGCACGGTGGCGGGCGCGCTCCAGCCGGTGGTCGGCGCCGATCGCCTGATCAACCTCCCGAAGCGCGCCCTCTATTCCTGGGAGCCCACCGCGATGATCGGCGTGCAGCGTCTCGACGAGCTGTTCTGGGACAAGGGCACCGAAACCGGCGCCGACAAGCGCGCGGAGGCCCGGTGATCGTCCAGATCCTCCGCCGCGTCGTCACGATGGCGGTGACGCTGCTGGTCATCTCGGCGCTCGTCTTCGTGATCATCAAGCTGCCGCCGGGCGACTACCTGACCAACCGGATCATGGAGCTGCGGGCCACCGGCGACGCGAGCTCCGTGGCGAAGGCCGAGCTGCTCATCAAGCAGTACGGGCTCGATCGGCCGGTCTGGCAGCAGTACCTGATGTGGATCGGCGTGCTGCCCGGATCGGTCGGGTTCTCCGGGCTGCTCCAGGGCGACTGGGGCTGGTCGTTCGAGTATGACAAGCCGGTGGCGGACGTCGTCGGTGACGCCCTGTGGCTGACCCTGCTGATCAACCTGACGGCGGTGGTGTTCGTCCACCTCGTGGCGATCCCGGCGGCAATCTACTCCGCGACGCACCGGAACACGCTCGGCGACGCCGTCGTCACTCTGCTCGGCTATGTCGGCCTCGCGGTGCCGGGCTTCCTGCTCGCCCTGATCCTGCTGTTCTACGCCAACCGGTGGTTCGGGCTGTCGATCGGCGGCCTCTACGATTCGGCCCTCACCAACCAGCCCTGGACCTGGGAGAAGGTCCGCTCGCTCATGGCGCACCTGATCGTGCCGACGCTGGTGATCGGCCTCGGCGGCACCGCGGCCATGATCCGGCGCATGCGCGCCAACCTGCTCGACGAGCTGGCCAAGCCCTACACGGTGACCGCCCGCGCCAAGGGCCTGCCGCCCCTGCAGGCGCTGCTGAAATACCCGTTCCGGATGTCGCTCAACCCGTTCGTCGCGGATATCGGCAACCTGCTCCCGCACCTCGTCTCGGGGTCGGTGCTGGTCTCCCTGGTGCTCAGCCTGCCGACCGTCGGGCCGCTGCTCCTCGAGGCCCTGCGCAGCCAGGACCAGTTCATGGCCGGGTTCATCCTGATGTTCGTCGCGGCCCTCACCCTCGTCGGCATGCTGATCTCGGACCTGATCCTGGTCTGGCTCGATCCGCGCATCCGCATGGGCCTGCGATGACTCGCCCCGCGATGACCGACGCGCTGCCCGCATCCGGACACTTCGTCGATCCGGCGCCCTTCGAGCCGGAGGCCCGGACCGAGAGCCCGGTCGCCACGGCCTCCGCGTGGCGGCTCATCTTCCGCAAGTTCCTGCGCCACCGCCTCGCCGTGGCCTCGGCCCTGATCCTGCTCGCGCTCTACGCGACCGTGCCGTTCGTCGAGCAGCTCGCGCCCTACGGGCAAGCCCGCCGCAACGGCGACTTCCTCTACGCGCCGCCACAGGGCGTGCACCTGTTCCACGAGGGCCGCTTCGTCGGGCCGTTCGTCTATCCCTACCGGGCCCATCTCGACCTCGACACGTTCCGCCGGGACTACAAGGTGGACGCCGCCGCCCCGCAGCCGCTGCGCTTCCTCTGCCGGGGCGACGGCTACGACTGGCTGGGGCTCGTCCGCACCGACCTGCACCTCGTCTGCCCGCCGGAGAACGGCACGCTGTTCCTCCTCGGCACCGACAAGCTCGGGCGTGACCTGTTCTCGCGCATGATCTACGGGGCCCGGATCTCCCTCACCATCGGCCTCGTGGGCGTCGCCATCTCGTTCGCGCTCGGGCTCTTCTTCGGCGGGATCGCGGGCTATTTCGGCGGCGTCGTCGATGCCGGGGTGCAGCGGCTGATCGAGGTGGTGCGCTCCCTGCCGGAGCTGCCGCTCTGGCTCGCCCTGTCGGCGGCGCTGCCGCCGAACTGGAGCCCGCTGCTGATCTTCTTCGGCATCACGGTGATCCTCGGCCTGCTCGACTGGCCGGGGCTCGCGCGGGCGGTGCGCGGGAAGCTCCTGGCGCTGCGGGAGGAGGATTTCGTCCAGGCCGCCGAGCTGATGGGCGCCTCGCCGACCCGGGTGATCGGCCGCCACCTGATCCCGAACTTCATGAGCCACCTGATCGCGTCGGCGACGCTGTCGATCCCGACCATGATCCTCGGCGAGACCGCCCTGTCGTTCCTGGGCCTCGGACTCAGACCGCCGGTGACCAGCTGGGGCGTGCTGCTCAACGAGGCGCAGAATCTCGCGGCGGTGCAGCTCTACCCCTGGCTGCTCCTGCCGGTCCTGCCCGTGCTGGTGACGGTGCTCGCCTTCAACTTCATGGGCGACGGCCTGCGCGACGCTGCCGATCCGTACCACTGACGGGCGCGCGCCGCGCCGTGTGCTTACCCGGCGAGCGGCAGCGGCGCGATCCGCGTCGGGGCGGCGACGCCCTTGCGCTCGAGGAGGCCCGGCGGCGGCACCGGGGCGTCGATGGTGCAGACCACGCCGGTCGGCTCGTAGCTCAGCACCACCTCGCCGGCGAGCTCGCGCGCCAGACTGCGCTCGATCAGGCGTGATCCGAATCCGGTCCGCGTCGGCTTCTTCACCGGCGGGCCGCCGCGCTCGGACCAGCGGAGCGAGAGCTGCATCTCGTCCAGGCGCCGCACCGTCCAGGCGATCTCGACCGTGCCGCCCTCGGTCGAGAGCGCGCCGTACTTCACGGCGTTCGTGCCGAGCTCGTGCAGGGCCATGGCGATGGACAGCGCGAGCCGCGGCGGCAGCCGCAGGGCCGGTCCCTGAACCTGGAACCGCGAGGCCCGGCCGTCGCCGGCCTCCAGCGGCCGGATCGCGTCCGCCACGACGGCGGAGAGTTCCGCTCCCTCCCAGCTCTCCCGGGTCAGCACGTCGTGGACCCGCGCCAGGGCGAGGAGCCGTGCCTCGAAGGCGGCGCGCGCCGCGTCGGCCTCGGCGCCTTCCAGCCCGCGCAGCGACTGGGCCGCGATCGACTGCACCGTCGCCAAGGTGTTCTTCACCCGGTGGTTCAACTCGTGGATCAGGAGCAGGAGGTGCTCCTCGGCGTTCTTCGTGTCGGTGATGTCGATGTTGCAGCCGGTGTAGCCCAGGAAGTTCTGGGCGTCGTCGAGCCGCGGCACGCCCTCGCATTGGAGCCAGCGCACCGCGCCCGTCCGGTCGATCACCTGCGCCTCCGTGCGGAACGGGATCCGGGCCTCGAACGCCTCCGTGAAGGCGCTGCGGAAATTCTCCAGGTCGTCGGGATGCACGATCTGGTGCCAGCCGTCGTCGTTGAACCGTGCGGCCGGCAGCCCGAACAGGTGCTCGAAATGGAGGTTGGCGAAGCTGACCGCGCCGGTCTCGTCGGTCATCCAGATCAAGGCCGGCGCCGAATCGGCCATGTGCCGGAAGCGCGCCTCGGACTCGCTCAGGGCGCTCAGGCCGCGCTTTGTCTCGGCGAGCGCCCGGTCGCGCTCCTCCTCCCGGGTGCGCAGCCGGAGAGACGCCTCCGACAGCACGACGCCGAGCCGCTGGATCTCGTGGACCGGCGACGACACGCGCGGGATCGCCTCGCCCCGGGCCAGGGCAGGCCCCGAAGCGGCCAGCAGCCGGAGGGGGCGCGAGACCCGCGACCAGAGGTTCACCGCCAGGAGCGACGAGGTGGCCAGCACCAGCAGGCCGAAGCCCGCGAAGGCCCAGATCCAGCGCCGCACCCGCGCGTCGACGAGGGCCTGCGGGATGCTGGTCGCGACCATCCAGCCGGTGAGCCGCGAGCGCGCCTCGATCACCACCACCGGCTTGTGCTGGCGATCCTGGCCTTCCCAGACCCCGGGCGTCGACGACTGCACCTGGCGAAGGCTGGCGAGGCGCTGCTTGCCGACCACCGCCTCGGGATCGGGCAGGCGCGCCAGGACGATGCCCGACCTGTCGCTGATCCCCGTCGTCCAGCCCGGGACGACCTCCCGGGACAGGATGCCCTGCAGGCGTGACAGGGGAACGGTGAAGCTCAGGATATAGCCGACCTCGCCGTCGACCATCACGGGCACGCCGACCGCGTAGGTGGCCTCGCTCGGCGTCGGGCCCGGCACGTAGCCGCTCACCATGGCGCGCTGCGTCCCGCGGGCCAGATCCTGGTCGAAGGGTAGCGTCACGACCGGCATCGGCGCGCCGCGCGGCACGCCGGTATTCACCATCTCCTGCCCGTTGGGCCGGCGCAGGAGCACGTCCAGGTCGATCGATTCGCGAACGAGGCGCGCCTGGGCGTCGAACGCCTCGAAGTCGCCCTGCCTGATCCGCGGTGAGGTCGCCAGAGTCTGCAGCACCGACACGAGACCGGCGGTGTCGCGGTCCAGGGACAGGCCGATGCCGCGCACGTTCTCGCGGGCGTCCTGCTCGAACCGTGCCCGCTCGGCGGAGGCGTAGCGCATCAGCAGGATGCTGGTGAACAGCAGGCCGGGGCCGATCAGCGCGATCACCAGCGCGATCAGGTAGACCTGGGTCGAGAAGCCGTTTCGCCCGAAGCGGTGCAGCCGCCGCGACAGCCAGGAACGGCGCGCGGGAATCACCGCGGGGACGCCCGCGCCCTCGGCGTGATGGTCCGGACTCAAGCGGGGTCCGTCCCCGGCCCGCGGTGCCACGCGGGCTCGTCGCCGTTCCCTCGCCTCATGACCGGTCGATATGACCGAGATCGCGTGTCGGGTCGAGGTGGTCGCGCACGCGCTGCTTCAGCGCCTTCACGTCCGGGAAACCGCCGTCGCGCACCCGTTCCCACAGGAGCACCCCGTCCAGTTGGATGTTGAAAGCGCCCCCCGTGGCCGGGACGAGGGCGACCTCGCCCAGATCATCGCGAAACGTCGAGAGGAGTTCCTGCGCCATCCAGGCGGAGCGCAGCAGCCAGTTGCATTGGGTGCAGTACGTGATCGCGACGCGCGGCCGTCCTGGCCTCGCCGCGCCCTCCACCGTCACGTCGCTGCCGGGCTTCGCGCCCGCTGGCCCATCGTGCATGCCCGCACAGCGCACCGGGCCGGCGCCCTTGTCAACCTCACGCGCGCGCACGTCGGCGTGCCCCGGGCCGGCGACGGCGGCGCTCAGCCGAGTGCGGTGCGTATTTGGACGCCTGCTCGAACGCTCGTCCGGCTGTCGGCCAACATCGCCGGCCGCGCTTGACGTCGCGGCCCGCCGCGCTCTAGAAGGCCCGCCACCGGGTCGCGGCGCCCCCACGGGCGAGCGGCGATGGCGTGCGCTCAGGCGGCACGCCGGTACGGACGGTTAGCACAGCGGTAGTGCGTTCCCTTCACACGGGAAAGGTCGCAGGTTCGATCCCTGCACCGTCCACCATCATCCCCTATCCCCCGAAGGTCTGATCCCGCGGCTCCCCGCGTCGGTTTGCCACCCGAAAAGCGCGTGCTAAGGGCGCTCGATCGGTGAACGCATAAGCTTGGACCCGGCCCGATCCGGGTCGCAGGTCACAGGCAGGGGAAGGGCGGGAACAGCCATGAAGGACATCCTCGACAAGCTCGAAGAGCGGCGGGCGCAGGCCCGGCTCGGCGGCGGTGAGAAGCGCGTCGAGGCCCAGCACAAGCGCGGCAAGCTGACGGCGCGCGAGCGCATCGAACTCCTCCTCGACCACGGGTCGTTCGAGGAGTTCGACATGTTCGTGCAGCACCGCTCCACCGATTTCGGCATGGAGAAGCAGAAGATCCCCGGCGACGGCGTCGTGACCGGCTGGGGCACGATCAACGGCCGCACAGTCTTCCTCTTCTCGAAGGACTTCACGGTGTTCGGCGGCTCGCTGTCCGAGGCGCATGCCCAGAAGATCGTGAAGGTTCAGGACATGGCGCTGAAGATGCGCGCCCCGATCATCGGTATCTTCGACGCCGGCGGCGCGCGCATCCAGGAGGGCGTCGCGGCGCTCGGCGGCTACGGCGAGGTGTTCCGCCGCAACGTCATGGCCTCGGGCGTCATCCCGCAGATCTCGGTGATCATGGGTCCCTGCGCGGGCGGCGACGTCTACTCGCCGGCCATGACCGACTTCATCTTCATGGTTCGCGACACGAGCTACATGTTCGTGACCGGCCCCGACGTGGTGAAGACCGTCACCAACGAGGTCGTGACCGCCGAGGAACTCGGCGGCGCCAAGGTCCACACCACCAAGTCGTCGATCGCCGACGGGTCCTTCGAGAACGACGTCGAGGCGATCCTCCAGATCCGCCGCCTCCTCGACTTCCTTCCGGCGAACAACATCGACGGCGTGCCGGAGCTCGAGAGCTTCGACGACGTCAACCGGATCGACGCGTCCCTCGACACGCTGATCCCCGACAACCCGAACAAGCCCTACGACATGGGCGAGCTGATCCGCCGCGTGGTGGACGAGGGCGACTTCTTCGAGATCCAGTCCGCCTACGCGCGCAACATCATCACCGGGTTCGGCCGGATCGAGGGCCGGACCGTCGGTTTCGTGGCCAACCAGCCACTGGTGCTCGCGGGCGTGCTCGATTCGGACGCCTCGCGGAAAGCCGCGCGCTTCGTGCGCTACTGCGACGCCTTCGGCATCCCGATCGTCACCTTCGTGGACGTGCCGGGCTTCCTGCCGGGCACGGCGCAGGAATACGGCGGCCTGATCAAGCACGGCGCCAAGCTGCTCTTCGCCTACTCGCAGGCGACGGTGCCGCTGGTCACGATCATCACCCGCAAGGCCTTCGGCGGCGCCTACGACGTCATGGCGTCGAAGCACGTCGGCGCGGACGTGAACTACGCGTGGCCGACGGCGCAGATCGCCGTGATGGGCGCGAAGGGCGCGGTCGAGATCATCTTCCGCAGCGAGATCGGCGACCCGGAGAAGATCGCGGCGCGCACCGGCGAGTACGAGGACCGGTTCCTCTCGCCCTTCGTGGCGGCCGAGCGCGGCTACATCGACGAGGTGATCATGCCGCACTCGACCCGCCGCCGGATCGCCAAGGCCCTCGGGATGCTCCGCACCAAGAAGATGGAGCAGCCCTGGAAGAAGCACGACAACATCCCGCTCTGAGGCGGGCGCACGGGCCGGCGGCCGCGCCGCCGCCGGTCTCAGCTGCGGTTGCTGTTCTCGATCACCGCGCACAGCGTCAGCGGACCCTTGTCGGGCGACACCATCGCTGAGCAGGTGACCCGGGCCCCGCCGAGATCGACGTTGCTGTGCCTGAGCTTCATGGCCGTCGCCTGGGCCCGGTGCGCGGCCTCGGTGATCACGGCGGCGTCGATGCCGGTCACCGCGTGCCCGGCCTGCCCGAACAGGTCGTAGTAGCGGTCGGGCGGGTTCGCGCCGCGAAACTGCGCGCCCACAGAGGACAGGTTTGGCCCGCCGCAGGCCAGCGTCAGGGTCATGTCCGGACCGGCCGTGAAGCTCGCGTAGTCGCTCCGGCGCTCGGCCGTCTTGGCCGCCGTCTCGGCCGTGACCTTGTCGACGAGCGCGTCGCAGGACTGTGCCCGGACGGGGCCGGCGCCGGCCGAGAGGGCGGTGAAGACGAGGAGAGGCAGGAGCGCGCGCATGCCCGCGAGGTAGCGCGGCGGTCCGGAAAGGCGAGCGGCGCGGCGTTCCGGCGCGCCTCGCCCCACCCCGATGCGGATCAGGCGGATTCGCCCCGTCCCCTGACCAGGACGGGTCCCTCGCCGACGAGGAGGCGCCGCTTGAGGCGGGCGATGCCCTCGCGCTGCAACTCGCTGGGCGGGGAATGCGCGCTGGCCACCTCGGTCAGCATCGCGATCAACTCGCCCCGCTCGGACACCGTCAGCGCGTCGCGCAGCAGCGGCGCCAGGGCGTCGGCGACCTGCGAGAACGGGAGACGCGCCTGCGTGTAGCCCCAGGCCCTCTCGAAGGTGGCCGAGATCCGATCCACCTCGAGCGGACGCTCCATGTATTCGAGGATCCGCGTCTTCTCGCTGGCGGTGAGGGGGCTGCCGGTCCGGACCAGCTGGATCATCAGGATCACCGCCGCCAGGCGCGGGTCGCGGACGCGCTGCAACGGCGTTCCCACGAGGTTCTGGAAGGTCGAGACGGCGCGGCGCTGAAGCCCCTTCGTGTCCCGGTTGACCTCCTGCAGGCCCTTGACGGTCCCGTGCGTCCGCAAGATCCAGAACAGTCCCGCGACGATGATCCCGATGAGGCCGAGCAGGATCGGCATGAGCGTCCCCAGATCGAATCGACGCGGGACGCTCTCACGCACATCTCGGTGTGTCAAACCCGCGTCAATGCCTGCGAATGACCGCTGTGACTTGCGGGATCGCGCACGCAGGCGACACATCCATTGTGCGCGACCTGGATCTACTTCACCGATGCGGCGACCGTCGGCATCCGCGTGACGCTCTCGCGCGCTCAGCTGGCGGTCGCGGACGCGTCCGACGTGCCGAGTTCGAGGAGGACGATCTCCGGCGGGACGCCCATCCGCACCGGGATCCGGCTCATCCCGAAACCGCCCGAGACGATCATGTGGCGGCCGTCCTGGACGATGTGGCCGTAGGAGTAATCGTGGCCGCGCACCTTCCGGATGGCGGGGGCGTGGCCGAACAGCCGGACCTGGCCGCCATGGGTATGGCCGGCGAGGGTCAGCGAGACGCGGTCGGGCACGGAGACGAAGATGTCGGGTTCGTGGGCCATCAGGATCACGGGCGCCGAGTCCGTGACCGCTCGCAGCGTTCGCGGCAGGTCGGCCAGGCTGAACGTGTTCCACGCGTTGAGGAACGGCAGCTGGTCGCCGAGCCCGGCCAGCCAGAACGGCCGCCCGTCTTTCACCAGGCGCACGGCCTGATTCTCCAGAACCGGGATGCCCTGCGCCTCCAGCAGGCGCCGCACCGCCGGAACGCCGCGGCCGGCCCGCTGGACGGCGTGGTCGTCCCACCAATCGTGGTTGCCGAGGATCGCGTGCGTGCCGAGGGGCGCCTTCAGCTCGGTCATCATCCGGGCGAACTGGTCGAGCGGCAGCTTGCGCCACGCGATGCGCCCGGCCGGGTAGTCGCCGAGCAGCAGGACCAGATCGGGCGCGAGGGCGTTGGTGGCCGCGACGATCTCCGCCACCCGGTCGAACGGCATGTACGGCTCGCAGATGTGGAAATCCGCCAGCACCGCCACCCGCAGGCGCAGCGCCGGATCCCAGCGCGGCAGGGACGGCGCGTAGGACGTGACCACCAGCCGGTGCAGCGGCTCGACGTCGAAGGCGTAGACGCCCGTCGCGGCGGTGAGGCCGGCGCCCACGCCGAGCCCGGTCAGGAACTGCCGGCGGCTCGGCATGATCAGCATCGCGATAAGACCTGTAGGCTCCAGAACCCGCCGGGGTCCCGCTAGGCGCGCAGTCCGGCGAAAGCGGGGCGGGCCGCCTTCACGGCCGCGAGACCCTGGCCCGAAACCGGTTGACGGAATGTGGCCTGCCGCCGCGCTCGGTCTATAAGGCAGTGTCTCGTCCAGCGAAGCGATCCGGAACAGATGTTGAACCGCCCCCTGCGCATCGGCACCCGCGGCTCTCCGATGGCGCTCGCGCAGACCGGGATGGTGCGCGACCGGATCGTGGCGGCCAATCCGGGCCTCGAGACCGAGCTGGTGGTCGTGACCACCGTGGCCGACAAGATCCTGGACCGGCCCCTGTCCGAGATCGGCGGCAAGGGCCTGTTCACCAAGGAGCTCGAGCAGGCCCTGTTCGCCGGCGAGGTCGACGTCGCCGTGCATTCGATGAAGGATGTGGAGACCTGGCTCCCCGACGGTCTCACCATCGCCTGCATCCTCGCGCGCGACGATCCGCGGGACGCGTTCCTGTCGCCGCACGCCGACGGCCTGTCCGGGCTGACGGCCGGCGCCCGGGTCGGGACCTCGTCGCTCCGCCGCGGCGCGCAGGTGCTGATGCGGCGGCCCGATCTCCGAGTGGTCCCGCTGCGGGGCAACGCCAACACCCGGATGCGCAAGCTCGAGGCCGGCGAGTGCGACGCGACGCTCCTCGCCATCGCGGGCCTGGAGCGCCTCGGCCTGGAGAGCATGGCGCGCAGCGTCCTGTCGGTCGAGGAGATGCTGCCGGCCGTGGCGCAGGGCGCCCTGGGCATCGAGTGCCGCTCGGACGACGCGGCGATCCGCGACCTCCTGGCGCCCATCGCCTGCGCGCGGACCACCATCGCGGTCTCGGCCGAGCGGGCGCTGCTCGCGGAACTCGACGGTTCCTGCCGGACGCCCATCGCCGCCCTGGCGCAGATCGACGGGGACACTCTGCGGATCGACGGGCTGCTCTTCCTGCCCGACGGCAGCCGCCACTGGGCGGCGTCCCGGCAGGGGCCCGTCGCGGAGGCGGAGCGGATCGGTCGTGAGGCGGGCGCGGCCCTCAAGGCGGCGGCCGGCGACACCTATACCCGCCACCTCCAGTGAGGGCCGGCCGATGCCGCCCGTGACTGTGGTCGACGTCTTCACGCACGCCGGCACGGGCGGCAATCCCTGTCCCGTCGTCTCCGACGCGCGGGCCCTCGACGCGGAGGCCATGCGGGGCGTCGCCCGGCGGTACGGCCACGAATCGGGCTTCGCGCTGCCGGCCGATGACCCGGCCCACGATCTGCACCTGCGCTTCTTCGTGCCGAACCACGAGATGGAGATGTGCGCCCACGCCACGATCGGCGTCCTGTGGGTGCTCGCCCGCGAGGGGCGCATCCCGGAGGGGTCGGTCCGCATCGCCACCGGCAGCGGTTCCGTAACGGGGTTCGTCAGCCCGCGCGGCGCGGATGCTTGGAGCGTCGCGATCACGCAGTCGGTCGGCCGCGTGCGGCCCCTGACGGACGAGCAGAGCGCCGCAGCCCAAGCGGCGCTCGGAATCGGGCGCGACGCCCTCGCTGCGCGGCCGGTCCACAACGCTGTGACGTCCCGGATCAAGACGCTCGTGCCGATGCGCGACGCGGCGGCGCTGAACGCCCTCGCGCCCGCCAGCGATGCCGTCGAGGCTGCCTGCACGCGGATCGGGTCGACCGGGCTCTACCCCTACGCCGTGCTCGACGGCCCGGCCCGGCTGTTCGAGGCGCGGCAGTTTCCCCGCGCCTCCGGCTATCCCGAGGACGCCGCCACGGGCATCGCGGCCGCAGCCCTGGCCTTCGGGCTGTTGCAGGACGGCCTCATCGAGCCGGACGATCGTCCGATCCGGATCCTGCAGGGTCGGGCTATGGGCCGCCTGTCCGAGATCCGGGTGCGGCTCGGCTTCGTGGACGGCCGCCCGGTCGGGTGCCTGCTGGAGGGCGACGTCGCGCTCGCCGAATCCGCCGACCGCGTGACCGCGACGGATGAGGGCGGCCGGATCGCGGGGTAGTGGCTCACCGCGCCGTCACGGCCCGGAGGCCGCCGTCGGTAATCGTGGCCTCAATCCACCTTGCCGTCCCGGTCGCGGCGGATGCTGCGGCGGACCGCGATGAGCTGCCAGACCCCGACACCCAGCGCCAGGGCGAAGACGAGTCCGATATCGAGGGCGGCGAACAGCCCGTCGCGCACCGATGAGCCTCCGCCGCGTCGATCAGGACGGTGCGGAGCGGCCGAACGCCTCGCGCTCGCGCATCCGCTCGATCAGGTCGAGGACGTGCACGACCCGGCCGCCGACGTCCCACCAGGGCCGCAGCGCCGGGCGCGCGCGCATCGGCAGGACCGGCTCGGCCGCCACGGCCTCGATCAGGAACGCCGTCTCGGGAAGCGGGGCCGCGCCGAGGCCGGCGGCGTCCGCGGGCGTTCGGATCGCGCGGACGATCAGGGCGAGCTTCCGCGCCGTCGTGACCCGGGCGCGGTGGCGGACCGAATCGTAGCCCTGCGCCGCAACGACCCGGCCGATCTCGGCGTAGATCAGCCCCGCCGCCCGGATCGAGGGCCGGCAGCCGCGTGGCAGCACCGCGATGCCCGCCTCGGCGCGCGCGTAGAGGCTGTCCGCCTCGGCGAGGAGGCGGGCCACCACGCCGGCCAGGGCCGGGCTCGGCCGCGGATCGGCGAGGAACGCGTCCGGATCGAGCCCCGCCTCCCGCATCCAGTCCAGCGGCAGGTAGAGGCGGCCCATCCGCGCGTCCTCGCCGACGTCGCGCGCGATGTTGGTGAGCTGCATCGCGGCGCCGAGATCGCAGGCGCGGGCCAGCGCGTCGGGACAGCGGGTCCCCATGATCAGGGACATCATCGCCCCGACCGAGCCCGCGACCCGGGCAGCGTAGGCGTGGAGCGCCCCGAGATCGGCGTAGCGCCGGCCCTCGGCGTCCCAGGCGAAGCCCTCGATCAGCGCGCGCGGCAGCGCTTCCGGGATCGCGTGGACCGCGACGATCTCCGCGAAGGCGCGGTCCGCCGGGGCGTCGGCGGGACGGCCCGCATAGGCCTGGCCGATCCGGGCCTCGAGACGCGCCACGGCGCCGCGCCGGTCGGCCGGGCTCGCCGCATCGTCGACGAGATCGTCGGACAGCCGGCAGAAGGCGTAGAGGCCGTAAGCCGCCTCGCGCATGTCGGCCGGCAGCAGCTGGCCGGCCGCGAAGAAGCTCTTCGAGCCGGCCCGGATCGCCATCCGGCAGGCGGTCCGGTCGGCCGCGGCGGCGAATTCAGGCGGTAACGCGGGCATCGGGGACCACGCTGTCGAGGATGCGGGCGGAGGACAGCACCCCGGGGAGGCCGGCCCCCGGATGCGTGCCGGCCCCCACGAGGTAGAGGTTGCGGACTGCGCTCGACCGGTTGTGCGGACGGAACCAGGCCGATTGCGTCAGCACCGGCTCCAGGCCGAATCCGGAGCCCCGGTAGCTCAGGAAATCGTCCTGGAAATCCAGCGGCGTCGTCACCTTCGAGGTCACGATGGCCTCCGACAGGCCGGGCATCACGCTCGCTTCGAGCAGGGCGGCGATCCGGCGCCGATACGGTTCGGCGAGGGTCTGCCAATCCTGGCCGCCGGCGAGGTTCGGCACCGGGGCCAGCACGTAGAAGGCGTCGCATCCCGGCGGGGCGAGGCTCGGATCGGTGGCGGTCGGACGGTGCAGGTAGAGGCTCGCGTCCTCGGCCAGCACCTTGCGGTCAAAGATGTCGGCGAGCAGGCCGCGGTATCGGGGCCCGAGCAGGATCGTGTGGTGATCCACCGCCGGGTAGCGCCGCTTGGTGCCGAAATACCAGACGAACAGTCCCATCGACGAGCGGGCCCGCTGGAACCGCCCCGGGCTCCAGCGCTGCGCCTCCGGAAGCAGGCGCGCGTGCGTCACGGCCGAATCGGCGTTGGACACCACGACGTCGGCCGCGATCGTCTCGCCGCTGGTCAGGTCGACGCCGGTGGCCGCCCCCGCCTCGACCCGGATGCGCGCGACCTCGACGCCGAGGCGCAGGCGGCCGCCCTGCGACCGGATCAGCCGCACCAGCCCGTCGACCAGCTGCCCCGTACCGCCCATCGCGAAGTGAACGCCCCAGCGCCGCTCGAGGTCGGCGATCAGGCAGTAGATGGCGCTGGCCCGGAACGGGTTGCCGCCGATCAGGAGCGGATGGAAGCTGAAGACCGTGCGCAGCCGCTCGTCGCGGATGAAGCGCGCCACCACGTCGTGCACCGAGCGGTGTCCCGAGAGGCGCAGCAGGTCGGGCGCGATCTTGAGCATCGCGCCGACGCTGCCGAACGGCACGTGTCCGAGCTGCTCGAACCCGATCCGGCAGACGGCGCGGCTGTGCGCCATGAAGCGCTCGTACCCCGCGACGTCGTCCGGCGCGAAGCGGGCCACCTCGGCGCGCATCCGGTCCACGTCGCCGCTGTAGGCGAAGGACGTGCCGTCGGCGAAGCGGATCCGGTAGAACGGATCCATCGGCACCAGCGTCACGTCGTCGGCGAGCCTGCGGCCGGCGAGTTGCCACAACTCCTCGAAGAGCTGGGGCGCGGTGACGATGGTCGGACCGGCGTCGAAGGTGAAGCCGTCCTGCCGGTGGACGCGGGCGCGCCCCCCGGGCTGCGCGAGGCGCTCCAAGACGGTGACGCGATAGCCGCGCGCGCCCAGCCGGACCGCCGCGGCGAGGCCGCCGAAGCCCGAGCCGACCACGACGGCGTGCGGGCGCCGATCGATCTCTTGCGCAACCCGATGGTCGACCGCGAGTGTCAGCATTGCTTGACACTATCGCGGTCCTTTCCCGCCGCGCAAGGACGAAATCATGCGCGTCCCTGGCGGCGATGGTCGCGTCAGAACTCGCCCGCGAGGCCGGCGCGGACACCGACAGCGTTGTCGCCGCCGTAGGCCACGCCGGCGGTCACCGCGATCGGGACGCAGCAGGTCGGCAACCGGTGCGCCACAGCGAGACCGCCGGCCCACTCGCCCCGGTAGGTCGCCCCGTTGGTGGCCCAGGTCGTCTTGCCCGGCGCCGACGGCATCGGCGCGGTCGCCATCGCGATGGCCATGGCGACGCCCTGCCGGGCCTCCTTCCGCGTCTGGATCGCGTAGCGCTGGACCGAGTCGGTCTTGGCTTCCAGGTTGTTGACCTGCGCCTGCACCGAATCGATCCGGTTGCCGAGGCCGGCGATCGTCGACGGTCCGTAGGCCGAGGCCGCGAGGTTACCGTTCGCGTCCGTGGTCACGAAGGCCGTGGCTCCGCTCTGGGCGGCGGCGCTCGCCTGCGAGGCGATGCCGGCCAGCGTGTAGGTGTTCGCGGAATTGCCGATCGCGACTTGGTTGGCCTGGGTCGTCTTCACGTTCGCGCCGATCGCGATCGTGTTGGCCTGATTGGCGGCCGCCCCGTTGCCGAGCGCGACGCTGTTGTTGCCGGCCGCCGAGGCGGCCGCACCGACGGCGGTCGAGCCGGTTCCGGTCGCGCCGGCGACGAAGCCCAGGGCGGTGCTGCCGGCTCCGGACGCCGCGGAGGCCGTGCCGATGGCCGTTCCGCCGAGGCCCTGCGCGCTGGCCGCGTAGCCGAGGGCGACGCTGCCGGTGTTGGCGGCGCTGGCGCCCGTGCCGACCGCGGTCGAGGCCGTCCCGGCCGCGCTCGAACCGTAGCCCACCGCCAGCGCGTCGCTGCCGACGGCGATCGGCGCGGCCTGGTTGCTGGTGTTGTTGGCGGCGACGCCCGTGACGCTCGTGAGCTGCGAGAGCCTCAGCTCGTTGATGACGGTCTGCCCCTGGGACTGCGTCACGTTGCCGGTGATGATGTAGATGCCCTGATTGGACCCGCCACCGGTACCACCACCACCGGTTCCGCCTCCGCCGGTCCCACCCCCGCCGGTGCCGCCGCATGTGCCGCAGCCGCCCGTTCCGGTCCCTCCCGCGGTTCCCAGGGTGAGACCGGTGCCGAGCAGCCCGTCTCCCGGACCGGTCGTGCCGACCAGCACGCCGGTTCCGAGCACACCCCCGCCGGTGGTCCCGACGTTGAGCCCCGTTCCGAGGACGCCGGTCCCGGGAGCGGTGGTTCCGACCGTCACGCCGGTGCCGAGCACGCTGCCGCCGGTCGTGGTCCCGACATTGACGCCGGTCCCGAGGACGCCGGTCCCGGGATTGGTGGTGCCGACCGTGACGCCGGTGCCGAGAAGCCCGCCGCTCGTCGTGCCGACATTGAGGCCGGTTCCGAGCACGCCGCTGCCGGGGCTGCTCGTGCCGATCGTGAGCCCGGTGCCGAGGATGCCATTCGTGGTTGTATCCAGCGCGCCGCGCAGGAGCTGCGCCTGGGCGGGCGTCGCCAGGGCCGTGCAGAGCAGGAGCCCGGCCGCGATCGGGATCGCGCGGGCGGCGCCCGGACGGAGGACAGCGATCGTCGCAGTCCGCGGCGTAACCGGGACGACGGTCAAGGGACGCATCTGGAACTCCATTGCTGCGCGGCCGGGGAGCGATTCCGAGCCGGCCCTGCAACCCGTTGGTCGGCAAGCAGGAACGAGATGCAGCTTCTGGTAGAATGATTAACGCTAACTTTCAGTTGTATTTGGTTTCGTCGTTTCCCGTACAATGACGCGGTTCGCGGAGGCCGGCGCGCGCCCCGTGGCCCGCCTCAGAAAACGCGTGTTTGCGCGGCGATATCGCGCCGCAAAGGGGCTATAGGGGCTTGGAAATCCGAGCTTTCGGCAGGGAACGGACGCGTGATGGACGGTCGAGGTCAGACCATTTTCGTGGCGGGCCATCGCGGCATGGTGGGCTCGGCGATCGTGCGTCGCCTGCGTGAGCTCGGTCACGAGCGGATCCTCATGGCCGACCGCCGGACCCTCGACCTCCTCGATCAGGCCGCGGTCCGGCGCTTCTTCGCCGAGAACCGCATCAACCAGGTCTACCTCGCCGCCGCGCGCGTCGGCGGCATCCACGCCAACAACACCTACCCGGCCGAGTTCATCCACGAGAACCTGCTGATCCAGTCGAACCTGATCGACGCCGCGCACACGCACGGCGTCGACCGGCTGCTGTTCCTGGGCTCGTCCTGCATCTACCCGAAGCTCGCGCCGCAGCCGATGCGCGAGGACGCCCTGCTGACCGGGCTGCTCGAGCCGACCAACGAGCCCTACGCGATCGCCAAGATCGCGGGGATCAAGATGTGCGAGAGCTACAACCGCCAGTATGGGCGCCGCTATCGCAGCGTGATGCCGACGAACCTCTACGGCCCGAACGACAACTTCCATCCCGAGAACGCCCACGTGCTGCCGGCGCTGATGCGCCGCTTCCACGAGGCGAAGCGGGAGGGTCTGGCGAAGGTCACGGTCTGGGGCACCGGCCGGGCGATGCGCGAGTTCCTGCACGTCGACGACATGGCACGGGCCAGCGTCTACGTGATGGAGATGGACGACGCGGTCTACGCCGCGAACACGCGCCCCGACCTCTCGCACATCAACGTCGGGACGGGTGAGGATTGCACCATCCGGCAGCTCGCCGAGGCGCTCGCGCGGGTGATCGGCTACGCGGGCGAGCTGGCGTTCGACGCGACCAAGCCGGACGGCACGCCGCGCAAGCTGATGGACGTGTCGCGGCTGCGGGCGATGGGCTGGCGACCGGAGATCGCCCTCGAGGACGGCCTGCGCCAGACCTACGGCTGGTTCCTGGAGAACCACGCGACGCTGCGGAGCTGAGCGGGCCCGCCGTCCCGCCGCCCGGCTCACCGACCATCGCACAGCCACCGGGCATCCGCCCGGCGAGGAGACGGACCATGGCCCACCGGCCGCCCGACGACAGCGCAGACGCGCGACGGCGGAAGTTCCTGCAGAGCTTCCAGAATTTCGACGCGAACAGCCGGTTTCCCGCGCCCTACGCGCAGTTCGCCGGGAAGCCGCTGACCGAGGCGTCCGGTCAGGGCTGGCGCTACGACGCCCTCGGGTATCGCAACGACGCGCACGCGGACGCGCGGCCGCCCTCCGAGACGCTGCGGGTCTTCGTCGTCGGCGACAGCACGCTAATCGACGGCCAGGTCTTCGCCGACACCGTGCCCGGACGCCTGGAGACCGGGCTGAAGCAGGCGCACGGGCCCGGCGCGCGGGTCTACAATTTCGGCGCGGTCTCGGCCTGTCTCAACCAGATGATCGCCCTGATCACGACGCGGCTGATGGACCTGCAGCCCGACGTCATCCTGGTCGTCGGCGGCGCGACCGACATCTTCCAGCCGTGGAGCTTCGATCCGCGGGCCGGCGTTCCCTACAATCACTTCGCGAACGAGAGCCTCTACGACTACTTCTTCGACCCGAGGAAATCCGCCGAGGACGCGGAGGACCTGTCGTATGACGGCTTGCAGGCGATGATCTTCAATCGCCTCGAGAACCTGCGCGCGCTCACGAACTGGCAGTCCGACATCTGGGAATGGGAGGTGGTGCGGCAGTTCGAGCTGGCGCTCAGGCGCCTCGCGCGGCTCGCGCCCGGGATCGGCGCGCCGGTCCGGTTTCTCCTGCAGCCGACGGTCGTCCGCAAGGGGACGCTCGCGGGTGCGGAGGCCGGCGCCGCGTCCGGCGCGTTCCTCGCCTATCTCGACCGCCAGTACGAGCGCTTCGAGAATGTCCTCGGGCGGCTGGACACGGCCGACCGGGCCTTCGCGGCGCGGAACCTGAGCCGGCTGTTCGAGGCCGACACCCGTGCCCTGTTCACCGACATCGTCCACGTGACTTCGGAGGGGCGCCAAGTGATGGCCGACCGTCTCCAGGCGGAGGTGGTCGAGATGGTCGGGGCGGCGACGGCCGCCTGAGCCATGGCCGAACCGATCGTCTTCGTGGGCGACTCGATCACGGAGCTCTGGGGCTTCCACCGGGCCGGCACTTTCGAGGCCTACGGCCTCATCCCCCGTGGCGGCTCCGGCCAGACGGCGCGCTGGATCACCATGCGGTTCGCCCGCGACCTCGCGGAGACCGGCGCCCGGGGCGTGCATCTCCTGTGCGGCGTCAACGATATCGGCCGCAACGAGGGTGTCTTCGTCCCGGTCGAGGAGATCTGCCGCACGCTCGCCGGCATGCTCGACGAGGCCCGCGCCCTGGGCGTGAAGGCCTGGATCGGCTCGCTCACGCCGGTGGACGGCATCCCGTGGAACCCGGAGGTGCGGGACGCCCCCGCCATGATCGCGGCGGTCAACGCGTGGCTCCGGGACCACGCCCACGAGCACGGCGCGACGTTCATCGATTACCACGCCGTGCTGGTGTCCGAGTCCGGCGGGCTCCGGCCGGATTACGGGACGGACGGGCTCCACCTGAGCCCGGCCGGATACGCGGCGATCGAGCCGTTGATGCTCCGGGCGCTGGGGCGCATCCCGGATGCCCCATCCGCCCCTGCGCTGTCTGTGAAGGGCGCGCCCGCGAAGGCGACGCGGTCCGTCCGCGCGCGCCTCATCGGCGTCGCGGTGGCGGCGGCGGCCCTGCTGGCCGCCATCGCCGCCCTGGTCCTCGAGCTCCGCTGATCAGACCCGGCGCACCGCGCCGTGCGCCGCGCTCGTCGTGAGCATGGCGTAGGCGCGCAGGGCCGCGCTCACCTTCCGCTTGCGCGGCTTCGCCGGCTGCCAGCCCGCCGCCTCCTGAGCGGCCCGCCGCTGGTCGAGTTCCGCCGTCTCGACATCGAGGTGGATGCGCCGGTTCGGGATGTCGATGGCGATCCGGTCGCCGTCCCGCACGAGGCCGATGAGGCCGCCCTCGGCCGCCTCGGGCGAGACGTGCCCGATGGACAGGCCCGACGACCCGCCGGAGAACCGCCCGTCGGTGACGAGAGCGCAGGCCTTACCCAGACCCTTCGATTTCAGGTAGCTCGTCGGGTAGAGCATCTCCTGCATGCCGGGGCCGCCGCGGGGGCCCTCGTAGCGGATCAGCACCACCTCGCCGGCCGTGACCTTGCCGTTGAGGATGCCGTCGACGGCCGCGTCCTGGCTCTCGAACACGCGGGCGGTGCCCGTGAAGGTCAGGATCGAGGCGTCGACGCCCGCGGTCTTCACGATGCAGCCCTGCTCGGCGAGATTGCCGTAGAGCACGGCGAGGCCGCCATCCTGCGAGTAGGCGTGCGCCGCGTCGCGGATGACGCCGCCCTCCCGGTCGAGGTCGAGCGCGTCGAAGCGCGATTCCTGGCTGAACGCCACCTGGGTCGGCACGCCGCCCGGGGCCGCGCGGTAGAAGGTCTGGACCGAGGCGGCCGGTTCGCCGCGCACGTCCCAGCGGGCGAGCGCCCCGCCGAGCGTCCCAGCCGAGACGTTGCCGACGCCGGTGTCGATCAGGCCGGCCCGGTCGAGCTCGCCCAGGATCCCCATGATGCCGCCCGCCCGGTGGACGTCCTCCATGTGGACGTTGGCCACCGCCGGGGCGACCTTGCACAGCACCGGCACCCGCCGGGACAGCCGGTCGATATCGGCCATGGTGAAGGGCACCTCGCCCTCGTGGGCGGCGGCCAGCAGGTGCAGCACCGTATTGGTCGAGCCGCCCATGGCGATGTCGAGGGTCATGGCGTTCTCGAACGCCTGGAAGCTCGCGACCGCGCGCGGCAGCACGCTGGCGTCGTCCTGCTCGTAGTGGCGGCGGGCCAGATCGACGATCAGGTGGCCGGCCTCGACGAAGAGGCGCCTGCGGTCGGCGTGGGTGGCGAGCACCGAGCCGTTGCCCGGCAGCGCCAGACCCAGCGCCTCGGTGAGGCAGTTCATCGAGTTCGCCGTGAACATGCCCGAGCAGGAGCCGCAGGTCGGGCAGGCGGAGCGCTCGATGACGGCGACGTCCTCGTCGGAGATCCGGTCGTCGGCCGCCGCGATCATCGCGTCGACGAGGTCGACCTTCCTGGCGATGCCCGGCAGCTGGACCTTACCGGCCTCCATCGGGCCGCCCGAGACGAAGACGGTCGGGATGTTGAGGCGCAGCGTCGCCATCAGCATGCCGGGGGTGATCTTGTCGCAGTTCGAGATGCACACCATCGCGTCGGCGCAGTGCGCGTTGACCATGTACTCGACGGAATCGGCGATCAGCTCGCGGGACGGCAGCGAGTACAGCATCCCATCGTGGCCCATCGCGATCCCGTCATCGACCGCGATGGTGTTGAACTCCTTGGCGACGCCGCCGGCCGCCTCGATCTCCCGGGCGACGAGCTGGCCGAGGTCCTTGAGGTGAACGTGGCCCGGCACGAACTGCGTGAAGGAGTTCACCACCGCGATAATCGGCTTGCCGAAATCCGAATCCTTCATGCCGGTGGCGCGCCAGAGGCCGCGGGCACCGGCCATGTTGCGGCCGTGGGTGGTGGTGCGTGAGCGATAGGCAGGCATCGAGAGCTTCGACTGGTTCAAAGGTGAAGGGCTTCTGCGCCCGCGCCCGCGCATCCGCAAGCGTCGCCGGGAGACCGGCACCCGTGGCATGCTTCTGGCGGATGGCAGGCGGGAGGGGCGGATCGCGATGACACAGGTGGATTTCCTCCGGCGCGCGATCGCGCAGGGTCAGGGCCGGGTCGAGGCCGATCTGGTCCTGAAGGGCGGCCGCTTCCTCGACCTCGTCACCGGCGATCTGGTGGCCTCCGACATCGCGATCTGCGGCGACCGGATCGTCGGGACCTTCGGAGCGTATAGCGGCACCCGGGAGATCGACGTGTCCGGCAAGGTCGTGGTGCCGGGCTTCATCGACACGCATTTCCACGTCGAGTCGTCGCTGATGCCGCCGCAGGAGTACGAGCGGTGCGTCCTGCCGCACGGCGTCACCACCGGGATCTGCGACCCGCACGAGATGGCCAACGTGCTCGGCACCGACGCCTTCACGTGGTTCCTCAGATCCTCCGAGACGCTGGCGATGGACCTGCGGGTGCAGCTCTCGTCCTGCGTGCCGGCCACCGACCACCTGGAGACCTCGGGCGCGCGGATCGAGGCGCAGGATCTCCTGCCCTTCGCGGCGCACCCGAAGGTGATCGGCCTCGCCGAGTTCATGAACTTCCCGGGTGTTCTGGCGGGCGACCCGGGCGTGCTGGACAAGCTCGCGGCCTTCCAGGGGCGGCACATCGACGGGCACGCGCCGCTCCTGCGCGGCCTCGCGCTCAACGGCTACATCGCGGCAGGCATCCGCACCGAGCACGAGGCGACATCGCCCGAGGAGGCCCGCGAGAAGCTGTCGAAGGGCATGACCGTGCTGATCCGCGAGGGCTCGGTGTGCAAGGACCTGCACGCCCTCGCGCCGATCCTGACCGAGCGGACGGCGCCGTTCCTGGCCTTCTGCACCGACGACCGGAATCCCCTCGACATCGCCGAAGAGGGGCACCTCGACTTCGTCATCCGCACGGCCATCGCCCTCGGCGTGCCGCCGCTGGCCGCCTACCGGGCGGCCTCCTGGTCGGCGGCCCGGGCCTTCGGGCTGCACGACCGGGGCCTCGTCGCGCCCGGCCAGCGCGCCGATCTCGTCGTGCTCGACGATCTCGCCGCCTGTGCCGTGTCGCAAGTCCTCAGCGCGGGCCGGTCGGTGGACGCGGCGCTCTTCGACGCGCGCGCGTCGATCGAGCCGATCGGCCGCCGGAGCGTTCGGGCGCGGCACGTGACGGCCGCCGACTTCGCCGCTCCGGGCTCCGGGCCGTCGACGCCGGTGATCGGCGTCGTGCCCGGCAAGATCATCACCCTGCGGCACGACCTGACCCTGCCCTATTCCGGCGGCGAGCGCCGGATCGACCTCGACCAGGACGTCATCAAGGTCGCGGTGGTCGAGCGCCACGGCCGGACACAGCCGGGCGCGCGCGGCGTCGGGGTCGCGTTCGTGAAGGGGTTCGGCCTCAAGCGCGGCGCCATCGCCTCGTCGGTCGGGCACGACAGCCACAACATCACGGTGGTCGGGGCGGACGACGCCGACATGGCCGTGGCGGTGAACCGGCTCGGCGCGATCGAGGGCGGCTTCGTGGTGGTCGAGGGCGGCCGTGTGCTGGCCGAGATCGCGCTGCCGGTCGCCGGGCTCATGAGTCTCATGCCGTTCGACGCCATCCGCCGCTCGCTCGTAACCTTGCGCGACGCGGCGCGAAGCCTGGAGGTCGTCCTCCCGGAACCCTTCCTGCAGGTGGCCTTCCTGCCCCTGCCGGTGATCCCCCACCTGAAGATCACCGATCGAGGGCTCGTCGATGTCGACCGCTTCGCGCTGATCGATCCTTGAAATTAGATTGCGCGCAATCTAAATGGGCTGTGCGGAGGCGAGTCGGCGCCTACATGCCGGCGGCATCCCCAAACCGGAGAGTCCCATGCCTGTAGACGTGAAGTACCGTACCACCGCCACGGCCACCGGCGGCCGCGACGGCGCCGCCCGGACTGCCGACGGCAGCTTCGAGGTCAAGCTCTCGACCCCGAAGGAGCTCGGCGGCGCGGGCGGTCCGGGCGCGAACCCGGAGCAGCTCTTCGCGTCCGGCTACTCGGCCTGCTTCCTCGGCGCCATGAAGGCCGTAGCGCCGTCGCTGCAGCTGAAGGTCCCGGCCGAGACCACCGTGACCGCCGATGTCGGCATCGGTCCGCGCTCCGAGGGCGGCTTCGGCATCACCGCCGACCTGACCATCAGCCTCCCGGGCCTGGATCGCGCCGACGCGCAGAAGCTCGTCGACGCCGCCCATCAGGTCTGCCCGTACTCCAACGCGACCCGCGGCAACGTCAACGTCGGCCTGAAGCTGGCCTGAACCCGCTCGGGGCCGGCCCGCGGACGCGTCCGCGGGCCGCTGCGCCGTTTTTGCCCGCGCGCGGCGCGACGGCGGTGCCGATCCCGTCCCAATCTTGGATGCGGACCGAGCGTCCGGGGCCGCTCACCCGTCGGCCCGGGCCCGCATGCAGACATGGCCCCCCGCGTCGAGGGTCACGCCCTCGAACGCCGTCCCGGCGACCCGCCCGCAGACCTGAAACACCTGGTTCGCCGTCATCGGCGCGACGCCGCGATACGTGAACGTCCGCGGCACGCGTCCGAGGAGCGTCGCGGCGAGGTTCATCAGCAGCGTCGCCTGCATCGGGCCGTGCACGACGAGGTCGGCGTAGCCTTCCACCCGCGTCGCGTAGGGCTGGTCGTAGTGGAAGCGGTGGCCGTTGAAGGTCATCGCCGAGTAGCGGAACAGCAGCGTCGGCGTCGCCGGCACCTCCCAGATCACCGCGTAGGATTCGGAACCGTCGCGCTCGGGCGCGGCGCCGGTTCCCGTCTGTGCGCCTGCCGCCTCGCGGTAGACGATATCCTGCCGCTCGCGGATCGTGACGCCCCGTTCTGTCGAGACCGTGTGGTCGACGGTGACGAAGCACAGGCTCCCGCTCCGCCCGCTCTTGAAGGCGACGTCCCGCACGGTCTCGGTGCGCGTGACCGTGTCCCCCGCGCGCAGGTCCGAGAGCGTCTCGATCTCGCCCCCCGCCCACATCCGCCGGGGCAGCGGCACCGGGGGCAGGAAGCCGCCCTTGGCGGCGTGGCCGTCGGGCCCGAGGGAGTCGGCCGGTGGCGTCTCGGGCGCGAGGCACCAGTGCAGGGCCGGCGGCGCGATCCCGTCGGCGACCGGCGCTAGGTGCGGCGCGAAGGTCGCGCGGAACTCGGCGAGGAGGCGCGGGGTGACGAGGTCGGACGCCGCCCGCGTCCGGCCGATCCAGGCGCTGAGATCGGTCATGTCAGTACGAGCGCGGCAGGCCGAGCACGTGCTCGGACAGGTAGGCGAGGATCAGGTTCGTGGAGATCGGCGCGACCTGATAGAGGCGCGTCTCGCGGAACTTGCGCTCCACGTCGTACTCCTCGGCGAATCCGAAGCCGCCATGGGTCTGGATGCAGGCGTTGGCGGCCTCGAAGGAGGCGTCGGCGGCGAGCATCTTGGCCATGTTGGCCTCGGCCCCGGGATTGGCCCCGCCCTCGTAGAGGGTCAGCGCCTCGCGGACCATCAGCTCGGCCGCGCGCATGTTCGCGTAGGCCTTCGCGATGGGGAACTGCACGCCCTGGTTGGCACCGATCGGCCGGCCGAAGACGGTCCGCTCGCCGGCATAGGCCCGGGCCCTGTCGATGAACCACTTGGCGTCGCCGACACACTCGGCGGCGATCAGGATCCGCTCCGCGTTCATGCCGGACAGGATGTAGCGGAAGCCCCTGCCCTCCTCGCCGATGAGGTTCTGCGCCGGAACGCGGAGATTGTCGAAGAACACCTCCGTGGTGGCGTGGTTCATCATCGTGCGGATCGGCCGGATCGTCAGGCCGTTGCCCTTGGCCGCGCGCATGTCGACGAGCAGCACCGACAGCCCGTCCGTGCGCTTCATGCCCTCGGCCCTCGGCGTGGTGCGGGCGAGGAGCAGCATCAGGTCCGAATGCTCGGCGCGGCTGGTCCAGATCTTCTGGCCGTTGACGACGTAGTGATCGCCCTCCAGGCGGGCCGTCGTCTTCAGGCTGCCGGTATCGGTGCCGGAGGTCGGCTCGGTCACGCCGAAGGCCTGGAGCCGCAGGCGACCCTCCGCGATGCCCGGCAGGTACTCGGCCTTCTGCGCGTCCGAGCCGTGCCGCAGCAGCGTGCCCATCGTGTACATCTGGGCGTGGCAGGCGCCGCCGTTGCAGCCCGCCCGCTGCACCTCCTCGAGGATCGCGGCGGCCGCCGAGAGCGGCAGGCCGGAGCCGCCGTACGCCTCGGGGATCAGCACCGACAGGTAGCCGCTCTCGGTGAGCGCGTTCACGAACTCGGTCGGGTAGGCCATCTCCCGGTCGAGGGCCCGCCAGTACGGTCCCGGGAAGCCGGCGCAGAGCTTGGCGACCGCCTCGCGGATCTCGGTATAGGCTTCCATCGGGGGCTCCTCAGGCCGTGCGGCCGCCGTCGACGGGGAGATCGACGCCGGTGATGAACGCCGCCTCGTCGGAGGCGAGGAACAGGGCGGCGGCGGCGATGTCGCTCGCCTCCGACAGGCGCCCGAGCGGGATCGTGGCGATGAAGCGGTCGCGGTTCTCGGGCGTGTCGAGGACGCCCATGAAGTGCTCGAGGAGCCCCGTGGCGCCCATGACCGGGCAGAGGGCGTTCACACGGATCTTCCAGGGCGCCAGCTCCAGGGCCAGCGACTTCGAGGCGAGGCTCGCCGCACCCTTGGAGGCGTTGTACCACGTCAGACCCGGGCGCGGCCGCAGCGCCGCCGTCGAGCTGACGTTGAGGATCGCGCCGCCGCCCGCGTCGCGCATCAGCGGGGCGACTTCCCGGACGTAGTGGAAGATCGACTTCACGTTGACCCGGAAGACCCGGTCGAAATCCTCCTCCGTCACCTCCATCAGCGGCTTGTTGCGGTGGGTGGTGCCGGCGTTGTTGACGAGAATGCTCGGCACGCCGAAGCGCTGCCGCGTCTCGGCGACGCTGGCGGCCACGTCGGCGGCCAGACCGACATCGGCGGCGATCGCGATGGCGTTCTCGCCGAGCGCCGCCGCGACGCGCCCGGCCGCCGCGCCGTCGATGTCGACGCAGGCCACCCTGGCGCCCTCCGCGGCGAAGCGCTGGGCGATCCCGGCCCCGAAGCCGCTGCCGGCCCCCGTCACGAGCGCGATCTTGCCGTCCAGTCTCATCGTCTCCTCCCGCCCATTCCGATGCGCTGTCAGATCACTGTCCTCGAGCCCGGGGCGCGAATTCCGCGCGGATCCGCGCCCCGTGCTCGTCGATGGCCGGGACCGGCCCGAGGGCGCGGACCGCGCCGTCGATCAGCACCGGTGGCGCCACGATCCGGGCCGGCCCCGAAGGCGTCCGGACCTCCGCGCGGATCAGCGCGGGGTGCGTGGCGAGGTCCGCCAGCGTGTTGACGAAACCGTAGGCGGTGCCCGCCGCCTTCAGCCGGGCCGCGGCCGCGTCGCGGGTCAGCCGCACCAGCGCGGTGCCGATGCGCAGGTCGACCGCGGCGCGGTTGGCCACACGGGCGTTGTTCGACGCGAAGCCCTCGGCCCGGGCGAGCTCCGGCTCGCCGAGCACGCCGGCGCAGAAATTCGCCCACTCGCGCTCGTTCTGGATCGAGATCAGCACGAGGCTGCCGTCGGCCGTGGGGAAGGCGCCGTAGGGACAGATCGACGGGTGCGCGAGGCCGACCCGCTGGGGCGCCTTGCCGGTCCCCTCGAAGTAGAGCAGCGGGACGTTCATCCAGTCGGCGGCGCCGCTGAACAGGCTGACCTCCAGGGCGCAGCCCTGCCCGGTGATCCCGCGGGCGATCAGCGCCTCGAGGACCGCGGCGTGGGCGTCCATCCCGCAGGCGACGTCGCAGACGGAGACGCCGACGCGGCCGGGCCCCGCCGGGTGGCCGGTGATCCCGGCGAGCCCGCTCTCGGCCTGGACCAGCAGGTCGTAGGCCTTCATGTCGCTGTAGGCGTTGCCGGCGCCGTAGCCGGAGATGTCGACGGTGATCAGCCGGGGGTAGCGCGCGCGCAGCTCCGCCGAGCCGAAGCCCGCCCGGGCCGCCGCGCCGGGGGCGAGGTTCTGCACGAACACGTCGGCCTGGGCGAGGATCGCGTGCAGCAGGCGGCCGTCGGCCGGATCCTTGATGTCGGCGACGAGGCTCTCCTTGCCGCGGTTGAGCCAGACGAAGTAGCTCGCCAGCCCGTTGACCGCCGCGTCGTAGCCGCGGGCGAAATCCCCCTCCGGCCGCTCGATCTTGATGACCCGGGCCCCGGCATCGGCGAGCCGCGAGGTGCAGTAGGGCGCGGCGACGGCCTGCTCCAGGGCGAGCACGGTCAGCCCTCGCAGCGGCAGGTTCTGGCTCATCCGCATCCTTCGGCTTCCCGCGGTCTCAGAGGGCCGGTGCCGCATGAACTGGAACGGCGAGAAGCCTCGCCAAGCGGGCCGCGGTGACAGGGCTGCCCGGCCATTGGCTTCGGGACGTCGCTTTCGCCGCGCTCAGCGTCTTTGCGAGCGGAGCGAAGCAATCCAGGGAAGCGCGACGTCGGCGAGCGCGGCGTATCTGGATCGCTCCGCTCGCAGAGACGGCGGTCGGCCTCACTCCGCCGCGCGCAACGCCGGCGGGCCGCGGACCTCCTCCACCGGCTCGGGGTCATCGAGCGCCGCGTCCACCGCCCGCGGCTTGTCGCGGAACGAGAAGCGGTGCGCCAGCCGGTCGAGGTAGATGTAGATCACCGGCGTGGTGAACAGCGTCAGCACCTGGCTGACCGCGAGGCCGCCCACCATGGCGTAGCCCAGCGGCTGCCGGATCTCCGAGCCGGTCCCGGTGGCGACCATCAGCGGGATGCCGCCGAGCAGGGCCGCCATCGTGGTCATGAGGATCGGCCGGAAGCGCAGCAGCGCGGCCTTCCGGATCGCGACCTCGGGCGAGAGGCCCTCCTCCCGCTCGGCGACGATGGCGAAGTCGACCAGCATGATGCCGTTCTTCTTCACGATGCCGATGAGGAGGATGATGCCGATCAGCGCGATCAGGCTGAAGTCGAACCCCGCCCACATCAGCACCGCCAGGGCGCCGACGCCGGCCGAGGGCAGCGTCGACAGGATGGTGATCGGGTGGATGAAGCTCTCGTAGAGGATGCCGAGGATCAGGTAGACCACGAACAGGGCCGCCAGGATCAGCAGCGGCACCGTCGAGAGCGATTGCTGGAAGGCCTGGGCGGTGCCCTGGAAGCCGCTCACCACGGTCGGCGGGACCTGCAGCTCCCGCATCGCCCGGCCGATCGCCTCCGTGGCCTGCCCGAGGGCGACGTCGGGGGCGAGGTTGAAGCTGATCGTCACCGCCGGGAACTGCCCCTGGTGGTTCACGGCCAGCGGCGCCACCGGAACCGTCGTCCAGCGGGCGAAGGCCGCGAGCGGCACCTGCCCGCCGCCGATCGGCGCCTTGATGTAGATCTTGTCGAGGCTCTCGACGCTGCCCTGCAGCGCCGGCAGAACCTCCAGGACGACGTGGTAGCTGTTGAGCTGCGTGAAGTACTGCGCGATCTGGCGCTGGCCGAACGCGTCGTAGAGCGTGTCGTCGATGAGCTGGGGCGTGATGCCGTAGCGCGAGGCGGCGTCCCGGTCGATCGACAGCGTCAGCGTCGTGCCGCGGGTCTGCTGGTCGGTGGCGACGTCGCGCAGCTCCGGCAGCGTCTTCATCTTGTCGAGGATGCGCGGCGCCCAGGTGTTCAGCTCGGCGAGGTCCGGGTCCTGGAGGGTGTACTCGAACTGCGTCCGCGAGGTGCGGCCGCCGGTGCGCACGTCCTGGGTCGCCTGGATGAAGGTCCGGATGCCCTCGACGCGTTCCAGTTTGGGGCGCAGCCGGCCGATCACCTGGAAGGCGTTGACGTCGCGCTCGTCGCGGGGCTTCAGCGTGATGTACATGCGCCCGGAATTGAGCGCTTGGCCGTTGCCGCCGAGCGACATGCCGACGGTGGCGACCGCGGGATCGGCCTGGACGATCGCGCCGACCTTCTCCTGCAGCGCCTTCATCGCCGAGAAGGAGATGTCCTGCGACGCCTCGGTGACGCCGATCATGAAACCGGTGTCCTGCTGCGGGAAGAAGCCCTTCGGGATGGCGACGAACAGGTAGCCGGTCAGCGCCAGCGTGGCGAAGAAGACCAGCAGCGTGACGCGGCGGAAGCGCAGCGCGACGTCGAGGGCGTCGGCGTAGACCGCGAGCAGCCAGTCGAAGGCGGCCTCGCTCATGCGGTAGAGGCGGCCGTGGCGCTCGGCGTCGTGGGACTTCAGCAGCCGCGAGGCCATCATCGGGGTCAGCGTCAGAGACACGAAGGCCGAGACCGCGATGGTCATCGACAGCACCACGGCGAACTCGCGGAACAGCCTTCCGATGATGCCGCCCATCAGCAGGAGCGGGATCAGCACGGCGATCAGCGACACCGAGATCGACACGATGGTAAAGCCGATCTCGCCCGCGCCCTTGAAAGCGGCCTCCATGGGCCGCATCCCCTCCTCGACGTAGCGGCTGATGTTCTCCAGCACGACGATGGCGTCGTCGACCACGAAGCCGACCGAAATCGTCAGGGCCATCAGCGAGAGGTTGTCGAGGGTGTAGCCCGCCATCCACATCAGCGCGCAGGCGCCGAGCAGCGCGAGCGGCACGGTCACGCTCGGGATCACGGTCGCCCAGAAGCTGCGCAGGAAGACGAAGATCACCCCGACGACCAGCACGATCGTCAGCAGCAGGGTGAACTGCACGTCCTCGACCGAGGCGCGGATGGTCTGCGTGCGGTCGCTCAGGATGCCGACCTTGATGGCGGCCGGCAGTGTGGCGGTCAGGCGGGGCAGCTGGGCCTTGATGCTGTCGACCGTGTCGATGACGTTGGCGCCGGGCTGCTTGAACACGACCAGGAAGATGCCGCGCTTGCCGTTGGTCCAGCCGGCCTGCTTGGTGTCCTCGGGGCCGGCGACCGCCTGTCCGATGTCGCGGACGCGCAGCGGCGCGCCGTCGCGATAGGCGACGATGACGTCGTTCCAGTTGTGGGCTGCGGTGAGCTGGTCGTTGGCGTAGATGGTGTAGCTGTGGCTGCCGCCGTCGATGCTGCCCTTCGGGTTGTTGACCGTGGTGAGGGTGAGCTGCGCGCGCACGTCCTCCAGCGACAGGCCCTTGGCCACGAGCTTGGCCGGGTCGATCTGGATCCGCACGGCGGGCTTCTGCTGGCCGCCGATGAAGACCTGCGCGACGCCCGAGATCTGGCTGATCCGCTGGGCGAGCTGGACGTCGACCGCGTCGTCGACGTCGATCAGCGGCATGCTGTCGGAGGTGGCCGAGAGCAGCAGGATCGGCGAATCGGCCGGATTGACCTTGCGGTAGGTCGGCGGGGTCGGGAGGTTCTTCGGGAGCTGGCCGCTGGCGGCATTGATCGCCGCCTGGATGTCGCTCGCGGCGCCGTCGATGTTGCGGTTGAGGTCGAACTGGACCGTGACCGTCGAGATCCCGAGGGAGCTCGTCGAGGTCATCTGCGACACGCCGGGAATCTGCGAGAACTGCCGCTCGAGGGGCTGCGCCACCGACGAGGCCATCGTCTCCGGGCTGGCCCCGGGGAGCTGCGCGGTCACCTGGATGGTCGGGAAATCCACCTGCGGCAGCGGCGCGACGCCGAGCAGCGGGTAGGCCACGATCCCGAGGAACAGGATGCCGACCATGATCAGCGTGGTCGCCACCGGGAACCGGATGAACGGTGCCGAGATGCCGCCCTTCATGGCCGGGCCCCGCGCGGGGACGCGCCCGCCGTGAGGCGTCCCGCGCGCGTCACTGGACCGCCTCCGCCTGCGCGGTGTGGGCCGCGTGCGGATCGGCCACGAGGCTGCCGTCCTGCACCTTGTACTGGCCGGCGACGATCACCCGCTCGCCGGGCCGGAGGTCGCCGCTGAGAACGCGCGTCCGCCCCGAATCCGAGCGGCCCGCCTTCAGCGCGCGCTGATGCGCCCGGCTGGCATCGTCCACCACGAAGGCGAACAGCCCGTCGGGCCCGTGCTGGATCGCGTCGTCCGGCACGGTCGTGGCGACCGCGACCGTGCCGACCCGCATCTTGGTCGAGACCGACAGGCCCGGCCACAGCGCGTGATTCCTGTTCTCGTAGACGGCCTTGAGGCGGATCGTGCCCGTCGCGGTGTCGACCTGGTTGTTGAACAGGGCGAGCTTGCCGTCGGCGAGCTTGGTCAGCCCGTCCGACGTCCAGGCCTCCACCGGCACGTCACCGGCCTTGAGGGCCGCAGTGATGGCGGGCAGCTGATCCTCCGGGGCCGTGAACACCACGAAGATCGGCTCGACCTGGGTGATCGTCACGATCGGGGTCTGGCCGGCCGCGTTGACGATGTTGCCGATATCGACCTGCCGGAAGCCCGTGACGCCGTCGATGGGCGCGCGGATCGTGGCGTAGCCGAGCTGCGTCGTGGCGTTGTCGATCGCCGCCTGGTCGGACGCCACCTGCGCCGTGAGCTGGGCGACCAGGGCCGTCTGCGTCTCGGTCTGCTGCCGGGAGGCGAAGGCGCCCAGCCCGGTGTAGCGGACGAGGTCCGCCTTCGCGTTGCCGAGGTTGGCCGTGTCCTGCTCCTTCTTGGCCTTCGCCTGATCCAGCGCCGCCTGGTAGGGCCGCGGGTCGATCTGCACGAGCACGTCGCCCTTGCGGACGGTCTGCCCCTCGCGGAACGCGACCTGCTGGATCTCGCCGTCGACGCGCGTGCGCACCTGGACGGTGTTGTACGCCTGGACAGTGCCGAGGCCGTTCGACACGAGGGCGAACGGCCCCTGCTCGACCGTGCCGAGGGTGACGGGCACCGGCAGCGGGGCCGCCGCCCGGGACTTCACCGCTGGCTGATTCAGGCGCGTGTAGCCGTAGGCGCCGCCGCCCGCGACGGCGAGCAGCAGGAGGATCAGGCCGGCCGCGCCCGAGCGCTTCTTCGCCGGTTTGATCGCGGCGCGACGCGCGTCGCCGTGGCTCCGGTCCGTGACCGTCTCGTCCGCGCGAGACCCGTCGCGGTCGTGCACGTCCTCACTCAGCATGCGCCGCTATCCGCCCGTTGATCCGACCGCTTCGCGGACCGGGATAATTTTGCATTCAATAGCATACAATGGCCGCGCCGGACATCGCGGCGCTCCCGGATCGCGGCAATGTTCCGTGAGCGGAAAGCGTGCTACCGCCGCCGAGAGTGGGCCGCGCCGCGGCGCCGGACGCCCCGCGCGGACGACAGGCGCCCGGCGTGCTCGCGCGGGAAGGCCGCCGACGCCGCGCCGAGGATGTGAGACCGAGACGCCGCATGGCCTCGACCCTGGAACTGGACGGCCTGAACGAACTGCGCGACGCGCTGATCGAGGAGCGGCAGATCATCGTCGCGTCGGTGCGCAAGCTGCGCGACGCGCGGCGGCAGAAGGGCACCTTCGTGCTGGGCGACGGCGCGGATGCCGGGCCGCGGCTGGTCGCCGTGCAGGAGCAGATCGTGGTGGTCGAATCCATCATCGCCGCGCTGACGCGATCCCGGGCCTGAGGTGATCGCGGTCCGATCGGACGCACCCGTGCGGCGCCCGGGCCCTGGCCGATACCGGTCGGGATTGTCACAGTTCGGTGTCCGAGATGTTTCTGAGGGCTCGCGGCGTGTGCGGCCCCGTGCGGACACTGTTCGAGGCGGCGGGCTGCGTGGCCGGTCGCGTATTTATCGATTATCGTCAATAGATTATTGAATTCATGTCCCGGCAGGCGCCGAAACAGCGGCTCCGGATGCAATTCGGTCGAACCGGATCATCGTCCCGGTCGATCGACCGCCGTCAGCCTCCCCATCCTCGCCGATCTACGATCCGGTGTTCGGTTTGCCGGCGATGGATTGCGCCGCGCGTGACGATCCCGTCGGCTTGTACAGGATCTGCTCAACTTTCGGGCTGGACGATCGCGATCCTGTCCTGTTAGCGGACCGCACCTCAAGGCGCGGAACCTCGAACATGGACGCCTTCGATCACGCCAATATCGCGCGCGATGCCGACGAAACCGTCGATTCGCCTGTCGCGGATGAGCTCGTCGTGCTCTGGCGGGCGCTCGCCGCGGACCGGCGCGCCCAGGACGAGCGGACCGCGCGCCTGCGAGCCATGCGCCTCATCGGCGAGGACGGCGCCGACTGATCACGCGGTCTCCGGCGCGCCGCCCGGCAGCCGGCTCGCCAGCACGAAGCCGACCGCCATCGCCATGGCCTCGGCCTGCGCGATCAGCGTCGGCTCGCCGGCCTCGCGCGCCGCCTGCAGCAGCTCGATCGCGTGCCGGCCGAGGCGCAGGTCCACATCGTCGCCGGCCGGGACCCCCTCCGGAATCCCGTGATTCTGGCTTCGGTCAGTCATTGGCGTGCGTGGGTCTCGAAGCTGTGGGCAGAGGCCTGAAAGGCGCCGAGGCCGCGATCCAGGATTGCGTGTCGGTGACGTCGCCGAACACCCGCATCACCGCGCTCACCGACCGGTGGATCTCGTCGGCGGAGATCCCGTCGAGGTCGTGGCTCGCGGAGGCGTCGGACAGGAAGGTCACGTCCTGGCCGCGGTGGAAGCCGTCGACCGCCGTCGCGAGGCAGGACGACTCGCCGGCGAAGCCCGCGATGACGAGCGGCGGCGATCCCCGCTCCATCGCGTCCGCGAAGGCGGGGCTGGCGTAGCAGGACGGGCGGTCCCGGTCGAAGATCATGTCGCAGCCGTGCGGCTCGAACCCCTCGATCCAGCGGACGAAGCGGCTGCCCGCCTGGAACAGCGGCGCGCCGATCCAGCGGACGTAGACCACCTGCATGCCGTTCGCGCGGGCATGCGCGAGGGCGCGCCGGCAGTTGGAGAGCGCGGGCTCGATCCCCGTCAGGGCGAGCGGGCGGCCCGCGATCTCGTATTCCTGCTGCATGTCCACCAGCACCAGGGCGGGGACGCTGCGCGGCCGGCGATACAGCGCCGGGTTGATCGGTCGGTTCATCGCGCGGCCACCGCCCGGTCGACGGACGGGCGGGTCACGGCGCGGCTCCGCGAGCGGTCGAGGGCGCCCGCCCGGTGCCAGCGCCCCTCCGGCCGGATGATGACGTAGGGGTCAGCGCCGAGGCCGATCGCCTGCGGGTGCGGCTCCGCCTCCATCAGCATCTCGACGTAGTCGAAATCCGAGAAGACCAGCTCCTGCGCGCCCTCGAAGACGCGGAAGCCGAAGCGGCTCCAGAAGCCGACGAGGCGCTTCTGGGCGTGGCCGTAGAGCCGCCGGTAGCCCTTGACCCGGGCCAATTCGATCCCGGCGCGGACCAGCGCGAAGGACAGGCGCGTGTTGCGGAACTCGGCCCGGACCGCGAGGCGCTCGATCTTGGCGAAATCCGCGAAGAACCGGATGCGCAGGCAGCCCGCCGGCTCGTCGCCGACGTAGCCGATCAGGTGCGTCGCCGAGAGGTCGTTGCCGTCGAACTCCTCCTCGTACGGGCAGGCCTGCTCCGCCATGTAGACGGCGGCGCGCAGGGCGATCACGCGGGACAGGTCCTCCATGTTCCGCGCGACCGCGACGCTGATGCCGGTCCCGCCGGACCGGTGGGTGTCGTACGGGGGCGCCGGCTCCGCCTTCGGTGCGCGGGCGAAATGGTACAGGGCACCGCGAGCGGAGGTCTGCGCCGTGAAGCCGAGGGCGGTCAGGAGGTCGGCCCCCTCGGGGGTGGCCGCGCGGGCGTAGAAGTCGACGCCCCTGTAGGTCGGGCTCGACAGACGATCGAAGACGAGACCGACGCCGCCGGAGAGGCGCCGCCGCGCGTAGACGGCCCAGACGTAGATCCCGGCCGGGCGTTCGTGCTGGCCGGCCACCAGCGCGGCGGGCGGGTCGGACGCGTCGAGCGTCCCGGCCTTGAGCGCCGCCAGGCCGTCGGCGTTCAGCATCAGGCAGGCCACGAACCCCTCGCCCCGCGGATCCGCGGCGTCGAACCGGTGGCGCTGGGCGATCGCCAGGACGCTGTCGGGATTCATCGACATCACCCGCTGGACGGTGCGCAGGGGCGCGAGATCGGGCAGATCCGCGCGCGCCGACGCGATCAGCCGCGCCAGATCGTCCGGGGTCGGCGTGAAGATGACGAGGTGCCGGGCAATTCGGCCGACCTCGAGCGCATTCAGCGCGTGCCGCGGCTCGGGAGAGACTAGCGCTGTACCGAGTTGATCGGCGTCCTTGGCCACGAACTGCGCGCGAGCAATGTGCACCGTCATCGGATGACCTGTCATTCGGGTACGGATTGACGGTTAAGCACTTCGCATCTAGCGCTCTGGCTGTATGTGCAAAATTTGAAACAGGGGTGTTCCGTCGATGGAACAGGCGGAGGCGATCCGGGACCCGATGCCCGACTGGCAGAGCATCCGGGTCTTCCTGGCGCTCCAGCGGTCCGGCAGCTTCCGCTCGGCGGCCACGAAGCTCGGCCTGTCGGTGAACTCGGTGCGGCGCCGGATCGACGATCTCGAGGCGCTGATCGGCGCGCCGCTGCTGACCCGCCACGTCGACGGCATCCGCCTCACCGCCGAGGGCCACGCGATCCTCGAGGCCGCCGGCCGCATGGAGGCGGCGGCGTTCAGCCTGGTGCGCACCGGCGAGGGCGCGCCCTTCGCCGAGACCGGCGAGGTGCGGATCGCCGTGACGGAGGGGCTGGGGGCGTTCTGGCTCGCGCCGCGCCTCGTCGAGTTCCAGCGCGCCAACCCGCGCCTGACCGTCGACCTCCGCTGCGCGATGGAATCCGCCGACGTCCTGCGACTGGAGGCCGACGTCGCGATCCAGCTGACGCGGCCGACCAGCCCGGACCTGCGCATCGTCAAGCTCGGCCGGATCCACATGGTGCCCTACGCCGCGCGGAGCTACGAGGAGACCTACGGGCTACCTAATCGCCCCGAGGACCTGGAGCGCCACCGGATCGTGGTGCAGGACGGCGGCCAGACCGTCGCCCTCGAGGATTACGTGCGCACGGTGCCGGGCTTCCCCGCGAAGGTCCCGATCACCCTGAAGATCAACGTCAGCAGCGCCTATTACTGGGCGATCGCCAAGGGGGCCGGGATCGGCCTGCTGCCGACCTATGCCAGCGCGATCGGCGCCCAGGTCGTCCCGGTGGACAATCTCGGCCGCTTCAGCGTCGACATCTGGCTGACCTATCACCCGGACGCCGAGCGGATCACCCGCGTGCGGCGGACGATCGACTGGCTGCGGGCCTCCTTCGATCCGAAGCGCTATCCCTGGTTCCGCGACGAGTTCATCCATCCCCGCGACCTGCCGGGTGCCGTGAAGGGCGCGGCCCTCCCCGACCTGTTCGCCGGCTTCATCGCCATGACGCCGTGACGGCTCCCTGATTCCGGCGGGCCGCGACGGCCGCTGGTCCGGGTCCTGCAACGGCCGACGCCCGCCCTTGACCGCGCCGCGCGCATGATCCTTGCTCCGGCCGCCGCGACGACGAGGTTGCCCGTGCTGCTGACGCCCCGTGAGAAGGACAAGTTGCTCATCGCCATGGCGGCGCAGGTGGCGCGCAACCGCCTCGCCCGCGGCGTGAAGCTCAACCATCCGGAATCGGTGGCGTTGATCACCGACTTCGTGGTCGAGGGCGCGCGGGACGGCCGCACCGTGGCCGACCTGATGCAGGCCGGCGCCACCGTGCTGAACGCCGATCAGGTCATGGAGGGCGTGCCCGAGATGATCCACGACATCCAGGTGGAGGCGACCTTCCCGGACGGCACCAAGCTCGTCACCGTGCATCACCCGATCCGCGGTGCGGCCTCGTCCGACATCCCCGGCGCGGTGACGACTCTGCCCGGCGAGATCGTGTTCAACTCCGGCGCCGAGCGGACCGTGATCGAGGTCGCCAATGTCGGCGACCGGCCGATCCAGGTCGGCTCGCACTATCACTTCTTTGAGGTCAATCCGGGCCTCGTGTTCCCGCGGGAGCAGGCCCGCGGCAAGCGCCTCGACATCGCGCCGGGCACCGCCGTGCGGTTCGAGCCGGGATCGACGCGGGAAGTGGCGCTGGTGCCGCTCTCCGGCGGGCGCACCGTCTACGGGTTCCGCGGCGACGTGATGGGCAAGCTCTGACCATGGCCAACACGCCCAAGCCCGCCAGCCTGCCGCGCTCGGCCTACGCCGACATGTTCGGCCCGACCGTCGGCGACCGCATCAGGCTCGCGGACACGAGCCTGGAGATCACGGTCGAGCGCGACTTCACCACCTACGGCGAGGAGGTGAAGTTCGGCGGCGGCAAGGTCATCCGCGACGGCATGGGCCAGAGCCAGGCCACGAACGCCGACGGCGCCGTCGACACGGTGATCACCAACGCGGTGGTCCTCGACCACTGGGGCGTCGTGAAGTGCGATGTCGGCATCGTGCGCGGCCGGATCTTCCGGCTCGGCAAGGCCGGCAATCCGGACGTGCAGCCCGGGGTCGACATCGTGGTCGGGCCGGGCACCGAGGTCATCGCCGGCGAGGGCAAGATCCTGACGGCGGGCGGCTTCGACAGCCACATCCACTTCATCTGCCCGCAGCAGATCGAGGAGGCGCTCTGCTCGGGCGTCACCACGATGCTCGGCGGCGGCACCGGCCCGGCGCACGGCACCTTCGCCACCACCTGCACGCCGGGCCCCTGGCACATCGCCCGGATGATCGAGGCGGCGGATTCCTTCCCGATGAACCTCGCCTTCGCCGGGAAGGGCAACGCGTCCCGTCCGGAGAGCCTCGTCGAGATGGTGCGGGCGGGTGCCTGCGCGCTGAAGCTGCACGAGGACTGGGGCACCACGCCCGCGGCGATCGATACCTGCCTGTCGGTGGCGGACGCCCACGACATCCAGGTCATGATCCACACCGACACGCTCAACGAATCGGGCTTCGTCGAGGACACGATCGCGGCCTTCAAGGGCCGGACCATCCACGCCTTCCACACCGAGGGCGCGGGCGGCGGCCACGCGCCGGACATCATCAAGGTGGCCGGGCTGCCGAACGTGCTGCCGTCGTCCACCAACCCGACGCGGCCCTACACGTGGAACACGATCGACGAGCATCTCGACATGCTCATGGTGTGCCACCACCTCGACCCGTCGATCCCCGAGGATCTCGCCTTCGCGGAGAGCCGGATCCGGCGCGAGACCATCGCGGCCGAGGACATCCTGCACGACATCGGCGCGCTCTCGATGATGTCCTCCGACAGCCAGGCGATGGGCCGGGTCGGCGAGGTCATCATCCGCACGTGGCAGACCGCCGACAAGATGAAGCGCCAGCGGGGCGCTCTGCCGGGCGACGCGTCCGGCACCGACAACCTGCGCGCGCGCCGCTACGTCGCCAAGTACACGATCAACCCGGCCATCGCGCACGGCATCTCCCGGCACATCGGCTCGGTGGAGCCCGGCAAGCTCGCCGACCTCGTGCTGTGGACGCCGGCCTTCTTCGGCGTGAAGCCGGACCTCGTGCTGAAGGGCGGCAGCATCGCGGCCGCGCCCATGGGCGACCCGAACGCCTCGATCCCGACGCCGCAGCCGGTGCATTACCGGCCGATGTTCGGCGCCTACGGACGGGTCCCCTTCGCCACCGCCCTCACCTTCGTCTCAAGGGCGGCGGTGGAGGACGGCCTGCGGGAGCGGCTGGGCGTGCAGAAGGAGCTGGTCGCCGTTGAGAACGTCCGCGGCGGCATCTCGAAGAAGAGCATGGTGCTGAACGACGCGACGCCGGTCATCGAGGTCGATCCGGAGACCTACGACGTGCGCGCCGACGGCGAGCTGCTGGTCTGCGAGCCGGCCGAGGTGCTGCCGATGGCGCAGCGCTACTTCCTGTTCTGAGCGCGGCCATCCATGATCCGCGCCACCCGCATCCTCCGCCGCGACTTCCTGTCAGGTGGCGAGATCGTCGACCGCGTCGTCCTCGATCACGGCGACCGCCACCGCCGCCGCGTCGCCATGCGCGGCGCCGGGGGGCTGAGCTTCCTGCTGGACCTTCCGGAGCCGACCGTGCTGGAGGACGGCGACGCCCTGGTCCTGCAGGACGGACGCCTCGTCTGGGTCGAGGCCGCGCCGGAGCGCCTGCTCGAGATCCGGGCTGCCGGCGATCACGCCCTCAAGCGCCTGATCTGGCACATCGGCAACCGGCACATCGCCGCCGAGATCGGCCCGGACGCGGTCTGGATCGCGCACGACCACGTCCTCGCCGAGATGGTCCGGGGCCTCGGTGGCACCGCCGAGCCGGTGGTGCGCCCGTTCCGGCCCGAGGGCGGCGCCTATTCCGGGGATCATGGCAACGGTCACGGGCACGACCACCCGCATGGCGGCCACCAGCACCACCATGCCGCGGGCTGACGCCCTGGAGGCGCTGCGCCTGATGGCATGGCTGTCGCCCGGCTACCCGGTCGGGGCCTACGCCTACTCGCACGGGCTCGAATGGGCGGTCGAGGCGGGCGACGTTCGCGACGAGGCGAGCCTGACCGAGTGGCTCCGGGACGTCTGCGAGCGCGGCGCCCTGCGCAACGACCTGATCCTGGCCGCCCATGCCCACGCGGCGGCGCTGTCCGCGGACGGCGCCGCGCTGGTCGCCGTCAACGACCTCGCGCTGGCGCTGGCGCCGTCGCGGGAGCTGCACCTGGAGACGAGCCAGCAGGGCCGCAGCTTCCTCGACGCGACGCGCGGCGCGTGGCCCTGCGACGCCCTCGACGCCCTGGCCGGCAATCTGCCGGGGCCGGTCGCCTACCCGGTCGCGGTCGGCCTCGCGGCCGGCGCGCACGGCATGAATCCGGGGCCCGTGCTCGCCGCCTACGGCCTCGCCTTCCTCCAGAATCTCGTCTCCGCGGCCCTCCGGGCGGCGCCCGTGGGTCAGGCCGCCGGCACGCGGGTCGTGGCAGCGCTCGCGCCGCGCCTCGCCGGGCTCGCCGAGGCAGCCGCCGCGGCGGATCTCGACGCGCTCGGTGCCGCCACCTTCCGCCTGGATCTCGGCTCCTTCCGCCATGAGACCCAGTATTCCCGCATCTTCCGATCCTGAGCCCGCAGCATGACCTCCACGAACGGCCCCCTCCGCGTCGGCATCGGCGGACCTGTCGGTTCCGGCAAGACCGCCCTGATGGAGCAGCTCTGCAAGCGCTTCCGCGACCGCTACGAGATCTGCGCCATCACCAACGACATCTACACGAAGGAGGACGCGCGGATCCTCACCGTCGCGGGCGCCCTGCCGGAGGAGCGCATCCTCGGCGTCGAGACCGGGGGATGCCCGCACACGGCGATCCGGGAGGATGCCTCGATCAATCTCGCCGCCGTCGCCGAGATGAGCCGGCGCTTCCCGAAGCTCGACCTCGTGCTGATCGAGTCCGGCGGCGACAACCTCGCGGCGACGTTCTCGCCGGAACTCGCCGACATCACGCTCTACGTGATCGACGTCGCCGGCGGCGAGAAGATCCCCCGCAAGGGCGGCCCGGGCATCACCCGGTCCGACCTGCTGATCGTCAACAAGACGGACCTCGCGCCGCTCGTCGGCGCCGACCTGTCGGTGATGGAATCCGACACGCAGCGGATGCGCGGCACCCGGCCGTACGTGTTCGCGTCCCTGCGCGAGGGCGCGGGCGCGGACGCGGTGGCGCGTTTCGTGGAGGAGGCGGGCGGCCTCGGCCGCTGAGTCGACGCGCCGGTCCGGGTGGCCGGCGGGTCACGTTTCCTAGCGGCCGGCCTCGGCCGAGCGCGCGCGGACCGACGACCTGCTCGGGGTGCCCATGAGCGCGTCCAGGCGGCTCATCCGCGCGTTGAAATCGTTCAGGACGGTCTGGCGCGCCTTGATCGCGGCGCTGGGCTGCGCCTTGGCGGGGGTGTGCCGCGGGCGGGCCTCCGCCTGGACCGCCGGAACGGCGAGGAGCGCGGCCAGCGCCGCGATGGTCAGAGTGCGGGTCATCGTGAAATCCTTCGGCGCCCGCCGTGTCGGACGGCGCGACGCTGCGCTGAGGATATGCGCGCCCGGAGCGCGGCCGCGTGCGCGAGCGCACAGCACGCAGACGTGATCGGGATGAGCGCCGTTGCGCAATCGCGGCGTTGACAGCGGTCCGTGACTGATTCAACCCGCGATATCGGGGCCTTCTGAACGGTATCGCGCATGCGAAATCTGCGGTGGCTGGCCGCCCTTCCCTTCCTCGGCATCCTGGTCGGCCCGTTCTTCCTGAACCGGGTCGAGCCCTTCGTGTTCGGCTTGCCGCTGCTCCTCGCCTGGCTGGTGTTCTGCGTGATCGGAACCTCGGTCGTGATGGGGGTGATCTACCTGACCGACCCTCAGAACCGCGCGCCGGAGGATCCCCGATGAGCATCGCGCTCGTTATCGTGGCCGCCGGCTTCGCGCTGGCGATCGGCCTCGGACTCTACGCGCGGGTCGGCCGCGAGATGGGGCTGGAGCAGTGGACCGTCGGCGGCCGCGGCTTCGGCACCGCCCTGGTCTTCCTGCTGATGGCCGGGGAGATCTACACGACCTTCACGTTCCTCGGCGGCTCCGGCATCGCCTACGGCAAGGGCGGCCCCGCCTACTACATCCTCTGCTACCTGACGCTCGCCTACGTCACCTCGTACTGGCTGCTGCCCCCGGTCTGGCGCTACGCCAAGCAGCACAACCTCTACACGCAGCCCGACTTCTTCGCGCGCAAGTACGGCAGCCGCGCGCTCGGGATGCTGGTGGCGCTCGTGGGGATCGTCGCCCTCGTTCCCTACCTCGTGCTGCAGTTCAAGGGCCTCGGGATCATCGTCTCGACGGCGTCCTACGGCGCGATCTCGTCGACGACCGCGGTCTGGATCGGCGCGGCCGCGCTCACCGCCTACGTCGTGGTGTCGGGCGTGCACGGCTCCGCCTGGACGGCCGTGATCAAGGACACCAGCATCCTGTTCGTGGTGGTGTTCCTCGGGATCTACCTGCCGGTCCACTATTACGGCGGCTACGAGGGCCTGTTCACGGCGATCGAGGCGGCGAAGCCCGGCTTCCTGGCCCTGCCCGACCGCGGCCAGAGCCCGACCTGGTTCACCACCACGGTCCTGCTGACCGCGCTCGGCGGCTACATGTGGCCCCACACCTTCGCGTCGCTCTACACGGCGCGGGAGCCGGGCGCCTTCCGCCGCAACGCCGTGATCCTGCCGATCTACCAGCTGATCAACCTGTTCGTGTTCGTGATCGGCTTCACCGCCGTGATGCAGGTGCCGGGCCTGACGGGGCCCGACGTCGACCTCTCGCTGTTCAAGCTCTCCCTCGCGACCTTCCCGCCCTGGGTCATCGGGCTGATCGGCGCCACGGGGGTGCTGACCGCCCTCGTCCCGGGCTCCATGATCCTGATCGCCGGCGTCACGCTGGTCGCGAACAACCTCGTCCGGCCGCTGCGTCCCGGCATGGACGACGCCGCGACCGCGCGGCTGTGCAAGATCCTCGTGCCGGTGCTGGCGCTGGTCTGCGTCGGCTTCACCCTGTCGGGCGGCGACACGATCGTGCAGCTCCTGCTCATGGGCTACAACTTCGTGACGCAGCTCTTCCCCTGCTTCATCACCAGCCTGATGCGCCGCAATCCCCTCGACCGCCGCGCCGCCATCGCCGGGATCGTCGCGGGCGTGGCCACCGTGGCGGCGACCGTCCTCTCCGGGTTCAGCCTGGCGAAGCTGCCGGTCCTGGGGCCGCTCCAGGACGTGAATGTCGGCATCGTGGCGCTGGTGGTGAACGTCGTCGTGACGGTCGCCGTGGCGCAGATGGTGCGCGGGGGCGCGACCGCGGCGCAGGCCGCGGAGTGATGCCCGCTCAGCCCTGTCCGCGGCGGGCGGTGAGCCAGGACGCCAGCAGCACCGCGACGCTCACCAGCCCGACGAGGAGGGTCGAGGCCGCGTTGATCTCCGGATTCACGCCGAGGCGGACCTGGCTGTAGAGCCGCATCGGCAGGGTGGTGGAGCCCGGGCCGGAGACGAAGCTCGCGATCACCAGGTCGTCGAGCGACAGGGTGAAGGCGAGGAGCGCGCCGGCCGCGAGGGCGGGCGCGAGCAGCGGCAGCGTCACGGTCATCAGCACGCGCGCCGGCGCCGCCCCGAGATCGGCCGCGGCCTCCTCGAGGGACCGGTCGAGGCCGCGCAGGCGCGCGCCGACCACCACCGCCACGAAGCCGGTGCAGAAGGTCGTGTGCGCGATGACGATCGTCAGGAGGCCGCGGTCCAGCCCGATCCCGATGAACATGAGCAGGAGCGACAGCCCGATCATCACCTCCGGCATCACGATCGGCCCGAAGACGAGACCCGTGAACAGGGCGCGACCGCGGAAGCGGCCCTGCCGCTCCAGGGCGAGCGCGGCCAGCGTCCCCAGGATCGTGGCGAGCAGGCTCGCGAGGAAAGCGACCTTCAGGGAGACCCAGGCGGCCGACAGGAGCGGCGCGTCGGCGAGCAGGGCGCCGTACCAGCGGGTCGAGAACCCGCCCCAGACCGTCACCATCGGCGAGGCGTTGAACGAGTAGACGATCAGCACCGCGATCGGCCCGTAGAGGAAGCCCAGGCCGGCCACCAGGGCGGTGCGGGTCACCCAGCTCACGGCGCTTCGCCCTCGCCCGCGCGCAGGCTGTCCCGGAACAGGACCACCGGTCCGATGACGATGGCTAGGATCAGCACGGCGACCGCCGCGGCCAGCGGCCAGTCGCGGTTCGAGAAGAACTCGCTCCAGAGCACCCGGCCGAGCATCAGCGTCTCCGACCCGCCGAGCAGGTCGGGGATCACGAACTCGCCGACCATCGGGATGAAGCAGAGCCCCGCGCCGGCCGCGATCCCGGGTAGGCTGAGCGGCACGGTCACGGTCCAGAACACCCGGCTCGGCGAGGCGCCGAGATCCGCCGCGGCCTCGCGCAGGGTCGGATCGAGGCGGTTCATCACCGCGTAGAGCGGCAGCACCATGAAGGGCAGGTAGGCGTAGACGAGACCGACGATCACCGCCGCGTCGGTGTTGAGGATCGTCAGCGGCGCGTCGATCAGGCCGAGCCGGCGCAGGGCGAGATTGAGCAGTCCCTCGGGCTTCAGGATCGCGATCCAGGCGTAGATCCGGATCAGGAAGCTCGTCCAGAACGGCACGATCACCAGCGCGACGAGGAGCGGCTGCCAGCGGGACGGCGCCCGCGCCAGGGCGTAGGCGAGCGGCGTCCCGAGAGCGACGAGGATCAGGCTGGCGACGCCCGCGTAGGTCAGGGAGCCCAGGGCGGCGTCGCGGTAGAGGGGGTCGGCGGCGAGCGTGCGGTAATTGTCGAAGTTCAGGGCCTCGAGGAAGGCCGACCAGCCGTCGAGCCCGCCGCGCCAGTCGAGCAGCGGCAGGTAGGGCGGGATCGCCGTGGCCGGCTCCGAGAGGCTGATCTTCAGGGTGATGACGAAGGGCAGCAGGAAGAACGCCGCCAGCCACAGGAAGGGCGGCAGGCGCGCCAGACGGTCGAACACCCGGCCGCGCTTGCGGGCGCGCGCGGACCCGGCCTCCGTTCGCCCGGTCGCGCGGTCGGCCTCCGCTCTGGCGGCCCTCATGCCGGCAGGATCACGGCGACGTCGGCGGGAAAGCTGGCCCGTGCGTCCGAGCCCGGCGCCGCGGCGGCCTCCGCGGGCCGCCCGCTCGCCCGCAGCGTGGCGCCGTCGGGCAGGCGCAGCGTCCGGCGCACCCGGTCGCCCAGGAACACGGCGTCGGCGACGACCACCGGCAGCCCTTCCGTGCCCAGCACCACGTCCTCGGGCCGCACCGCCACCACGACCGCGGCCCCTTCCGCGAGCGCGGCCTCCGCGACGCCCCGCACGGGACCGTGCGCGGTCTCGACCGTGCGGACCGTGTCGGCGCCTCCGGCGCCGACACGGCCGGGGATGAGGTTCACGTCGCCGAGCAGGCCGGCGACGAAGCGGCTCGCCGGGCGCCGGTAGAGATCGGCCGGCGGCCCGACCTGGATCAGGCGGCCCGCTTCCATGACGCCGATCCGGTCGGCGAGCATCATCGCCTCCTCGGGATCGTGCGTGACGACGACGAAGGCGGTGCCGAGGCGGCGCTGGACCGCGCGCAGCTCGCCCTGGGTCTCCTCGCGCAGGCCGCGGTCGAGCGCGCCGAGCGGCTCGTCGAGCAGCAGCAGCTTCGGCTCCCGGGCGAGCGCCCGGGCCAGGGCGACCCGCTGGCGCTGGCCGCCCGAGAGCGTCTCCGGTCGACGGTCGCCGAACCCGTCCAGGCGCACGAGCTTGAGCAGTTCCGACACGCGCTCCGCCGAGGCGGAGCGGCCGAGGCCCTTCAGCCCGTAGCCGATATTGCCGGCCACGCTCATGTGCGGGAACAGGGCGTAGGACTGGAACATCATATTGACCGGCCGCCGATGGGGCGGCAGCGCGGTCAGGTCCTGCGCGCCCAGCAGGATCCGTCCCGAGGTCGGGCTCTCGAAGCCCGCGATCATGCGCAGGAGTGTACTCTTGCCGCATCCGGACGGGCCGAGCAGGCAGAAGAACTCCCCCGCCTCGAGGTCGAGGGACACGGCGTCGACGGCCCGATGTGTGCCGAAGCGCTTGGTCAGCTCCTCCAGCCGCAGGCGCGGCGCCGGCCCCTCGGACAACGGATCAGGAATCCTCGCGCAGCGCCTCGGCCACGCGCGCTTCCAGGAGGTCCGGCCGGCGCAGGACCAGGGCGCCGCGGGTGCGGTCGACCAGTCCCTCCGCCGCCATCGCGGTGAACTCCCGGGTCACCTGCTCGCGGCGGCAGCCGATCCGCGCGGCGAGGACGTGGTGGTAGGGCGGCGGCGAGACCACCCGCTCGCCCGCCGTGCCGGCCCGGGGCACGGAGAGGCGGAGCAGCTCGGCGTAGAGCCGGTGCTTCAGGTCGAGCAGGGCGTGTTCCATGAGCCGCGTGTTCAGCTCGCGCACGCGCTTGGCCAGGAGCCGGAACAGCCGGTCGGCGATCGCCTCGGAGGCGAACACGATCTGCCGGAAGACCGGCGCCGGCACCACGCAGACCTCGCCGCGGGTCAGCGCCGTGACGTTGGCCGAGCGGCCGATCCCGTCGATGGCCGCGAGCTCGCCGAAGAAGGCCCCGCCCCGCATCTCGCCCAGGATGACTTCCTTGCCGGACTGGGTCCGGTTCAGGATGCGGACCTCGCCGGAGGCGATGAAGTACACGTCGGTGGAGATATCGTCGAAGTCGACGAGGACCTCGTTCTCGTCGAAGCGGCGCCAGTGGCAGCGGGGCTCGTAGGGGCTGAGCTCGATGCCGGGATCCTTGAAGAAAGGTATCGTCCCCAACCGCGCCATCGATCGTGTTCCCTCAACTCCGGCCTCCGTCCCTGCCCTGACGGGGGCCGGCCAGCAGATCTGGGGACGGGAGCAGCCCGCACAGTGAAGCCGCGCCCCGCCGGGGCGGTGCTGGATCGATCGGGCGCCGCAATCGTGACGGTCGCGGGCGGGGCGGTCAAGCCGCGTCCCGATGAACAGGAGTTTATTAGCGTGGATCAGGTATCAGGGCTAAATTCCTGGCCCGCCGAGGCGGGCAGTATCGATGCATCAAGACGTACCTTTCCCGCGCTCGACATCCTCCACCGGTCCCCGCCAGCAGGCGACGCTCGCACGCCCCTTCGAGCGTTCGGGCCGCAGCCTCCATTCCGGGCGGCACGCCACGGTCCGCGTCAGCCCCGCCCCGGCCGGCCACGGCATCGTCTTCCGCCGCCACCTGAGGGACGGACGGGCGGTCGACGTGCCCGCCCACTGGCACTACCGGGAATCGCAGCCGCTCTCCTCGGCGCTGCGACGCGACGGCGTCCTCGTGCGCACGATAGAGCACCTGATGGCCTCGCTCAGCGCGCTGCGGATCGACAACGTGCTGGCCGAGATCGACGCCGACGAGTTGCCGATCTTCGACGGGAGCGCGACGCCGTGGTGTGAGGCGATACGGATCGCCGGCCGGCGCGAGCAGAGCCTGCCCTGCCGGGTGATCCGCCTGCTGCGCACGGTGGCGGTCGAGAACGGGCGGCGCCGCCTCGAGATCGAGCCGGGCCCGGGCCTGCACATCACCGGCCACGTCGCGCTGGCGCATTTCGGCTCGATCGACTGGTCGGGCGCGATCACGCCGGAATCCTTCGAGCGGGAGATCGCGCCGGCGCGCAGCTTCGGGCGCTACGCGCGGGCCATGGCGGGCCGCGCCTACGGCTACCTGATGCGGAACGACTTCCTGCAGGGCGTCTCGCCCCGCTCGGCAGCGCTGCTGGTGCGCGGGCACGTCCTGGGCGGGATGCGCGTCCCCGGCGAGCCGGTTCGCCACCGCATCCTCGACCTCGTCGGCGACCTCGCGCTGGCGGGCCACCCGGTCGAGGGCCGGATCTCGGCGTTCCACACGGGGCACGAGCTGAACCACGCCCTCGTCACCGCCCTGATGCGGGACGGCAAGGCCTGGGAACTCGTCTGAGGGTCGGGTTCAGGCGGAGGCGCGGCGGGGCGTCTCGCAGGCGACCGCGACCGCTCCGAAGGCGCGGACGAGGTCCGCATCGAGCTTCGCCCTCATCGATTCGAGGATGGCGTAGGCCTCGCGCGGGGCCTTCGGCGCCTTGTAGGGGCGCGCCTCGATCAGCGCGGCGAAGATGTCGGCGATGGTGATCAGGCGGACGAGGTCGGGGATCTGCTGCCCGCGCAGCCCGTCCGGATAGCCCGACCCGTCGAGATACTCGTGGTGCGAGCGGACCACCGACAGGGTCAGCGCGTCGTAGTCGCCCGTCAGCAGCATCTCGTGTCCGAGCGCCGGGTGGCGAGCCATCTCGGCGCGCTCCGTCGGCGTCAGCGGCGCGGGCTTGTTCAGGATCGCGAGGGGGATCTTGGCCTTCCCGATGTCGTGGAGCAGCGCGCCTTTGACGAGGTAGCGGGAATCCGCCTCGTTGAGCCCCAGGACGCGCGCGAACTCGGCCGCGATTCCGGCCACGCTCAGGCAGTGGCGGTGCGTGACGTCGTCGAAGCTCGCCACGACCCTGAGCCATTCGCGCACCTTGGCCTCGCGGATCGCCTGGTTGACCAAGTCGGCGCCGTTCTCGACCAGCGCGGCCGGGGGCGCCTGATCGGCGCGGAACAGGCTGACGAAGGCCGAGCGGGCCTCGTTCACCTGCTCCTGCCAGTTGCCGGTCTGCGGCGGGGCCTTGGCGGTGCCGATCAGGGTCGCGACCGCGTTCAGCAGCATGGCGCTGACCGCGGCGGCCGGCATCGCGCGGGTCGCGCCGAGGGCGGTGGCCTGGATCTCGCCGCGGCCGAGGTTGCCGTGGATCAGGGCCAGGAACGGGATGCCGGGCCCGCGCGCGGTGGACAGCGCCTGGCGCAGCCGGCGCACGGATTCGGAGGTCAGCGCGCTGACGTCGCTGATGATCAGCCCCGCCCCCCGCGGCGGGACGGCGTCGCCGTAGAGGTCGTGCAGCACAACGGGCGTGACGCCGCCGAGATTGCGCGCGAGCCTCTCGGCGCGCTCGACATCGTCGGTCAGGATCAGGGTCTGGCCCAAGATTCCCCCCTGTGGCTCGCCCCCGCCCGGGCGCTTTTCCGACTCGCGCGACGACGTTCTGGAGCCGATGAACGCACTATCAGCGTCTATTTGCGCAGCACTCGCCACAGGTTTGACGGCATTCCGTTAAAAATCCGACAGCCGAAGCTGATGTTTGAAGCTTAAAATAGGCGTCGCGTTGTGTCGGGGGGCGACACGGGGATGCCGGCCTGCCCGCGCGACGGCGGCGCTTGCCTCGCGGCGTCCGGACCGCCAGAACGCCGGCATGCTGCGCGTCAACGACCTCACCTACCGCATCGGCGACCGTCTGATTCTCGATTCCGCGAGCTTCACGATCCCGGAAGGCGCCCGCGTCGGGCTGGTCGGGCGCAACGGGGCCGGCAAGACCACCCTGTTCAAGGCCATTCTCGGCGACCTCCCGGTCGACGCGAAGTCGGTGGCGCTGCCCAAGGGCATGCGGATCGGCGCCGTCGCCCAGGAGGCGCCGGCAGGACCGGAGACGCTTCACGCGGTCGTGCTCGCCGCCGACACGGAGCGCGCCCGCCTGATGGCGGAGGCCGAGCACGCGGACGGTCTGCGCCGGGCCGAGATCGAGACGCGGCTCGTGGATATCGGCGCCCACTCGGCGCCGGCCCGGGCCGCCGCGATCCTGCACGGGCTGGGCTTCGACGCGGCGGCCCAGGCGCGGCCCTGCGCGGACTTCTCCGGCGGCTGGCGGATGCGCGTGGCGCTCGCCGCCGTCCTGTTCTCGGAGCCGGACCTGCTGCTCCTCGACGAGCCGACCAACTACCTCGACATCGAGGGCACGCTCTGGCTGTACGATTACCTGGAACGCTACCCGCGCACCGCGATCATCATCAGCCACGACCGCGACCTGCTCGACACCAGCGTCGATCACATCCTGCACCTCGACCGCGGCAAGCTGGCGATCTACCGCGGCGGCTACACCAGCTTCGCCAAGCAGCTCTCGGAGAAGCGCGTTCTCCAGGCCAAGGCGAAGGCCAAGCAGGATGTCGAGCGCGCGCACCTGCAGAGCTTCATCGACCGCTTCAAGGCCAAGGCCACCAAGGCGCGGCAGGCCCAGTCGCGGATGAAGCGGCTCGCCAAGATGGAGCCGATCGCCGCGCTCCTCGAGGACGACGTGCCGGTGATCCACCTGCCGAGCCCGGAGAAGCCGCTGTCGCCGCCGATCGTCGCCATGGAGCGCGTCAAGGCCGGCTACGGGGACCGGATCGTCCTGACCGGCCTCGACCTCAGCCTCGCGCCGGACGACCGGGTCGCGCTGCTGGGCGCGAACGGTAACGGCAAGTCGACCTTCTGCAAGCTGATCGGCGGCCGGCTCGGGCCGGTCGCCGGCGAGGTGAAGCGCTCCTCCAAGATGGAGGTCGCCTACTTCGCCCAGCACCAGCTCGACGAGCTGCGCCCCGCCGAGAGCGCCTACGCGCATGTCCGGACCCTGATGCCGGATGTCCCCGAGGCGAAGGTCCGCAGCGCGACGGCGCGGCTCGGATTCGGCGCCAACAAGGCCGACACGCCGGTCGAGAAGCTGTCGGGCGGCGAGAAGGCGCGCCTGCTCATGGGGCTCGCCGCCTTCCACGGCCCGCACCTCCTGATCCTCGACGAGCCGACCAATCACCTCGACATCGAGAGCCGGCAGGCCCTCGTGGAGGCGATCAACGACTACGAGGGCGCCGTCATCCTGGTCTCGCACGACCGGTTCCTCGTCGAGGCCTGCGCCGACCGGCTCTGGCTGGTCGCGGACGGCACGGTGAAGACCTTCGACGGCGACATGGACGATTACCGGCGCTTCGTCCTGTCGGGGCCCGAGCGCGAGGTCGAGCGCGACTCGGAGCCCTCCGGCGGCCAGAAGGCCGAGGCGCGCCGCGCCGGCGTCGAGCGCCGCGCGGCCCTCGCGCCCCTGCGCAAGCGGCTTGAGGCGATCGAGGCACGGATGGCCAAGCTGACCGCGGCGATCCAGAAGATCGACGCCGCCCTGGAGGACGGGTCCGCGTTCCGGGAGAACGCCGCCAAGGCCGGCGAGATCGCCAAGATGCGGTCGGACGCCGCGACCGCGCTCGCCGCCGCCGAGGAGGAGTGGCTGACGGTCAGCGCGGAGATCGAGGCGGCCTGACGGGGCCGCCTCACACCGAGGCTTCGATCGCCCGCTCCAGGATGTCGACCCCGAGGTCGATCTCTGCGTCCGTGGCCGTGAGCGGCGGGGCGATCCGGAACACGCCGCCCATGCCGGGCAGCTGCACGATGTTCATGCTCAAGCCGAGCTCGAGGCAGCGCCGCGTGATCGCGTCGCCGAGTTCCGGGGCCGGCACCTTCGTGTCCCGGTCGGCCACGATCTCCACGCCCTGCAGAAGGCCGCGCCCGCGCACGTCGCCGATGCAGGCGAAGCGCTCCTGCAGCGCCCACAGCCGCGCCGCGAGCCGCGCGCCGGCCGCCTCGGCCCGGCCGACCAGGCCGTCGCGCCGGACGATCTCCAGCACCTTGAGGCCGACCGCGGCGGGCAGCGGGTCGGAGACGTGCGTGGTGTAGAACAGGAAGCCGCGGGCGTGGCAGAGATCCTCGATCTCCGGCGTGGTCAGGACCGCCGCGAGGGGCAGGCCGGCGCCCAGGGTCTTCGACAGGGTGAGGATGTCGGGCACCACCCCGTCGCGCTCGCAGGCGAACATCAGGCCGGTGCGGCCGATGCCGGTCTGGGCCTCGTCGAGGATCAGCAGCATGCCCCGCTCGGTGCATTTGCGCTTCAGCGCCGCGAGGTAGCCGGGCGGGAGTTCGAGGATGCCGCCGGAGCTGAGGATCGGCTCGGCCAGGAAGGCGGCGAGGTTGCCGGTCGACTGCCGGTCCACCAGCGCGAAGGCGTAGTCGAGCTCGGTCTGCCAGTCGGGGGCCCCGTCCCGCGCGAAGGTCGGGCGGTAGACGTTCGGGGCAGGGATCGCGAAGGACCCGACCGGGGCCGGGCCGTAGCCCTTGCGGCCGGCGCTGTAGGTCGCCGAAGCGGCCCCCGCCGTCATGCCGTGCCACGACTGCGCGAAGCTGACGATCTCCCAGCCGCCTGTGGCGAGCTTGGCCATGCGCAGGGCGGCCTCGTTGGCCTCGGCGCCGGTGGTCAGGAGAAGCGCGCGCTCCAGCCCGCCGGGGGCGAGTCTGGCCAGCTCGGTCGCGAGGTCGACCACCGGCCGGCTCAGCATGCCGCTGAACAGGTGATCCAGGCGCCCGACGTGGTCGGCGACGACGGCGGCGATCTCGGGATGCCCGTGACCCAGGATCGCGCTCATCTGGCCGGAGGTGAAGTCGAGGATCTTCCGGCCGTCCGCGTCGTAGACGAAGCTGCCCTCCGCGCGCTCGATGATGACCGGCGCGAAGGCGCCGCCGTAGCGCACGAGGTGCCGGCGCGCGCGCGTCCAGAAGTCGGGGTCGTCGTTCCGCGTCGTCATCGATCCGGGTCCCGTGGCAGGCCCCGCCATGCTAGGACCGCCCGCAACCCCAGAGAAGCTTATAGTTCTGAACCGAGTGTTCAGCGATCCTGATGGCTCAGAGCCTCGACATCGACCTCCTGCGCAGCTTCGCCACGGTGGCGGAGACGGGCGCGCTGAGCCGGGCCGCGGAGCGGGTCGGGCGCAGCCAGGCCGCCCTCAGCATGCAGATGAAGCGGCTGGAGGATCTGGTCGCGCAGCCGCTGCTGCGCCGGACCGGGCGCGGGGTGGTGCTCACGGTGCAGGGCGAGCGGCTCCTCGTCCACGCGCGCCGGATCCTGGCCTCGCATGACGACGCGGTGGCGGAACTGTCCGGCGGCCGCCTCAACGGCACGCTCAGGTTCGGCTGCCCGGACGATTACGCGCAGGCCTTCCTCCCCACCCTGCTGCGCGGCTTCGCGCACCTGCATCCCGACGCGGCGATCGAGGTGGTCTGCGGCGCGACACCCCGTCTGGAGGAGCGGCTCGCCCGCGGCGGGCTCGATCTGGCCCTCGTCTCGGTCCCGCTGGCGGCCGGGCGGGAGATCCTGCGGCGCGAGGACCTCGTCTGGGTGGCGCCGCGCGGCGCCGAAGCGCCATGGCCCGACCCGTTGCCGCTCGCGCTCGGCGACCCCGACACGCTGGACCACCGGGCGGCGCGGGCCGCCCTCGACGCGGGCGGGCGCGCGTACCGGATCGCCTACGCGAGCGGCAGCCTGTCCGGACTGCTGGCGGTGGCGCGCTCCGCCCAGGCGGTCGCGGTCCTCACCCGCGCCGCGGTCCCGCCCGACCTGCGCATCCTGAACCGCGGCAGCGGCCTGCCCGCGCTGCCGCGGATCGGCCTGACGATCCGCCTGGACGAGGCGCACGCCGCGCCGCTGACCCGCGCCTTCGCCGCCCACCTGCGCGCGGTGCTGCCGACGCTCTGACCGGGCGGTCCCGCTGGGCTCCCGTTCGTCCGGGCGGGGTAGCCCCGGTCCGGTCCGGTCGCGGCCGCCCCGAGCCGGTCGGGCCTGTCGCTAGCCCGCCTCGGACGGCTTCCGCCAGACGACGACGATCTCGTCGTTGTCGACGTTGATCCAGTTGATGTGGGTGCGCGGGTGGGCTTGGCGGATCGTCTCGAAATGCGCGCTGTTGCAGAGCAGGTAGATGTCGCTCCCCGTGTCGTCCAACCCGGCCTCCGCGTCGTGCAGGACGGAGCGGAGGCTCGGACCCGGTAATTGCACGGCCCGGAACCGCCGGCCGGCCACGTCCGGAAAGGCCAGGCTCCAGGCCGCCGTGACCCGCGGGCTGTCGTACGCCACGACCGTGTCGGCGCCGACGAGTCGGGACGGGCTGTGATCCAACCGGACATCCTCGCTCCAGTTGCGATTGGCGGCGCCGATCGTCTTCGTCGTCTCCGGCGACACGACCGGGGTCGTCGCCGTGGCCGTCGCCATCGCGGCGGCAGCGACCTGCGTGCCCCGCCGGTCGGTCACGTCGAGCGCGGCGTCGATCACCTGGATGCGGTTCTCGACGAGCGCGAAGACGGCCCCGGCCGCCTCCGGCGTGAGCGTGTAGATCGACCGCGGATCCGGCGCCGCGACGGGATTCACGTCGCGCGCCGGGGTGAGCGCGGTCGCCTCGCCGGGCGGCGCCTTCTGTGCGGCCGCCGCGATCGCGGCCATCGGAGGTACGTAATCCATCGCGCAGTCTCCAGCTTTCGACCCGATGCGGAACCCGGCCTCCGACCCGCGCAGCGCCGTCGCCCGCGCATCGACCGGTTGCCGACGGTCATGCGGGCGTGGATCGACGACCGTCGCGGCGATGCGGAGGAGTGCCACCGCGGGCATGCCGCGGCTGCGCCGTCCCAGCGGCTCGGACCGTGGCCGGTTGTCCAGGCAGGTCGGTCGGAAGCGCCCCGCGCCCGTCGGAGCGGCCGCTGACGCGGAAACACGGCGAGAGAGGGGATCCACCTCGGTCATCGGGGGCCTGCCGGTCCTCATGACCGCGAGCGCCCAGTCCGCGAGCTTCATGCTTCGTTGAATCGGATTTGTATCCAACGACTTGACTCTGTCAACGGCACGCAAGTTGAATCGTCTCCGCGACAGACTTTCATGGCCCGTATATCTGGGCGACATCGTAGGAATTCGGCGGTCCGCTGTACGCGTTGCTTCCGCTGTTTTCAGAGATGGCGGGTGGGGCTCCGAATAATCGGAGATCCCCGAGCGCGTGCTTTCAAGCCTGGGCGATCCACAGGCGGCGCGCGTCGCCGTGTGCTGCGGTTCCGCCGCGCGGGTCGCGCAGTCCGTCCGACGGTCGGCACCGCGAGGGGGCTCCTCCCGATGGGCGCGATCGGCGGTCCCGGCCCGCGGGATCCGCACGGGTGCGGTGTTTGCCCGCGGCCCGCGGACATGCGAGAGAGGCCGGATGTTGACCGTCGATAGCCTCTGGCGCGCGCGGCACCGGCTCGCGCAGTTCGGGAAGAAGCGGACCGGATCGCCGCGCATCCTCGTGATCGGGGTCTGCCAGGCCGGATCCATCGCCAAGACGATGCGCTACCTGCTGCCGCACGCGCAGGTGGATTTCGTCTCGGCCTTCACGGCGTCCCGCCGGTTCCCGCGGCTCGCCGACCTGATGGCGCACGCGGACGGGTACGACCACGTCTTCACCAGCATCTACCTGCCCAAGTTCAAGGGCGGCGGCTCGATCGACACGCTTCGGACGCACCCGAAGGTCCGCCTGATCCCGACCATCGTGTTCAGCGCCTACCATCCCGACCTCGTCCACGTGGGCGTTCAGGATCACGTCACGCTCAACGGCCTGATCTCGGGTCCGATGGGGCACTCGCACTCGGCGATCACGCTGTTCGCCTACCTGTCGGGCTTCTCGCAGGCGCAGGCGCTGCGGCTGTTCTCCGAGCCGGTCTTCGAGCGCCTCGGATACTTCAATCTCTGGGACGAGTCGGTCGCGTACCTGCGCGGCCTCGGCGTCCAGGCCGGGTACGATCTCGACACGCACCTCACGCGCTGGGCGCGTCGGGGCTGCTTCATGCACTCGATCAACCACACGAAGCTCTACGTGGTGGCCGACCTCGCCCGCGGCCTGCTGACCCGGGCCGGCGTGCCCTTCGAGGAATGCGACCTCGACGCATTCCTCCCGGACGATCTCGGCGGCCAGGGCAGCTGGCCGGTCTATCCGGAGATCGCCCAGCATTACGGCGTGCCCGGCAGCGCCCTGTTCTTCAAGGCGGAGACGCGCCGGTCCGGCCCCGCGCGCACGATGAGCCGGCCCGAATTCGTCGCCGCCTCCTACGCGAACTACGACCGGCGCGAGCGGAAGCTCCTGATCTCGCAGCGCGTCCAGGGCTGGCTCAACGACGCGCCGACGGTGGATTTCCTGCGCGAGGCCGCGGGCCGGGGCGACGCGCCGGCGCGGCCGGCGAGCCGGGCCCCGGCGGTGAATGCCGGCAGCCTCGCCGGCCACGCCTCGTAGCGTCCGGAAGGGCACTTCCCCGCGGGCCCGGCGTTGTCGGCCACGGCCCGCCGCCGCGGGAAGGACGTCGAGGTGTTCCGATGAGTTCCGTGTCCCGCCATCGCACCGGTCGCGCCGCGACCGCGGCGGCCCTGACGCTCGCCGGCTCGGCGGCGGCGCTGGTCGGCTGGAGCGCGCTGGCCGTGGACCGGCGGATGACCCTGCCGCCTGCCCTGCCGGGCCGCCACGAGCGGATCCGAACCCGCCGCGCCGGCGCGCTGTCGCTCTACGGCTCCGCTGAGGCCGAGGGCGTGCCGCTCCTGCTGATCCACTCCATCAACGCGGCGGCCAACGCCTACGAGGTCCGGCCGCTGTACCTGCGCTACCGCGGCACGCGCCCGGTCTACGCCCTGGAACTCCCGGGTTTCGGCTTCTCGGAGCGCTCGCGCCGCCGCTACACGCCGCGCCTGATGGTGGAGGCGATCCACGCGGCGGTCGACGAGATCCGGAGCCGGCACGGCGGCTGGGCGATCGACGCCCTCGCCCTGTCGCTCTCGTGCTCGTTCCTGGCGCGGGCGAGCCTGGAGCGGTCCGACGCCTATCGCAGCCTCGCGCTGGTGAGCCCGACGGGGTTCGACGCCCGGCTCTCCGGGGAGGGTCCGCCGGACGGCCATCGCGGCCGCGACTGGCTGCTCCGCGTCCTCGACCGCCCTCCGCTCGGCCGGCCGCTCTTCGACGCGCTGGTCACGCGGCCGAGCATGCGGTTCTTCCTGGAGAAGACCTTCGGCTCCTCCGAGATCGACGAGGGTCTGCTCGCCTACGATCACGCCTCGGCTCACCAGCCCGGCGCCGAGCACGCCCCGTTCTGCTTCATCGCGGGCCACCTGTTCCCCACCGACGCGACCTGCCTCTACGAGCGCCTCCGCCTCCCGGTCTGGATGGTGCACGGGGAGCGCGGCGACTTCGTCGACTACCGGCTGGTGCCGCGGGTCGCCGACCGGCCCAACTGGCGCGTCGACACCCTGCCGACCGGCGCGTTCCCGCATTTCGAGCGGCCGGAGGCGGTCGCGGCCGGCTACGACGCGTTCCTGGCGAGCATCATCCGCCTGCCGGCCGCGCGACCGGCGTGATCCGTTAGCGGGCCCGCGGGACACCGGCGCGCAGGCGCTCGCAGACCGGCGGGTCGAGCTCGCGCCGGCCGCCGAACGTCGAGGTCGTGTGTCGGAGGCCGCAGCGATCCGCGTCGGTGGACCCGGCGCGCCCCCGTCCGTAAGGATGGAGACGCCGCCCGGAGCGGCGTCCGTGTTGGAATCCGATGATCGACCTGACCCTCGAGGCCGCCCGCACCATCGTCGACACCGCCCTGCGGGAGGCGCGAACCCGCAACCTCAAGCCCCTCGCCGTCGTCGTCTACGATGCCCGCGGCGCGCTGAAGGCGGTCGCGGTCGAGGACGGCACGTCCCTGCGCCGGGCCGAGATCGCGAGCGGCAAGGCCAACGGCGCCCTGGCGCTGGGCCTCGGCTCCCGGGCGATCCACGCGCGGGCGGAGCAGCAGCCCTACTTTGTCGCCGCCGTGACTCACCTCGCCGGGCCCGACGCCCTCGTGCCGGTGCCGGGCGGCGTGCTGATCCGCTCCGGCGAGGGACGCCTTCTCGGCGCGGTCGGCATCTCCGGGGACACCTCCGACAACGACGAGATCTGCGCCGTGGCGGGGATCGAGGCGGCCGGCCTGAGGCCGGATACCGGCGCCTGACCGTGCGCCCGCGCCGGCGCGACTGGCTGGCCGGCGCGTTCGCCCTCGCGGCCGTCCGGCCCGCCCGCGCGGCCGACGCACTCTACCGCCGCGGCAACGACGCCGATCCCGAGACGCTGGACCCGCACCGCTCGTCCACGGTCGCGGAGGCGCACATCCTGCGCGACCTCTGCGACGGGCTGCTCACCTACGACAACCGGGGCACGATCATCCCGGGCGCGGCGCGCGCCTGGTCGGTCTCCGAGGACGGGGTGAGCTTGCATTTCGACCTGCGCCCCGACGGCCGCTGGTCGAACGGCGAGCCGGTCACCGCCGACGACTTCGTCTACGCGTTCCGCCGGATGCTCGACCCGGCCACGGCGGCGAAATACGCTGAGATCCTGTTCCCGATCCGCAACGCCGCCGCCGTGAACCGCGGCGAGACGCCGGCCGACGCCCTCGGCGTCGCCGCCGAGGCGCCGCTCCGGCTCGCGATCACGCTGGAACAGCCGACGCCCTACATCCTGGAACTCCTGACCCACCAGACCGCGCTTCCGGTCCACCGCGCCTCGGTGGAGCGCTACGGCGACAGCTTCACCCGGCCGGGGAACCTCGTGACCAACGGACCTTACCGGCTCGCCGACCGCGTGCCGGGCGGCGCGATCACGCTGGAGGCCAACCCGCACCATCCGGACGCCGCGAGCCTCGCGATCCGGCGCGTCGCCTTCCTGCCGACGCCCGACATCGCCGCCGCGGTGCGCCGCTACGCCGCCGGGGAGATCGACTCCCTCTCCGACCTGCCCGTCGACCAGATCACCGACCTGCGCCGCCGCTTCGGGCCGCAGGTGGTGCTCGGCCCCTCGCTGGGGCTCGCGGCGCTGGTGGTGAACACCCGCAAGGCGCCGTTCTCGGACCGCCGCGTCCGCCGGGCACTGTCGCTCGTCATCGACCGCGAGTACCTCGCCGACGGCCTCAACGGCGGCACCATGAGCCCGGCCTACTCCCTGTGCCCGCCCGGCCTCGACAATTACCGCACGCCCCCCGAGACCGAGGGCCGCCTCGGCCTGCCGATCGACCACGAGGCGGAGGCGCGCCGCCTGCTCGCGGAGGCGGGGTTCGGCCCGGACCGACCGCTCACCGTGGAGTACCGGTTCAATATCAGCGACAACAACCGCACCATCGCGGTGGCGCTCGGCGAGATGTGGCGCGACCTCGGAATCGTGACGCGCTACGTCTACACGGACGCGAAGACGCATTTCGCCTACCTGCGCGACGGCGGCGACTTCGACGTCGCCCGCTACAGCTGGATCGCCGACTATTCCGATCCGCAGAACTTCCTGTTCCTGCTCCAGAGCGGGAATGACGGCATGAATGCCGGCCACTGGTCGGACGTCGCCTACGACGCCCTGATGGCGCGGGCCGCCACCGAGCGCGACCTCACCCGCCGGGCCGGCCTGCTCTACGACGCCGAGGCGATCGCCCTGCGCGAGCTGCCGTGGATCCCGCTGATGCACTACCGCTCCAAGGCGCTGATCGCGCCGCGGTTGCACGGCTACCACCCGAACCTGCGCAACGCCGCGCCGACCCGCTTCATGAGGCTCGACGCGTGATCCGCTTCATCCTGCGCCGCCTCCTCCAGGCGGTGCCGACGCTGCTCGCCGTGGTGACCGTCAGCTTCTTCCTGATGCGGCTCGCCCCGGGCGGCCCCTTCGACCTGGAGCGGCCGCTGGCGCCCGCCGCCATGGAGAACCTGCGCCGGGTCTACGGCCTCGACCGGCCGCTGATCGCGCAGTTCGGGAGCTACCTCGCGGCGCTGGCGCGGGGCGACCTCGGTCCGTCCTTCTCGTTCCGCGACCAGAGCGTCCTCGGCCTGATCGCCCGGGGCCTGCCGGTCTCGGCGACGCTGGGCGCCCTCTCCCTCGCGCTCGCCACCGCGCTCGGCGTCGGGCTCGGGATCGTGGCGGCGCTCCGGCGCGGCGGGTTCGTCGACCGGCTCCTCGGCGTCGGGGCCGCCCTGACCCTCTCGCTGCCGAGCTTCGTGGTCGCGCCGCTGCTGCAGATCGCCTTCGGCCTGACCCTGCGCTGGCTGCCGCTCGGCGGCTGGAACGACGGCGCCCCGAGCCACCTCGTCCTGCCGGTGGTGACGCTGGCCCTGCCGCAGGTCGGTGCCCTGGCCCGGCTCACCCGGACCTCGCTGGCCGAGGCCCTGCGGACGCAGCCGGTCCGCACCATGCGCAGCCTCGGCCTTCCGCCGGCCCGCGTCACCCGGCACGCCTTGCGGGGGGCGCTGCTGCCGGTGGTGGCCTATCTCGGGCCGCTGGCGGCGGCCCTGCTCACCGGCTCGGTGGTGGTCGAGACGATCTTCGGGCTTCCGGGGATCGGCCGGTACTTCGTCGAGGGTGCGCTCAACCGCGACTACACGCTGGTGATGGGCACGGTCCTGCTCGTCGCCGGGCTGGTGATCCTGCTCAACCTCGCCGCCGACCTCGCCTGCGCGTGGCTCGACCCGCGCCTCCGGGTGGCGGCGTGACGGCGGTTTCCACGGCGCCGGCCCGGCGCGCCGTCCTCCGGTTCGCGCGGGAGCGGACCGCCGTGGCGGCGCTCGCCGTGCTGGTCCTGATCGCCCTCGCCTGCCTGATCGGCCCGGGCCTCACCGGTCACGACCCCGAGCGCGCCTATCCGGACCTGCGCCAGCTCCCGGCTGGCCTCTCCGCGCAGCCCGACGCCGCGCGTCTCCGGCCGGCGCTCGAGCGTCTGGCCTTCCGGATGCGCGCGCGGCTCGACGCGGTCGAGCGCGACGGCGACACGTTGCGGCTCACCCTCGGCTCCGACGCGGGCGTCGACCGGCGTAGCCTCGTTTACCTGCCGCGCTCGGCCCTGTTCGGGACCCCGACCGTCGTGGACAAGCGGGACGGCGGCCGCGGGCTCGTCGTGGCGGTGCCGGTCCGGCGCCTGCACTTCCCCCTCGGCACCGACATCCAGGGCCGCGACCTGCTGACCCGCTGCCTCGTCGCCGGCCGGATCTCGCTGGCGATCGGGCTCGCGGCCAGCCTCGTCGCCCTGCTCATCGGCGTCGCCTACGGGGCGACGGCGGGCTTCGTCGGGGGCGCCGTCGACGCCGTGATGATGCGCGCCGTCGACGTGCTCTACGCGCTCCCCTTCGTGTTCTTCGTGATCCTGCTGCTGGTCTTCTTCCGCCCGAGCCTGCTGCTCATGCTGGTGGCGATCGCCGCGGTGGAGTGGCTCGACATGGCCCGGGTGGTGCGCGCCGTGACCCTGTCGCTGCGCGAGCGCGACTTCGTCCGCGCCGCGCGGGCGCTCGGCCTCGGAACATCCCGGATCATCCTCCGGCACATCGTGCCGAACACCCTCGGCCCGGTGGCCGTGACCGCGACGCTGCTGGTGCCGCAGGTGATCCTGCTGGAGAGCTTCCTGTCGTTCCTCGGGCTCGGCGTGCAGGAGCCGCAGACCAGTTGGGGCGTCCTGATCGCTGAGGGCGCCCGCTCCATCGAGGCGGCGCCGCACCTGCTCGCGGCCCCGGCCGCGTTCCTGATCGCGACCCTGGTGGCGCTCAACCTGATCGGCGACGGCCTCGCGGACGCGCTGGACCCGCGCCGGGACTGAGCCCGGGTCCGGCAAGCTCCGCGACGTCAGCCCAGTTGCCGAATCGGGGCGCCGGCGAGCCAGGCCTCGATGTCCTCCACCGCCTGGGTGAAGAAGGTCCGGTAGTTGTTGCGCGACACGTAGCCGAGATGCGGCAGCGCCAGCACGTTCGGCAGGCGCCGGAACGGGCTGTCGGCCGGCAGCGGCTCGGTCTCGAACACGTCGAGGCCCGCGCCGGCGATCCAGCCGTCCTTCAGCGCCTGGACCAGCGCGGCCTGATCGATGATCGGCGCGCGCGAGGTGTTCACGAGAAACGCGTCGCGGCGCATGCGGCGCAGCTCGGCCGCGCCCAGGAGGCCGCGGGTCCGGTCGCCCAGCACGAGGTGGATCGTGACGACGTCGCTCGCCTCCAGCAGGGCTTCCTTCGAGGCCGCCCGCTCCACCCCGGCGGCTGCTGCGCGGCCATCGTCGAGGTTCGGGCTCCAGGCGATCACCCGCATGCCGAAGGCGCGCCCGATCTCGGCCACCCGCGTCCCGATCTTCCCCAGGCCCAGAACGCCGAGGGTCGCGCCGGCGAGGTCGGTCCCGATCGTGCTCTGCCAGGGGCCGCCCGCGCGCAGGGTCAGGCTCTCCGGCGCCACGTGTCGGGCCAGTCCGAGGATCAGCGCCCAGGTCAGCTCCGTCGGCGGCGTCGGGCTGGAATCGGTGCCGCAGACGACGACGTTGCGCGCGCGGGCCGCCGCGAGGTCGATGGCGAGGTTGCGCATGCCGCTGGTGACGAGGAGTTCCAGCCGCGGCAGCCTTTCCAGCAGAGCCGCCGGGAACGGCGTCCGCTCCCGCATGATCACGAGGATCTCGGCCTGCGCGATCCGCGCCACGAGGTCGTCCGGATTCGGGATGTGCTGGCTGATCGCGGAGACCGCGACGCGGTCGGAGAGGCGCGCCCAGTCCGCGAGCGCGAGGGCCGCCTGCTGGTAATCGTCGAGGATCAGGCCGGTGCGCATGGGGATGGGGTAGGCCTCGACGGCTGGAGCGTCAACGGATGCCGGGCGACGGCGCGCGGCGCCTACGCCCCGGCCAGGGCCGCGAACGCCGCCGCGACGCCGGCGGCACCGGGATCCTGGACACCGGCGAGGTCCCCGGCGGCCAGGTAGCTGGAGCGGCCCGCGCCGGCGCGATCCATGCCGGCCGTGGCCTCGGCGCCGGCCCGGGCCGCCGCCGCGGCGGCCGCGAGGTCGCCGCCCGTCAGGGCCTCGACGGCGGGGATCAGGGCGTCGAGCAGCGTGCGGTCGCCGGCCCGGGCGCCGCCGTAACCCTGGACGCGCGCCACGCCCTGCCCGAGCGCCTCGGGCCACGCGGCGGCGCCGGCGAGGGCCGAGGCCGTCGCGGCGAAGAAGATCGAGCCGAGCACGCCGCTCGATCCGCCCACCGCGCGCCCGATCCGCTCGGCGAGCGCCCGGCACAGGGCCGCGGGTTCCGCCTGCGGCAGCCGGTCCAGATCTGCCAGGACGGCCCGCGCCGCGCCCGCGAAGGTCGTGCCGGCATCGCCGTCCCCGACCTTGGCATCGAGGCCGTTCAGGGTGTCCTCGGCCCCGATCAGGGCCTCGGCGACGGCCCGGATCCGGGCGGCGGTGACGGCGTCGTGCGACGGCGCGAAGGCCTCGCCCGCGAGTCCCTCGGGCACTGGCCGCAGGATCGGCGGCGCGACCCGCACCGCCGCGGGCCAGGCCGGGACCGGGACGGGCTCCGACAGGGCGCGCTCCAGCGCGTCGTCGATCGGCAGGACCGACAGCGAGGCACCGTGCATGTCGAGCGCCGTCATCAGTGGCGCGGGCCCGAGCAGCAGGCGGACGCGCCGCCCCAGGCCGGTGGCGAGCACGGCGCGGGTGAGGACCTGCATCTCGAGCGCGGAGGCGGAGCCGAGATTGTTCACGAGCAGCGCCAGCCGGTCCGCACCTTCGACGGCCCGCGCGAGACGCTCGGCCATCAGCTCGGCGAGGTCGCTGGCCTTCGGCAGCGCGATGCGCTCCGCGCCGGGCTCGCCGTGGATGCCGAGGCCGAGCTCGGCCTGTCCCTCCGCCAGCCGCTCGCTGCGCGGCGAGCCGGGGATCGTGCAGGTGGAGACCGCGATGCCGAGCGACTTCGCCGCCCCGGCCGCCCGGCGGGCGAGCGACGCCACGGTCTCGAGCGGTTCCCCGGCCTCCGCGGCATGACCCGCCACCTTGTGGACGAACAGCGTCCCGGCGACGCCGCGGGGCTGCTTGGCGTCCGGCAGCGCGATGTCGTCCGCGACGATCACGGTCTCGACCCTGTGGCCGAGCGCCCGGGCGCGCTCGGCGGCGAGCCCGAAATTCAGCCGATCACCCGCGTAGTTCTTGATGACGAGCAGGCACCCCGCCGGCCCCGTCACCGCGAGGATCCCGGCCAGCACCGCGTCGACGCTCGGCGAGGCGAAGACGTCACCGCAGACAGCGGCGCTGAGCAGGCCCGGTCCCACGAAGCCCGCATGGGCCGGCTCGTGGCCGGAGCCGCCGCCGGAGATGACCGCGACCTTCCCGGGATCCGGAGCGGCGCGGAGGACGACGCGGATGCCCGGGTCGCCGTCGAGCCGTGCCAGGCGTCCGCCGCTCGCGGCGACGAGGCCGTCGACGGCGTCGTTGACCAGGGTGGAGCGGGCGTCGATGAAGTGGGCCATGGCGTGACCTTCGATGGGGCCAATCCGCGATTCTGCGTCGGCGGATCCGCGCGCATTGTCCGCCTCGTCGAGCCCTGCTGGCAACGGTCTCCGTCCTCGCGAGCGCAGCGCAGCGATCCGGCCCGCGCCACGCCGACCGAAGTCCCGCCGCCCCGGCACGCTTCGCTGCGCGCGCGACGACGACGGTCCTGCCCGTCCCTTATTCCTTCACGGCGCCGGTGAGGGCGGAGACGTAGTACTCGACGAAGAACGAGTAGAGGATCACCAGCGGCAGCGAGCCGAGCAGCGCGCCGGCCATCAGCGACCCCCACTTGTAGACGTCGCCGTCCACGAACTCGCTCACCACGGCGATGGGCACCGTCTTGTTCTGCGTCGAGGACAGGAAGGTCAGCGCGTAGATGAACTCGTTCCAGCACAGGGTCAGGGAGAAGATCCCCGCCGAGATCAGCCCCGGGAAGGCGAGCGGCAGGATGATCTTGGTGAGGATCTGCCACCGGCTGGCGCCGTCCATCAGCGCGCATTCCTCCAGCTCGTAGGGAATGGTCTTGAAGTAGCCCATCAGGAGCCACGTCGAGAACGGGATCAGGATCGTCGGGTAGGCGAGGATCAGGGCGATCGGCGAGTCGAACAGGCCGTAGGCCTGGATGATGGTGGCGAGCGGGATGAACAGGATCGAGGGCGGCACGAGGTAGGCGAGGAAGATCGCCGCCCCGACCCAGCCGGCGCCCCGGTAGCGCACGCGGACGCAGGCATAGGCGGCGAGCACGCTCGCGAACAGCGACAGCACGGTCGCCGCCACCGACACGTACATCGTGTTCCAGAGCCAGCGCGGATACTGCGTCTCGAAGAGGAGCTTGTTGATGTGCTTGAGCGTCGGATCCACGACCCAGAACGGGTTGAACCGCTCCATGTCGATCAGCTGCTCGTCCGGTTTGATGGCCGTCAGCGCCATCCAGTAGAACGGGAACAGCAGCACGGCGAGGATGAGGAGGAGCGGCAGGTAGGTCGTCACGAGCCGCCGGGGCAGGCGCTCGAGATAGGCCATGCCCTCCGAATTGTCCGTGAGCCCGGCGGGCCGCGCCTCCAATACGGAGTTGAGATGCGGATCGGCGTGGGCGGGCGGTGCGGGCGCGCTCATCGGTCGTTCCCCCCGGATTGCCAGGCCCTGCGCTGCAGGCCGAACCACGAGATGCCGATGGCCGCGAGCAGGAACGGCACCATGGCGGTGGCGATGGCCGCGCCCTCGCCGAGCGTCCCCGAGAGGATGCCGCGCTGGTACGACAGGGTCGCCATCAGGTGGGTGGCGTTCACCGGGCCGCCGCGCGTCATGGCCCAGATCAGCTGGAAGTCGGTGAAGGTGAACAGCACCGAGAAGGTCATCACGACCGCGATGATCGGGGTCAGGAGCGGCAGGGTGATCCGCGAGAAGATCTGCCAGTTGGAGGCGCCGTCCAGCGTCGCGGCCTCGTAGAGCGAGGGCGAGACCGTCTGGAGACCGGCGAGCAGCGTGATGGCGATGAACGGCACGCCCCGCCAGATGTTGGCGAAGATCACGCAGGCTCGCGCCATGGCGGGATCGCCGAGGAAGTCGATGTTGCCGTCGATCACCCCGAGATGGCGCAGCGACCAGGAGATGATCGAGAACTGGCTGTCGAAGATCCACCAGAAGGCGATGGCCGACAGCACGGTCGGCACCACGAACGGGATCAGCACGATCGACCGGATGATAGACTTGAACGGCATGTTCTTGTTGAGCAGCAACGCGAGGTAGAGCCCGACCCCGAACTTCACCACGGATGCCACCGCCGTGTAGAGGCAGGTGTTGAACACCGAGAGCCAGAAGACGTCGTCGTCCCAGAGCCACTCGTAGTTCTCCAGGCCGACGAAGACCCCGTCGCGGCCGATCCGCGCGTTGGTGAAGGACAGCCAGATGCCCTTCAGGAGCGGGTAGGCCAGGAACAGGCCGAGGATCAGCGCCGTCGGGAGCATGAACCAGAACCCCGCCCAGCCGCGGCTCGCGCGCACGCGCTGCCAGGCCGAGCGGGTCGGGATTGCGGCCGGGGCGGGCTGCGTCAGGGCCGTGTGCGCCATGGTCTCGCCTCCGGCGGGTGCGGTCAGGTGTTCCGGAAGATGCGGGTGGCGGCGCGCTCGGCGTTCTTGATGGCGCCCTTCACGTCCTCGCGGCCGGTGCAGTGACTGGCGAACATGTCGACGATCACGAAGTCGGCCAGCACCGCGGCGATCCGCTCGCTCACCGGCGCGAGGCCGCCCGCCGCCAGGGAGCGCCGTCCCGCCTCGGCGAAGACCGCGTTCTTCGGGTCGCTCGTCCAGATCGGGTTCTTCGGATAGTTCGACAGCGGCTCGCAGAGGTAGCCCTGGGCCGCCTCCAGCCAGGGATTGTAGTTCGCCGCCTCCATCATGAAGGCGATGAAGGCCTTACAGGCGTTCGGCGCCTTCGAGTACTTGAAGGCCAGGATCGGGAAGGCGAGCTGGAACTCGGTGGGCTTGCCGACCGGGCCGATCGGCCAGACCGCGTGGTCCATGTCCTCGGCGAGCTTCGGGTTGTCCTTCTTGGCCGCCGCGTAGATCGAGATGCCGTTGTTGGTCAGGTACAGGTCGCCGGCCAGGAACGCCTTGTTGTTCGACGAGTCGTTCCACGACACCGTGCCGGGCACGAAGGTCTCGTACAGCGACTTGACGTATTCGAGCGCCTTGGCGGTCTCGGGCGAGTTGATGACGATCTTCTCGTTGGCGTCGACGAGGTTGCCGCCGTGCGACCAGAGCGCCCAGTGGCACCACGTGTTGCCGTCACCGGTGGCGTGGCCGAGGGCGAAGCCGGCGGGCGTGTTGTTCTTCTTCAGGCCGCGGCAGAGTTCGAGGAAGCCCGCCGTGTCGGTCGGGAACTTGTCGAACCCGGCCTTCTTCATCGCCGAGATGCGGTAGTTCGGATAGCCGCCGTTGAACGCCACGGGGATCGCGATCCACTTGCCCTTGACCTTGCCGTAGGCCTCGGCCGACGGGAACCAGGGGCCGTATTTCTTGCCGAGGGATTCTGCCACGTCCTCGAGCGGCAGGCACTTGTCGGGGAAGAGCGCCGGGAACGAGAACAGACCCCAGACCATGTCGGGCCCTTGGCCCGTATTGGCGGCGACCGACGCCTTGGGCTGGATGTCGTCGAAGGACTCGTTGGTCACCGTGACCTTGACGCCCGTCGCCTTGGTGAAGGCGTCGACGAGCTTCATGAAGGCCTCGTCCTCCGCCGGCACGAAGCGCTTCCAGCGCAGGAGCGACAGGCTCGCCCCCGGCTCGGGCTTCCACTCCGCGTTCTGCGCCCAGGCCTTGGCGAAGCCGAGGAGGTCGCCACCGGCGGCGAGGCCTGTCGCTGCGGCGCCCGCGAGGAGGGACCGGCGATCGAGAACGGACATCGTTACTTCTCCCTCGGTGATCGTGATCCTGGAGGCGCCGCGCGCCTCGAATCCGCGCCGGATCCGACGCGGGTCAGCTCGGCAGGCGACGGCCGGTCTCGGCGTCAAAGAAGTGCACGCGGTTCGGCCGCAGGGAGATCGTCTCGCCCGGCCGCTCGCGCACGCGCTCGCGCAGCACGCAGGTGATGTCCTGGCCCCCGGCCCGCACCGCCAGCATGGTCTCTGAGCCGGTCGGCTCCACGACGACGACCTCCGCGGCGATCCCCTCGGGCGCGAGGTCGAAATGCTCGGGGCGGACGCCCAGGATGAGCGGCCGGCCGTCGACCCCGGAGGGCGCGTCGGCGAGCGGGATCGACAGGCCGGTCTCGGTGGTGAAGGTCAGACGCCCGTTCGCCCGGACCTTGCCGGGCATGAAGTTCATGGCCGGCGAGCCGATGAAGCCGGCAACGAACAGGTTGTCGGGCCGGTCGTAGAGTTCGAGGGGCGGCCCGATCTGCTCCACGACCCCGTCGTGCATCACCACGATCCGGTCGGCCATGGTCATGGCCTCGATCTGGTCGTGGGTGACGTAGATCGTCGTCGTCTTCAGGCGCTGGTGCAGCTCCTTGATCTCGGTGCGCATCGCCACGCGGAGCTTGGCGTCGAGGTTGGAGAGCGGCTCGTCGAACAGGAAGACCTGCGGGTCGCGCACGATCGCCCGGCCCATGGCGACGCGCTGGCGCTGGCCGCCCGAGAGCTGGCGCGGGTAGCGGTCCAGCAGGGGAGCCAGCCCGAGGATCTGGGCGGCCTTGTTGACCCGGAGATCGATCTCGGAGGCCGGCGCCTTCCGGATCCGCATCGAGAACGCCATGTTCTCGCGGACGGTGAGATGCGGATAGAGGGCGTAGTTCTGGAACACCATGGCGATGTCCCGCTCCTTGGGCGGCACATCGTTCACCACGCGCTCGCCGATGCGGATCTCGCCGCCGGAGATGTTCTCGAGCCCGGCGATCATCCGCAGGAGCGTTGATTTCCCGCAGCCCGACGGGCCGACCAGGATCACGAATTCACCGTCCCGGATATCCACCGACACGCCGTGCAGGACATTCGTCGATCCGAAAGCCTTGCGAACCTCGCGGATTCCCACCGAGGCCATGCTTCCTCCCGATCAAGGCCGCTCTGTCGGCGGCTCTAGGGCAGCAGTACAAATGAGGGTTCGCGGGAAAGCAAGCCGGCCTCCTGGCAAAGCTGCAGATATTCTTGGATCTGTCAGGCGAGCCCCCCGGCGCCCGTGACGAGCGCGGCCCGGTGAAACTTCCGGCGGGATGACGGGCGGCGCGGAATGCTATGGGATCGCGCGCCGGCCGCGGTCCCGGAACCTGGCCCGTCGCGCGCGGACATCTCAGGGTCACACATCCAGGGGACATGAGCACATGTCGTTATCGGACCTGACCGCGCGGGAGATCCTGCCCGCCGACGGATGCCGGGGCGCCCTCGTGGGCCGGGTGTGGCGGCCGGACGTGGCCGGTCCGAGCGTCGTGGCGATCCGCGCCGACGCGGACGGTGCGGCCCGAATCGTCGACGTCACCGCCGCCTTCCCCACCGTCAGCGACCTGTGCGAGGCCCGAGACCCCGCCGCCGCCCTGCGCGGCGCCCAGGGCGAGGATCTCGGCAGCCTCGACGCGGTGCTGGCCAACACGCCGCCGGACGCGCGCGACGCCACCAAGCCCTGGCTCCTGGCCCCGGTCGACCTCCAGGCCCTGAAGGCGGCGGGCGTGACCTTCGCCACCTCGATGCTGGAGCGGGTGATCGAGGAGCGCGCACGCGGCGATCTCGCCGCCGCGGCGGCGATCCGCGCCGAGGTCGAGCGCCTGGTCGGGCACGACCTGCGCCGGCTGAAGCCCGGCTCGCCCGAGGCCATGGCCCTCAAGGAGGTGCTGGTCGCGCAGGGCGCCTGGAGCCAGTATCTGGAAGTCGGCATCGGCCCGGACGCCGAGATCTTCACCAAGGCGCAGCCGCTCTCGGCCGTCGGCTGCGGCGCGGATGCGGGGCTGCACCCGGACTCGCACTGGAACAACCCCGAGCCCGAGGTGGCGCTCGCGGTCGCCTCCGACCAGCGGATCATCGGGGCGACGCTCGCCAACGACGTGAACCTGCGCGACTTCGAGGGCCGGTCGGCGCTGCTCCTCGGGAAGGCCAAGGACAACAACGCCTCCTGCGCCGTGGGGCCGTTCCTGCGCCTGTTCGACGACACGTTCGGCCTCGACGACGTCCGCCGCACGACCGTGACCCTCGAGGTGACCGGCACGGACGGCTTCCGGCTGGAGGGCACCTCGCCGCTCTCCGAGATCAGCCGCGACCCGGAGGAGCTGGCGGAGGCGCTGATGGGGCGGACGCACGACTACCCCGACGGCGCCCTCCTCCTCCTCGGCACCATGTTCGCGCCGATCCAGGACCGGCACGGGCCGGGCCTCGGCTTCACCCACGCCGACGGCGACCGCGTCGCGGTGGCGAGCCCGGAGCTCGGCTGCCTCGTCAACCGCATGCGCCCCTGCGACGCCTGCGAGCCCTGGACCTTCGGTGCCCGTGCGCTCATGCGAAACCTCGCGGCGCGCGGGATTCTGTGACAGAGCGGCGACCGGACCGAGCCCCGAGATGATGCCGATGACCGACACCGCCTTCCTCGACCGCCTCGCCGCGATCGTCGGACCGTCCGGTCTCGTCACCGGTGCGGAGCTGCGGGGACGCTCGGCCAACTGGACGCGCCCGACTGAGCCCTGCGCCGCCCTGGCCCTGGTCCGCCCGCGCAGCACGGAGGAGACCGGCGCCGTCATGGCCGCCTGCCACGCGGCGGGCGTCGCGGTGGTCCCGCGGGGCGGCGCCACCGGCCTCGTCGACGGCACGCTCTGCCAGCCCGACGAGATCACCCTGTCGACCGAGCGCATGACCGGCATCGAGCCGGTGGACCCGCTCGGCATGACGGTGGTGGTCGGCACCGGCGCGACGCTCGAGAGCGTGCAGGACGCGGCGTCCGCGGCGGGCCTGTTCTTCCCCCTCGATCTCGGGGCCCGCGGCTCGGCGACGATCGGCGGCGCGATCTCCACCAACGCGGGCGGCCTGCGGGTGCTGCGCTACGGCATGATGCGCGAGATGGTGCTCGGCCTGGAGGCGGTGCTCGCCGACGGCACGATCGTGTCGTCGATGCGGCCGCTCATCAAGAACAACACCGGGCTCGACCTCAAGCAGCTCTTCCTCGGCACCGAGGGCACGATGGGCATCGTCACGCGGGCGGTCATCCGCCTGCGGCCGGAGCCCGCCGGCTACGCGACGGCGCTGATCGCGTGCCCCGGAGTCGACGACGGCGCGCGGGTGCTGCGGGCGGCGCAGAGCGCCTTCCAGGGGCGTGTCTCCTCGTTCGAGGGCCTATGGCCGGACTTCTACCGGCTGATGACGGCACCCGGGCGCGCGACCCCGCCGCTCGGTCCGGACTACCCGTTCTACGCGATCATCGAGGTCGAGTGCGTCCCCGAGGAATCGGACCGGTTCCTCGGTCTGCTGGAAGGGCTGATGGGAGACGGCACGATCCTCGACGCCGTGGTCGCCGCCTCGGAGGAGCAGCGCCGCGGCATGTGGCGGATCCGCGACCGCGTCGAGCACCTGAACGCCGACGGGATCGACCGGGCCTTCGACGTGAGCGTGCCGCTCGCGCGGATGGACGGCTACGTCCGCGGCGCGCTCGACCGGCTCGCGGCGATCCCGGGCTGCCGGGCGGTCGTCTACGGGCATATCGGCGACAACAACCTCCACTGGAACACCACCCGCCTCGACGCCGCCGGCAACGCGGCGATCGACGCGGCGATCTACGAGCCGCTGGCGGAGCTGAACGGCTCCGTCTCGGCGGAGCACGGGATCGGGCTCGAGAAGCGGGCCAAGCTGAAGCTGTCGCGCTCGCCCGAGGAGATCGCCGTCATGCGGCTCGTGAAGCGAGCGCTCGATCCGGACAACCGGCTGAATCCGGGCAAGATCTTCTGAGGGCTCCGCCGTGGCGATCCGCTTGGCGGTGCGCCTCACGCCGCGCGGGGGCCGCGACGCCGCGGAGGGCTGGGCCCGGGACGAGAAGGGGCAGCCCTACCTGAAGGTCCGCGTCGCCGCCCCGCCGGTTGAGGGCGCGGCCAATGAGGCGCTCGTCGCGCTGATCGCCAAGGCGCTGAAGGTCAGCCGCGGCTCGGTCCGCATCGTGACTGGCGAGCAGAGCCGGCTGAAGATCCTGGAGATCGACGGCGCCGCGCAGGCGGATCTGGATCGCGTGTTCGGTTCGCCGTGAGCGGTCGCCTACGTCTTTGCGAGCGCAGCGAAGCAATCCAGTGTTGCGCGCGATCGGAGGCCTGAGGCGCGCCTGGATTGCTTCGCTACGCTCGCAAGGACGGAAGAGCCTGAACGTCAGCCGCTCTCGGACGATGCGTCCCACCTTCCGCGACGCATCGTCCATCGACTGATCGATCAGAACGCGACCTTGTCGCCGCCCTTCAGCGCAAGCATCTCGCGCGCCTCGTCGGGCGAGGCGACCGCGAGGCCCAGCCCCTCGATGATCGCGCGCACCCGCCGGACCTGCGCGGCGTTGGTCTCGGCCAGCTTGCCCGGACCGTCCCAGAGGCTGTCCTCGAGCCCGACGCGGACGTTGCCGCCCATCGCGGCCGCCATGGCGGCGATGTTCATCTGGTTGCGGCCCGCGCCGAGCACCGACCAGCGGTACTGATCGCCGAACAGACGGTCGGCGGTGCGCTTCATGTGCATAACGTCGTCCGGATGCGCGCCGATCCCGCCCTGCAGGCCGAAGACCGTCTGGATGAACAGCGGCGCCTGCACCAGCCCGCGGTCGAAGAAGTATTTCAGGTTGTAGAGATGCGCGGTGTCGTAGCACTCGAACTCGAACTTCGTCCCGTTCGGGCCGCAGGTCGTCAGGATGTGCTCGATCTGGCCGAACGTGTTGCGGAAGATGATGTCCTTGTGGCCGAGATAGTCCCGCTCCCACTGGTGCTTCAGGTCCTTGAAGCGGTCGAGCATGCCGAACAGGCCGAAGTTCATCGAGCCGAGGTTCAGCGAGGCGACCTCCGGCTGGAAGGTCGCGGCCGGGCGCACACGCTCCTCGATCGACATGGTCGGCGCGCCGCCGGTGGTGATGTTCACCACGCAGTTCGAGCGCTGCTTGATCACCGGCAGGAACTTGGCGAAGGCCTCGGGTGTCTGGTCGGGCTGGCCGTTCTCCGGGTTGCGGGCGTGCAGGTGCACGATGGCGGCGCCGGCCTCGGCGGCGCCGATGGCGGCGTCGGCGATCTCCTCGGGCGTTACGGGCAGGTGCGGCGACATGCTGGGCGTGTGGATCGCGCCCGTCACCGCGCAGGTGATGATGACTTTCCGCTGTGAGGCCATGCTCAGTCCTTCCGTGAAGCCTTGTGGGCGCGGAGCGCCGCCAGCCGCGCGTCGCGGCGGTTCATGCGTGCGGGCAGATCGGTCGGCGGTTGCCACTTGGCCAGGATCGCCTCGGTGGCCGGCGCCTCGTAGACTGAGGGCCGCGCCGGGTCGGCGGCGAGGCTCTTGTAGAAACCGGTGTAGCGCGCGCAGTAATCGGAGATGCCGCCGGGCGCGTTGAGCTCGATCGTCTCGAACGGGCCCATGAAGCTCCAGCGCAGGCCGAGGCCGTCCGCCACGGTCTTGTCGAGGTCCTGCGGGGTCACGTAGCCCTCCGAGGCGAGGCGGAACGCCTCCGCCAACAGGGCGCCCTGGAGCCGGTTGAGGATGAAGCCCTCGATCTCCTTCAGCACGGTGATCGGGACCTGCCCGATCTGCTCGTAGACCTGACGGGCCCGCACCAGCGCCTCGGGCGCCGTCCACGGCGCGCCGGAGATCTCCACCAGCGGGATCAGGTGCGGCGGATTCACCGGATGGCCGACCAGGCACCGGGCCCGACCGGGCAGATCCTCGGTGAACAGGGAGCAGCGGATCGCCGAGGAGGACGAGGCGATGACGGCCTCCCGCGGCGTCGCGGCGTCGAGGTCCGCGAACAGGCTTCGCTTCACCTCCAGCCGCTCCGGTCCGTTCTCCTGCACGAAGGCGACCCCGTCGAGGGCGGCCGCGAGGGTGCCGGCCGCGCGGATGCGCGCCGCAGCACCCTCGGGATCCGCGCAGAGGTCGTTCGCCGCCAGCGTCCGCAGCCCCTCGGCGCAGAGCGGGATCGCGGCCTCGGCGACGCCCGCTGCGGGATCGAACAGGCGCACATCCCAGCCGGCACGGGCGAAGATCATCGCCCAGGCCCGGCCGATCAGGCCGGCTCCGACGATCGCGACGCTCTCGGTCATAGCCACAGCACCTTCCGCCTCAACTCCTGATCCTCGCGCAGGAGACGCGACTCGCCCGTCCACTGCACGCTGCCGCGCTCCAGGGCGACGGTGCGGTCGGACAGCGCCAGGGCGAGGTCGAGGTGGTGGTCCACCAGGATGATCGCGATCTCCCGGCGCAGCCGGTCGAAGGCCTCGAACAGCTCCTCCGTCACGGCCGGCGACAGGCCCTCGAAGGGCTCGTCGAGGAGGAGGAGCCGCGTGTCGCCCGAGAGGGCGCGGGCCACCGCCACCATCTGCTGCTCGCCGCCGGACAGGCGGGCCGCGTCGACGGTCCAGCGCTCCTTCAGGCGCGGGAAGAACTCGAGGACCTTCTCCTCGTCCCAGTGGATGCCGGCGCCGGTGAGCCGCCGCAGGCGGCCGAGGCCCAGATTCTCCGCGACGGTCATGCCGGCGAACAGCGCCCGCCCCTGCGGGACGTAGCCGATCCCGAGCCGGGCGATCCGGTCGGGCGACAGGCCGGCGATGTCCTTGCCGGCGAGCACGATCCGGCCGGTGGCCGGCGGCGCGGTGCCGATCAGGGTCTTGAGCAGAGTCGACTTGCCGGCCCCGTTGCGTCCGAGGAGCGCCACGACCTCGCCCCGGCGCACCGCCAGGTTCACCCCGTTCAGGATGTGCGACTTGCCGTAGAAGGTGTCGACGCCCTCCATGGCGAGCAGCGTCTCGGCCTCGGCGGCGCTGGCGCGCGGCTTCGCGGCGATCGCCGCCGTGCCCGAGCCGAGATAGACCGCCTGCACCCGCTCGTCGTCCCGGGCGTCCGCGACCGAGCCGTCGACCAGCACGGCGCCGTCGGCCATCACGGTGACGCGGTCGGCGAGGCGGAAGACGCGGTCGATGTCGTGCTCGACGAGGAGCACCGGGATGTCGGCCGAGAGCGCCTTGATCAGGTCGCCGACCCGCTCGCGCTCGGCGGCCGCCAGCCCGGCGAGGGGCTCGTCGAGCAGCAGCACGCGCGGCCGAGTGGCCAGCGCCAGCCCCATGTCGAGGAGCCGCTGGCCGCCGTAGGACAGGCTGCCGGCCTCGGCCCGCTCGATGCCGGACAGGCCGGTCCAGCGCAGCAGCTCGGCGGTGTCGTCGGCAATCTCCCGGACGGCCAGCGCGTCCCGCCAGGGGCTGAAATGCGCGGTGTGCCGGGCCTGCACCGCGAGGCGAACGTTCTCCTCCACGGAGAGGCCCGGGAACAGGTTGGTGATCTGGAACGACCGGCCGATCCCGGCCCGGGTGATGGCGTGCGGCTCCAAGCCGGCGATCTCGCTTCCGTCGAGGCGGATGCTGCCGCCGCTCGGGCGGAACATCCCGGACAGCAGGTTGAAGGCGGTGGTCTTGCCGGCGCCGTTCGGTCCGATCAGGGCGTGGAGCGTCCGGTCAGCCACCGCGAAGGACACGCCGCGCACCGCCTTCACGGGCCCGAAGCTCTTCCGGATCTCGTCGGCGACCAGCACCGGGCCGTCGCCGCGCCCCTCCGCGATGAAGCGGGCCGGGACGCGGCCCGAGGCGCCGGCGCGGCGGGCCGACATGGCCGCGCCCTCGGTCGGGACGCGCCGGAACGGCTTGAGCAGCCGCGCCGCGATGCCGACGAGCCCGTCCGGCGAGAACACGATGAAGGCGACGAACAACAGGCCGAAATACAGCAGCCAATCGGCGGTGTAGATCGACAGGAACTCGCGGAAGAGGATGTAGAACAGCGCGCCGAGCGCCGGCCCGAGGAACGAGCGCATCCCGCCGATCACCACCATGGCGAGCAGCTCGCCCGAGAAGGCGATGGAGATCGGGTCGGCCGAGGTGAAGCGGTGACTGTAGGCCGCGAGCGCGCCCGCCAGCCCGGTGATCGTCGCCGAGATCACGAAGGCCGCGAGCTTGTAGCGGTTGGTGGCGTAGCCGAGGAATCCCGCGCGCTGCTCGTTCTCGCGGATCGCCACCAGGACGGTGCCCATGGGCGAGCGCCGGAAGCGCCACAGGGCGATCAGGACCGCGAAGGCGATTCCGGACACCGCGGCGTAGTAGGCGCCGGGCTCCTGCAGCGCCGCCCACCGGTGCAGGTTTCCGATGCCGTTCTCGCCACCGGTGAGGTCGGTCCAGCGGAACGCGATGGCGTAGAGCATCGCCGTGAAGGCGAGGGTCAGGAGCGAGAAGTAGACGCCCCGCCGCCGGAGGATCAGGCCGCCGGCGGCGAGGGCCGCGAGCCCGGTGATCGCCAGGGCGCCGAGGAGCGGCAGGGCCATGTCGGCGGGGAAGAGGCGCGTCTGGAGGATCGCCACCGCGTAGGCGCCGATCCCGAACCACGCCCCGTGGCCGAACGAGGTGAGCCCGGTCCAGCCGACCAGGATGTTGAGGCCGAGCACCGCCAGGGCGAAGATCACCACGTCGGTGGCAGTGATCAGCGTCAGGCCGATCGCGTCGAGGGCGAAGGGCAGGACGATCAGGGCGGCGAGCGCCGCCCAGAGCTGGCGGCTCTCGCGCAGGATCAGGCCGCGCTGCGGCAGGGCGAGCGGCAGCGGCTCGGCGGTTCCGGACATGGGACGCTCTCCGCTCACTCGAACCGGGCGATGTGCTCGCCGAACAGGCCGCGCGGGCGCAGCAGCAGGACGAGCACCATGAGGGCGTAGACGGCGGCCTCGGTGGCCGGCGGGTAGGCGTAGGCGGTGAGGCCCCGGACCACGCCGACGATCAGCGCGGCGAGCACCACGCCCCAGAAGGAGCCCAGACCGCCGATCACCACGACCACGAAGGCGAAGGTCAGGATCTCGGCGCCCATGGCGGGCTGCACGCCCGTGACCGGCGCCATCATGGTCCCGGCGAGCGCCGCGAGCCCGACCGCGATCGTCACCACGGCGGTCATGTAGGGCCGGAGCGAGATGCCGAGCGCCGCGACCATGTCGGGATTCTGCACGCCGGCCCGGACCACGCGTCCGAAGCTCGTCCGTGTCAGGAGCAGCCACAGGCCGGCGACGCAGGCGAGGGCCACGACGAGGATCGAGAGCCGGTAGCGTGAGTAGATCAGGTCGCCGATGAAGACCTGCCCGCGCAGCCACAGCGGGATCCCGAAGGGCACCGGCGCCGCCCCGAAGGCCATGCGCAGCGCCTGCTCCGCCACCATCGCGAGCCCGAAGGTGAGGAGCAGGCCGAGCGTCGGGTCGCCGCGGTAAAAGCGCCGGAGCAGGAACCGCTCGATCAGGAGGCCGAGCACCGCCACCGCGAGCGGCGAGGCGATGAGGGCGCCGCCGAAGCCGATGGTCGGCGTCAGCAGCACGGTCATGTAGGCGCCGATCGCGTAGAAGGCGCCGTGGGCGAGGTTCACGATCCCGCCGAGGCTGAAGATCAGCGACAAACCCAGCGCGATCAGCAGGTACTGCACGCCGATCAGCAGGCCGTTGAGCACCTGCTCCAGGATGAAGACGAGCTGCATGGACGCCTCACGCCGGGAAGGTGCAGGCGTTCTCGTCGCGGGTGGTGGCGAGCACTTCCAGGCTCTCGCCGGGACCGGGCAGCGGCCCGGTCGAGGTGAAGATGTCGTAGGGGTTCTTGACCTGATCGGCCGGCAGGGCGGTGATCGCGAACATCTCCTGCATCAGCTCGTGGTCCCAGGGGCGGAAATAGCCCTCGCGGACCTTGGCGATGTCGAACTTCGCGCCCGATTCCAGGTGCTCCACGACCTTGATCGACTCGGTCGATTTGAGCTCGTTCATGGACTGCGCGACGATCTTCATCGCCGTGTAGTCGCCCCAGCCCTGGTTCTCCGGCGGCTTCTTGTACTTGGCCTTGAAGGCGGCGACGAACTTCTTCGCCGAGGGCGAGTCGATCTGGTGGTGCCAGATCACCGGCCAGGTGCCGAGGAAGTTCCCCGGCCCGGCGCCCCAGGCCAGCGCCGTGTCGAAGCCGAAGCCGGCGACCGGGAACGGCAGGCCGAACTCGCTGTACTGTTTCAGGAAGTTGGTGATCTGCGCGCCCGCGAGGTTGCAGATCACGAGGTCCGGCTTGGCCTGACGGAGCTTGAGCAGGAACGGTGAGAAGTCGGTGAGCTCGGTCGGGATCAGATCCTCGCCGACGAGGGTGGCGTCATTGGCCGCGAAGTACTTCTTCGCCTGCTTCAGAAGATCGTGGCCGAAGGCGTAGTCGGCGGTGAGCGCGTAGACCTTGCGCCCCTTGATCAGGCCCCGGTCGAGCAGTGCTCGGCCGCAGGCCCGCACCATCATGGTGTTCTGCGATTCGACGTGGAACATGAACCGCTTGCAGTCGGAGCCGCGCAGCGCGTCCGAGTTGGCGCCGGTGTTGATGAACAGGATCTTCTCGCGCTGGGCGACCTGGCTGATCGCCAGCGCCGAAGCGGAGTTGATCTCGCCGACGAGGCAGGCGACGCGGTCACGCTGGACCATGCGCTCGGCCTTGGCCGAGGCGGTCTGCGGGTTGACGCTGTCCTCCGACACGAGCTCGACCTTCCGGCCCGCGATGCCGCCGGCCGCGTTGATCTCCTCCACCGCGAGTTGAGCCGCCTGCACGGCGAACTCGCCGAGCGGCCCGAGGAAGCCGGTCCGCGGCGTGAGGTGACCGATCCGGATCACCTCGGACTGTCCCTGGGAGAGCGCCGGGCTCGCGAGGGCCGGCGCGAGGAGCGCCGCGCCGCCGGCGCGCAGGAGGCTGCGGCGAGAAAGGGAATTCCCGTACCGGTCCGTCATCGTTCCGCTCCCGTGCGTGTCCTCCAGCCGGGTTGTTGTGGCGGGCTCTGACGGCCCTCACCCGAACTGTGATCACAGATCACTAGCGTGATAGTGCCGGATCCGTCTAGTGTCGGCATATGAATTCCACTTTGGCGCTGGCCGACCTGCCCCAGCTCGAGCGGCGGACCCTGTCCGACACCGTCTACGAGGCCCTGTCGGATCTGCTCGCCTCGGGGCGGCTGGCGCCGGGCGACCGGCTGTCCCTCCGGCAGAGTGCGGCGGCCCTCGGCGTCTCGGTCATGCCGGTGCGCGAGGCGGTGAGCCGGCTCGCGGCGGACGGCGTGCTGGAAGTGGCGCCGAATCGGGTGATCCGGGTGCCGGTCATGGGCGCGGCCGCGTTCCGGGCCCTGGTCGAGACCCGCATCGCGGTCGAGGGGATCGCGGTGGCGCGGGCGGCCGAGCGGCGGACGGGGGCCGAGCTCGCGGCGATCCGGAGCGCCGTGACGGCCTTCCGGGCCGAGGCCGAGGCGGCGGAGCCCGACAGGGCGCGCGCCGTCCAGCTCAACCGCGACTTGCATTTCGCCATCTACGGCGCCTGCGGGCTGGCACCCCTGCAGGAGATCATCGCGCGGCTCTGGCTGAAGGCCGGCCCGGTGATCAACCTGGATCTGCGCGCCCACCCGGAGCGCCTCCTCCAGGGCTTCGCTCTGCGCCGGCACGCCGAGGCCGTGGCGGCCATCGAGATCCGGGACGGCGCGGCGGCCGCGGCCGCGATCGCCGCCGACATCCGGGAAGCCGCGGAGTTCATCTTGACCCGCGGCGGATTGCGGGACGTTCAGGGAGAGGATTGATCATGGATCTGGGGATTGCCGGCCTGCGCGTCCTGGTGACGGCGGGCGCTGCCGGAATCGGTCGCGAGATCGTCGACGCCTTCCTGGACGAAGGCGCGCGCGTCTTCGCCTGCGATATCGACGCCGAGGCCTTGGCCGCGCTGCCGGACACCGTCGGGCGCAGCCGGACCGACGTCGCCGACCGCGACGCCGTCGCCGCGATGATGGACCAGGCGGTCGAGTTCCTCGGCGGCCTCGACGTGCTCGTCAACAATGCCGGGATCGCCGGCCCGACCGGTCGGGTCGAGGAGATCGCGCCCGAGGAGTGGGATCGCTGCCTCACGGTCTGCTTGACCAGCCAGTTCAACTGCGCGCGCCTGGCGGTGCCGCACCTGCGCCAGAGCGCCAACGCCTCGATCGTCAATCTCTCCTCGGCCGCGGGCAAGTTCGGCTTCGCCCTGCGCAGCCCCTACGCGGCCGCCAAGTGGGGGGTGATCGGCTTCACCAAGTCCCTGGCGATCGAGCTCGGCGGCGCGGGGATCCGGGTGAACGCGATCCTCCCGGGTCTCGTCGCCGGGGATCGCCAGCGCCGGGTGCTCGAATCGAAGGCCCAGCAGCAGGGCACGAGCTTCGCCGACATGGAGGCGCGGGCGTTCTCGTTCGTGTCGGTGAAGGAGTACGTCACGGCGCGGCAGCTCGCCGACCAGATCCTGCTGCTCTGCTCGCCGCGTGGCCGGACGATCTCGGGGCAGGCCATTTCCATCGATGGTGACACCCGGATGCTGTCCTGAAATTAATCCAGCGCCGGAGATGCTGCGGCGGATCAATCCTCAGAGTATTGCAAGATCGAGCTCAGGGCGCCGCGACCGCGGCCGCGACGCCCGCCGCGGTAGCGGAAGACACGAGCCGGACCGCCAGCGCCGGCCCCAGGATGCGAGGAAGCGACCATGAGCGACAAACGCCGGATCACGCCCCCCGACCTGCGCTCGAAGGCCTGGTTCGACAACCCGCACAACCCGGGCATGACCGCCCTCTACCTGGAGCGCTACCTCAATTACGGGCTGACGCCGGAGGAGCTGCGGTCGGGCAAGCCCCTGATCGGCATCGCCCAGACGGGTTCCGACCTGTCGCCCTGCAACCGCCATCACGTCGAGCTCGCCAAGCGGGTGCGGGACGGCATCACGGCGGCCGGCGGCGTCGCCTTCGAGTTTCCCTGCCACCCGATCCAGGAGACCGGGAAGCGGCCGACCGCGTCGCTCGACCGGAACCTCGCCTACCTGTCGCTGGTCGAGGTGCTGTACGGCTACCCGCTCGACGGCGTCGTGCTGCTGACCGGCTGCGACAAGACCATGCCGGCCTGTCTGATGGCGGCGGCCACCGTCAACATCCCGGCGATCTCGCTGAACGTCGGACCGATGCTCAACGGTTACTTCCAGAAGGAGCTGACCGGGTCCGGCACGATCGTCTGGAAGACGCGCGAGCGGCATGCCGCCGGCGATATCGACTTCCAGCAGTTCATGGACATCGTCGGGTCGTCGGCACCGTCCACGGGCCACTGCAACACGATGGGCACGGCCTCGACAATGAACGCCCTCGCCGAGGCGCTCGGCCTCGCGCTGCCCGGCTCGGCGGCGATCCCGGCGCCCTACCGCGAGCGCGGCCAGGCGGCCTACGCCACCGGCCAGCGGATCGTCGAGATGGTCTGGGAAGACCTCAAGCCCTCTGACATCCTGACCCGCGAGGCCTTCGAGAACGCGATCGTGGCCAACGCCGCGATCGGCGGTTCGACCAACGCGCCGATCCACATCAACGCCATCGCCAAGCATATCGGCGTGCCGCTGAGCTGCGACGACTGGGAACGGGTCGGGTTCGAGATCCCGCTGCTCGTGGACATGCAACCCGCCGGCCGCTGGCTCGGCGAGGAGTATTTCCGCGCGGGCGGCCTGCCGGCGGTCTTCGCCGAGCTGATCGAGGCCGGGAAGGTCCACGAGGGTGCCCTGACCTGCAACGGCCGGACCGTCGGCGAGAACTACCGCGGGCGGCACAGCTGGAACCGCGACGTGATCCGCGCCTACGGCGAGCCGCTGATGGAGCGCGCCGGCTTCCTCAATCTCAAGGGGAGCCTGTTCGATTCCGCGATCATGAAGACCTGCGTGATCTCGGAGGAATTCGCCGCCCGCTACCTGCGCAATCCGAACGATCCGATGGCCTTCGAGGGGCGGGTGATCGTGTTCGACGGGCCCGAGGACTACCACACGCGGATCGACGACCCGGCGCTCGACGTCGACGAGAACACGATCCTGATCATGCGCGGGGCCGGTCCGATCGGCTATCCCGGCGCCGCCGAGGTGGTGAATATGCAGCCGCCCGGCGCCCTGATCCGGCGCGGCGTCACCTCGCTGCCCTGCATCGGCGACGGCCGGCAATCCGGCACCTCCGGCACGCCCGCCATCCTGAACGCGTCTCCCGAGGCGGCCGCGGGCGGCGGGCTGGCCCTGTTGCAAAGCGGCGACCGTATCCGGATCGACCTCAACCGCCGGAGCGCCGACATCCTGCTCCCGGCCGAGGAGATCGCGCGCCGGCGCGCGGATCTGGCGGCGCGCGGCGGATACCCCTACCCGGCGACGCAGACGCCCTGGCAGGAGATCTACCGCGATCAGGTCGACCAGCTCGATCAAGGCATGGTGCTGAAGGGCGCGGTGAAGTTCCAGAAGGTCGCGCAGGCCTCCGGGGTGCCGCGGGACAACCACTGAGGCCGTTACCAGAACCCGCCCGACGGGCGGACGCGGGGCTGCGACGGCCCGCGCGCCGGGCGAGGTTCGCGGCAGCCCGCGAGGCCGACCGCGGAACCGGGCCCCGGCAGCCCGTTACCAGCGTGACACCGCGGCCGATTTGCGCCGCAGTGAATTTTGAATACATTTCCCCGCGGGTGGGCGCGTCCCATCTCGGGAGGGATCGATCGTGACGGAAGCGAGGGCGGATGCCCCGGCGCCGCGTGCAGCGGCGCGCCTCGAGGCCGGTTTGCCGCGCCGGCTGGCGGAGCAGCTCCAGGGTGAGGCGCGCTTCGACGCCTTCACGCGCGGACGCTACAGCACCGATGCGTCGATCTACCAGATCATGCCCGCCGGCGTGGTGCTGCCGCGCTCCGCCGCCGACATCGCCGCGACCTTGCGCATCGCCGCCGAGCACGGCGCCCCGGTAATCCTGCGTGGCGGCGGCACCTCGCAGAACGGCCAGCCGATCGGGTCCGGCCTCGTCGTCGACTGCTCGCGGTACTTCAACGGCGTCCTGGCCTTCGACGCGGAGGCCGGCACGATCACCGTCGAGCCCGGCATGGTGCTGGAGCGCCTGAACACCCGGGTGAAGGCCGACGGCTGGTTCTTCCCGGTCGAGCCCTCGACGGCCACCCGCTGCACCATCGGCGGCATGGCGGGCAACAATTCCTGCGGGGCCCGCTCCCTGCGCTACGGGAAGATGAGCGACAACGTCCTCGCGATCGAGGCGCTGCTCCACGACGGCGAGGCCTTCGGCTTCGGCCTGACCGGAAACACGCATCCGGGCGTGAACGGGTCGGATCGGGCCGCGGCGCTCGCCGCGCGGATGCGCGGCCTCGCCGAGGACCACCGCGCCGAGATCGAGGCGCACTACCCGAAGGTTCAGCGCCGCGTGGGCGGCTACAACCTCGATTCGCTGATCGAGGCCCAGCCGAACCTTGCGCACCTGCTCGTCGGGTCCGAGGGCACGCTGGCCGCGACCACCGCGGTGACGCTGAAGCTCTCGCGCCTACCGACACACCGCGTGATGGGCGTGTGCCACTTCCCGTCCTTCCGGGCGGCCATGGAGACGACGCGGCACATCGTCGGCCTGGACCCGGTGGCGGTCGAGCTGGTCGACAACAACGTCCTCGTGCTCGGCGCCGATATCCCGCTGTTCCGCACGACGCTCGCCGACATCACCAAGGGCAAGCCGAACTGCCTTCTGCTGACGGAGTTCGCCGGCGACGACCTCGCGTCGCTCCGGCGCGACCTGAAGCGCCTCGACGCCTGCATGGCCGATCACGGCTTCCCGGACGCCGTCGTGGAGGTCGTCGAGCCCGCGCGCCAGAAATCCGTCTGGGAGGTGCGCGAGGCCTGCCTCAACATCATGATGTCGATGAAGGGCGACGCGAAGCCGGTCTCGTTCATCGAGGATTGCGCCGTCCCGCTGGAGCACCTCGCCGACTACACCGACGCGGTGACGGAGGTCTTCACCAAGCACGGCACCCGCGGCACGTGGTACGCCCACGCGTCTGTCGGCTGCCTGCATGTCCGCCCGATCCTCGACATGAAGGAGGCCGGTGACGTCCGGCGGATGCGGGCGATCGCGGAGGAGACCGCCGAGCTGGTGCGCCGCTACAAGGGCTCGTATTCCGGCGAGCACGGCGACGGCCTCTCGCGCTCGGAATTCGTCGAGCCGCTGTTCGGCGCGACGCTCACCCGCGCCTTCGAGACCGTGAAGGACGCCTTCGACCCGGACAACCGGCTCAACCCCGGCAAGATCGTGCGGGCGCCGAAGTTCGACGATCGCAGCCTGTTCCGCTTCAAGCCGGACTACGCCGTGTCGGCGCCGATGAAGACCGCCCTCGACTGGTCGGACTGGGGCGGCTTCGGCTCCGCCGTCGAGATGTGCAACAACAACGGCACCTGCCGGAAGCTCGTCGGCGGCGCCATGTGCCCCTCCTTCCGGGCAACCCGGGAGGAGCAGCACCTGACCCGGGGCCGGGCCAATTCCCTGCGGCTCGCGATCTCGGGCCAGCTCGGCAAGGACGCCTTCACCAGCCCGGAGATGAAGCGCACCCTCGATCTCTGCGTCTCCTGCAAGGCCTGCCGCCGCGAGTGCCCGACCGGCGTCGACATGGCCAAAATGAAGATCGAGTTCCTGCACCATTACCACGCCCGCCACGGGCTGCCGCTGAGGGAGCGCCTGATCGCGACGATGCCGCTCTACGCCGGGGCCGCCGCGCGGCTGGCGCCGCTCCTCAACCTGCGGGACCGGTACCCGGCCCTCGCCGCTCTCTCGGAGCGCGTCGCCGGCCTCTCGGCCAAGCGCTCGCTGCCGCGCTGGCGCCGGCCCTGGAGCGAGCAGGGCGAGCCCGCCCACGCGCAGGACGTCGCGGGCGATTTCCGCGACGTGATCCTGTTCGGCGACACCTTCAACCGGGCCTTCGAGCGGGAGAATCTCGAGGCGGCCGAGCGGGTGCTACAGGCGGCCGGCTACCGGCTGCACCGGGTCTACCCGTCCCGCGGCCGGCGCCCCCTCTGCTGCGGCCGGACCTGGCTCTCCGCCGGCCAGACCGACCGGGCGCGCCAGGAGGCGCGCCGCACCCTCGACGCGCTGCTGCCGTTCCTGCGCGCGGGGGCACGGGTCGTCGGCCTGGAGCCGTCCTGCCTGCTCACCTTCCGGGACGAGTTCGCGGCGCTCCTGCCCGGCGAAGAGGCTGCGCTGCTGGCCAAGCAGTCGTTCCTGTTCGAGGAGTTGCTGGCCGCCGACCTGACGGCCGGACGCATCGCGCTGCCCTTGGCCGATCAGGGCGGCCGGGTCGCGCACCTGCACGGCCACTGCCATCAGAAATCCTTCGGCGTCATGGGCTCGGTCGAGACGGTGCTCCGGGCGGTGCCGGGGCTCGACCTGCGGGTCATCGAGTCGAGCTGCTGCGGGATGGCGGGCGCCTTCGGCTACCGGCCGGAATCGATCGAGACGTCCTTCGCCATGGCGGAGCTGTCGCTGTTCCCGGCGCTGCGCGCCGCAGGGCCCGACGACCTCGTGGTGGCCGACGGGACGAGCTGCCGTCACCAGATCCACGACGGGCTGGGTCTCCAGGCGGAACATGTGGCCCGCGTGCTGGATCGGGCCCTCGTGCCTCGACACTCCATTGCCGGGCACCTACACATAGACCACAGGTCGCACTGACCTGACGTGTGTCGGGGGACCATGAACAAAATCGAGCCCGGGATCGGCATCAGCCGCCGCTACCTCCACGATGAGGTCGCCGAGCGCATGCGCGAACTGATCCGGTCCGGCGAGATGGAGCCGAAGGCGCGGATCAACGAGAGCGAGCTGACCGAGCGCTTCGGGATCTCGCGGACGCCGCTCCGCGAGGCGATCAAGATCCTGGCGACGGAGGGACTGCTCGAACTGCTCCCGAATCGCGGGGCGCGCGTCGCCAGCATCTCGGACGGCGAACTCGAGGAGATGATGGAGGTGATCGCCGGCCTCGAGGCGACGGCCGGTGACCTCGCCTGCCGCACGATCACCGACGCCGACATCGACGCCCTGGTGGTCGACCACGACGCGATGGTCGAGGCCTGGAAATCGGGCGACGAGGCCGGTTACTTCAGCCACAACCGGCGCATCCACGAGGGGATCATGGCGGCGAGCCGCAACACGATCCTCGCCAACATCTACGAGAGCCTGTCCGGCCGGATCCAGCGGTCGCGCTACTCCGCCCACCAGACCCCAGAGCAGTGGGCCCGCGCCGTCTCCGAGCACGAGCGCATGATCGCGCTGCTGCGCGCCCGGGACGGTGCGGCGCTGGCCGTCCTGATGCGCGAGCACATCCGCGGGAAGAAGTCGGTGATCGCCGCCAATTACGGTGCGGCGGAGACCGCCTGAGCCTCAGCCGCGATAGACCGCGCCCGCGATCAGCCGGGCGTCCCGGTCATCTCGAACCAGAACGACGCGCCCGGCGTGCGGGAATCGTTCGCGTAGAGAAACGGGATGTCGGGGCCGGTGCCGCGGGCGGCGAAGACCGTCTTGACCCGAGCGCTCATCGCCGGGTCCTGGCAGATATACATCACCGGCACGGTCACCCGGAACGGCGGCGCGCCGCACAGCAGCATCGCCGCCAGAAGGTACTGCTCGTTGTACAATCGGCAGTTCCAGGCGGACGGGTAGTCGTCCGGGATGAAGATGTCGTGGATCTGCACGATCACGCCCGGTGCGAGGCGCGGCATCACCTCGAAGAAGAACACCGTCACATCCGAGTTCGCGAAGGAGCGGTGCGAACCGTCGAAGAAGAGGATGTCGCCCGCCTTCAGCTCCTCGAAGATCTTCAGATCGCAGGACTCGAGCGGGCTGCGCACGGTCCAGTCGCAGAGCGCGTCGATCTCGCGGCGGGGCATCGGATCGATCGAGGTGATCCGCGTCGGAAGGTTCAGGGTGTCGATCGCGTGCCGCGCGAAGCAGGTCGAGCAGCCCGAGCCGATCTCGAAGAAGCGAGACGGGCGCTTCCAGGCCAGCATCGTCATCAGGGCGGCGCCGTCGAGGGCGGTGAACCACGTGTTGTTCCAGTGGGGTATCGCCCCGCCGGTCACGGGCGCGTCGTGCGGGACGCTGTGCAGCAGGTCCGCCCGCGTCTCGAGTTCCGTGAGGAAGCTGTCGTAGGCCGCGTGCGACCGGGCGAGCACCGCCTTGAGCTGGCCGTGCGGCGCTCGGCCCGGCGACCAGCGCGCGGACGGCACGACGGGATAGTAGTCGTGGACCGTGTGGCTCCAGCGGAACGCTTCCCGGCTGGCCCGGAAGATATCCACCCCCGCGCGACGGCCCGCGCTCCTGACGACGTCCTTCAGCATGATCGATCCCCGGCTCCGGATCGACAATGCCGGGACTGCAACTTATGGTCGAGTCGGGCGGAACACCTACGCAGTCCGACCTGCCGGCAGGGTTAGGGCGGGATGAAGGAACGATCCCCGGGCCGGGCCCGGATTCGGACAGGCCGTCGACACAATTATCGCGGGCGACGCGCCCCCCGCCGCTCAGGCAGCGCTCGGCGCCCGCAGTCCGGCCACCAGATCGGTGAAGCGGTCGCCCTGGACGATCACGTGGCCCCGGAGGGCCTCCGCGGCGCCGGCCTCGTCGCCCGCGATGATCGCGGCGACGATCGCCTCGTGCTCGGCCAGCGATTGCGGCAGGCGCTGGCGCACGCGCAGCTGCAGCCGGCGATACGGGGCCAAGCGGCGGTGGAGTGACAGCGCCTGCTCCGCCAGGAAGGCGTTCCGGCTCGCCCGGTACACGACGGTGTGGAACACGTAGTTCTCGGCGTAGTAGGCCTCGGTGTCCTCGGTGGCCAGGGCGGCGCGGCAGCCCTCCAGCGCGGCGCGCAGCGCGGCGGCGTCCTCGGGGACGAGCCGGCGCGCCGCGAGACGGCCGCAGGCCGCCTCGATCTCCGCCATCGTCTCGAACATGGCGAGCAGCAGGTGCGGCTCGGGCGCGCTGACGATCGCTCCCCGCCGGGGCTTCGTCTGCACAAGGCCGGTGACGGCGAGCTGCAGCAGCGCCTCCCGGATGGGCGTGCGCGAGACCCCGAAGCGGGCCGCGAGCTGGTTCTCGTCGAGTCGCGATCCCAAGGCGAGCTCGCCGGAGACGATCTCATCCTCGATTCGCTGCCGCAGCCGCTGCGCGTGGCTCATGCCGCCGTTCCCTCCCCCGATGAACGGGTCGCGCGCCGCCCCGCCGTTTAAGGCCGGCGGATGTTCGGCGCGCGCGAACATTATGCTGGAGCATTGACAAAATATACAAGCCGGTTTTCCATGCATACAACGAGGCGCCGCACTATTGCAGCGCACAAAATTACGCCGCGTTGTTTGCGGTGCGGGAGAGCTCCATGACGCCAACTCGTCGATCGCTGATCGCGGCCACGCTCGCGGCACCGGCCATCCTGCGGTTCGGCCTGAACAGTGCGCAGGCGGCCACGACGCTGAAGCTGTCCCACCAGTTCCCCGGCGGCACGATCGACGAGGGCGATTTCCGCGACCGCATGTGCCGGAAGTTCGCCAAGATGGTCGGCGAGCGCTCGAAGGGCGCCCTGGACGTCCAGGTCTACCCGGGCTCCTCGCTGATGAAGACGAACGCCCAGTTCGGCGCCATGCGCAAGGGCGCGCTCGACATGTCGCTCTACCCGAGCCCCTACGCGGGCGGCGAGATTCCGGAACTCAATATCGGCCTGATGCCCGCCCTCGTGACGTCCTACGCGCAGGCCGTGGCGTGGAAGGCGGCCCCGGTCGGCCGCAAGCTCACCGAGATCCTGGACGCGAAGGGCATCATCCTGGTCTCCTGGGTCTGGCAGGCCGGCGGCGTCGCGAGCCGGGAGCGCGCCCTCGTGGCGCCGGCCGACGCCAAGGGGATGAAGGTCCGCGGCGGCTCGCGCGAGATGGACATGATGATGAAGGAGGCCGGCGCGGCCACCCTCTCGATCCCGTCGAACGAGTCCTACGCGGCGATGCAGACCGGCGCCTGCGACGCGGTGATCACCTCCTCCACCAGCCTGATCTCCTTCCGCCTGGAGGAGCTGTCCAAGGCGCTGACCTCGGGGCGCGAGCGCTCCTACTGGTTCATGCTCGAGCCGATCATGATGTCCAAGATCGTGTTCTCGGGCCTGCCGAAGGAGCAGCAGGACCTGATCATGGCGGTCGGCACGGAGCTCGAGGCCTTCGGCCAGGCCGGCGCGAAGGAGGACGACACCCGCGTCGAGGAGATCTTCGCCAAGGCCGGCGCCAAGGTCGTCCAGGTCGACGAGAAGTCCCTCGGCCAGTGGCGGGATCTCGCCCGCAGCACGGCCTGGAAGGACTACGCCGCCAAGAACGCGAACTGCGCGGAACTGCTGAAGCTCGCGGAGCAGGTCGCGTGAGCCACGGCTTCGACGCGGCCACGGCCGCTCCGGAGGCGCGCGGGGCCGAGGAACCGCGCCTTCCGGGCCTCCTCGGCACCTTCGATCGGGGCATGCGCCTCCTGAACAAGGTGATCCTGGCCGTCGGCGGCCTCTGCCTGGTGGCAGCCTGCCTCGTCCTCACCCACAGCGTCGTCGTCCGCTACCTCCTGAAGGAGCCGACGGAGTGGCAGGACGAGATGGCGGTGTACCTCATCATCGGGGCCACCTTCCTGTCGGCGGCCGGCGTGCAGGCCAAGCGCGGGCACGTCGCGATCGAGGCCCTGACCGGCCTCCTCCCGCCCGCCGCCAACCGGGTCCGGCTCCTGCTGGCCGACGTCGTCAGCCTCGCCTTCTGCCTGTTCTTCGCCTGGAAGAGCTGGTCCCTCGATCACGAGGCGTGGGTCGACGGGCAGGTCTCGCAGTCGACCTGGGGGCCGCCCCTCTGGATCCCCTACACGCTGATGTCGGTCGGCATGAGCCTGCTGTGCGTCCAGTTCGTCCTCCAGATCGCCGAGGCCCTCGCCTACGGGCCCCGGGCCGCCGGCTGGGCGCAGCCCAAGATCGGGCTCGGGGCCGACGTGAATCGCGACATGCACGGGGCGGCCGAGGTCGCGCCCCGGGGACCGGACCCGATGGGTCAGACCGTTTCCGCGAAGGTTGAACGATGAGCACGGCCGCGATCGGCTTCCTGTACGCGGGCGCGACCCTCGGGGCGATGCTCTCGGGCATCCCCATCGCCTTCGCGCTGGGCTTCGTGGCGCTCGCCTTCATGGTGGCGTTCATGCCCGGCGCCTCCCTCGATACGGTGGCGCAGAACGTCTACGAGGAGATGGCCTCCATCACCCTGCTGTCGATCCCGCTCTTCATCCTGAAGGGCGCGGCCATCGGGCGGTCCAAGGCGGGCCAGGATCTCTACACGGCCATGCACGCCTGGATGCACCGCATCCCGGGCGGCCTGGGCATCGCCAACGTCTTCGCCTGCGCGCTGTTCGCCGCCATGGCGGGCTCCAGCCCGGCGACCTGCTCGGCGATCGGCTCGGCCGGCATCCCGGAGATGCGCAAGCGCGGCTACTCGCCGGGCTTCGCGGCCGGGATCATCGCGGCGGGCGGCACGCTCGGCATCCTGCTGCCGCCCTCGATCACCATGATCCTGTACGCGGTGGCGGCCGAGCAGTCGCTCGGGCGGCTGTTCCTCGCGGGCATCGGGCCGGGACTCCTGCTCGTGGGCCTGTTCGCCGCGTGGTCGATGGTGCGCTTCCGCTCGGAATACGCCGCCGCGAAGGTGGCCCTGGAGCGCGGCGGGCCGGCCTCGCCGATCCTGGCGGACGAGCAGTACAGCATGGCGCAGCGCTTCTCGACGCTGCCGCGGGTCCTGCCCTTCGTGGTCCTGCTCACCGGCGTCATGGTCGCGCTCTACGGCGGCTACGCCACGCCGTCCGAGACCGCGGGCCTCGGCGGGCTGATGGCCCTGGCGCTGATCGCCGCGATCTACGGCGTCTGGCGGTTCCGCGACGTCACGCCGATCCTGACGGCGACGCTGCGGGAATCGACCATGCTGATGCTCATCATCGGCATGTCGCTGCTCTACGCCTACGTGATGAGCTACCTGCACATCTCGCAGTCGGCCGCCGCCGCGATCGTCGCGATGCAGCTCTCGCCGTGGGTGCTGCTGGTGACCATCCTGGCGCTGGTGATCGCGCTCGGCTTCTTCCTGCCGCCGGTCTCGATCATCCTGATGACGGCGCCGATCATCCTGCCGCCGCTCAAGGCCGCCGGGTTCGACCTCGTGTGGTTCGGCGTGGTGATGACCATCACCATGGAGATGGGCCTGATCCACCCGCCGGTGGGCCTCAACATCTTCGTCATCAAGAACATCGCCCCGGACATCCCGCTCTCGGACATCATCTGGGGCACCCTGCCCTTCGTGATCCTGATGGCGGTGGCGATCCTGATCCTGTGCCTCGTGCCGGGCATCGCGATGTGGCTGCCGGACCTGCTGCTGACGACGACGCGGTAGGTCGATCCACCCGGCCCGTGCGAGGCAGGCCCCTCTCCGCCCGGAGAGGGGCCTGTCGCGCGTGGGGACGCGGTCGCGCGAGCGCCGCGTCCCGCGCAGCGGCGGCCCGCGTCGGCGCGCTGGCCGGCGCGACCGGAGCCGCCTATGGCAGCGCGCGCGCCGCCCCGCCCCGATCCCGAGCTTCGGACCGAACCATGAGCCTCGCCTCCGTGCGCGCCTTCTTCGCCGAGAAGGCGCCCGACATCGCGGTCATCGTGCTGGAGACCAGCACCGCGACCGTCGCCGAGGCGGCGGAGGGCCACGGCGTCGCCCCGGCCCAGATCGCCAAGACGCTCTCGATCCGGGTCGGCGATCAGGTCGCCCTGGTAGTGACGCGCGGCGACGCGCGGCTCGACAACCGGAAGGCCAAGGCCGCCTTCGGCGGCAAGGTGCGGATGCTCGACCTCGGCGAGGTCGAGGCGCTCACCGGTCATCCGGTGGGCGGCGTCTGCCCCTTCGGCCTGCTGACGCCGCTGCCGGTCTACTGCGACGTCTCGCTGCGGGCGTTCGACGAGGTGGTGCCGGCGGCCGGCAGCACCCACAGCTCGGTGCGGATCGCGCCGGCGCGGATGGCCGAGCTGACCGGCGCCGCCTGGGTCGATGTCTGCGCGCTGCCGGGCTGAGCGGCGCGGCCAGCGCCATTCCTGCTCCGCACGAGGCGCGGATCCCCTCTCCCGCGCGGGAGAGGGACCGGGTAAGGGATCAGGTCTCTCCGGACGAGGCGCGTCGTCGACGGAGGATCGCGCGCTTGATCCTGAACGTTCTCGTCCCTCACCCCAACCCTCTCCCGCCCGGGAAAGGGGGCATGGCGCCTCTGTCTCGACACCGAAGACGCCTTCCCTCCGGACCGTCGCAACACCCTCCGGTGCGGCCCTAGCGCCCGGTCCAGTTGGGCGGGCGCTTGCCGAGGAACGCCTCCATGCCCTCGCGGAAATCCTGGCTCATGTAGCACATGAGGATCAGGTCATCGCCGGGATGCGGCGCGCCCTCGGCGCCGGCCTCCTCCTCGGCGAGCCGCCGCAGCCCCTCCTTGGTCGCCTGCATGGTCAGCGGCGCGTGGTTGGCCAAGAGCTGGGCCAGCGTATCGACCCGCTCCGTGAGCGCGATCCGATCGTCGACCACCTCGCCCACGAGGCCGATGGCGAGCGCCTCCTCGGCGCCGACGAGGCGGGCGGTGAAGATGATGTCCTTGACCCGCGCCGGGCCGATCAGGCCGGAGAGCCGCTTGAGATTGCCCTGGCTCAGGCAGTTGCCGAGGGTGCGGGCGATCGGGAAGCCGAAGCGGGCGTCGCGCGTGGCGATGCGCAGGTCGCAGGCGGCCGCGATGGCCGCGCCGCCGCCGGTGCAGGCCCCGGCGATCGCCGCGATGGTCGGCACCCGCAGCCGCTCCAGGGAGCCCAGCACCCTGTCCATGAAGCGCTCGTAGCCCAGCGCGTCCTCGGCGGTGCTGAAGTCGCGGAACTGGGCGATGTCGGTCCCGGCCGCGAAGGCCTTGTCGCCCGCGCCGGTGATGATCAGCGCCTTGACCGCCGGGTTCGCGGCGATCGCCTCGCAGCAGGTGATCAGGCCCTGATACATCGCGAAGGTCAGCGCGTTGCGCGCCTGCGGACGGTTCAGGACGATGCGGGCGATGCCGGCCTCGTCGGTGGTGAACAGCAACTCGTCGGTCGCGGGCTTGGCGGTCATGCGCGGCGTCTCCGGGTGGCGGCGTCAGGCCGCGGTCTCGCGGACCACGCCCCGCGCGATCAGCGCGTCGATCTCGGCCGGCGCGTAGCCGGCCTCCGCCAGGATCGCCCGGGAATGCTCGCCGAGCAACGGGGCCGGCCCGTGCACGCGTCCCGGCGTCTCGGAGAACTTCACCGGCAGGCCGAGCGTCTTCATGCGGCCGACCCGCGGGTGATCGACCTCGACCACCATCTCGCGGGCGAGGGTCTGCGGGTCCCGGTGCATCGCGTTCACGTCGAGGACCGGGCCGGCCGGGACGCCGCCGGCTTCCAGCCGGGCGAGCCACTCGGCCGAGCCGTGGGCCCGGAAGATCGGCGCGAGGGTCGCGGCGAGCGCGTGCCGGTTGGCCATCCGGTCGCGGTTGACCGCGAAGCGCGGATCCTCCGCGAGGTCGTCGGCGCCGATGGCCTTGAGCAGGCGCAGCCAGTTGGTCTGGTTGGCCGCGCCGATCGTGATCCAGCCGTCGGCGGTCTCGAAGGCCTCGTAGGGGGCGTTCAGCGGATGGGCCGAGCCCATCGGCCCGGGCGCGATCCCGGTCGCCATGGCGATGGCCGACTGCCAGTAGGTGTGGGTGATGCCGGCCTCGAACAGCGACGTGTCGACCGCCTGGCCCCGGCCCGTGCGGAGCCGGTTCGCGTAGGCGGCGAGGATGCCCATGGCGGCCAGGATGCCCGCGGTGATGTCGGTGACCGGCGGCCCGCACTTCATCGGCGGCCGCCCGGGCCCCTCCCCGGTCACCGACATGAGGCCGCTCATGCCCTGCGCCACGAGGTCGAACCCGGCCCGGTCGGCGTAGGGACCGGTGCGGCCGAAGCCGGAGAGCGAGCAGTAGACCAGCTCCGGGAACTCGACCTTGAGGGTCTCGTACCCGATCCCGAGGCGCTCCATCGTGCCGCCGCGGTAGTTCTCGATCAGGGCGTCCGCGCCCTTGAGCAGGCGCCGCAGGACCGCGACGCCGTCCGGATCCTTCAGGTCGAGGCTGAGTCCGCGCTTGCCGCGGTTCATCATCATGTAGGCTGCGCTCTCGCCCTCGAGGGCGGGCGGGACGGTGCGACGGGTGTCGTCGCCCTCCCTCTTCTCGACCTTGATCACCTCCGCACCCATGTCGGCGAGCATCAGCCCGCAGACCGGCCCGGCCATAATGTGGGCGAGCTCGATCACCCGCATCCCGGCGAGCGGACCGGACCGCTTCATCGTCTCCGCCATCGCGCGCTACTCCCCGGCCGGGACGGTGGCCGCGGGGCCGACCGGCGGCGTGACGGGATCCACGAATTCCCGCTCGGGGTGCATGGTGAAGGCAAGCGCGGCGCCGAGCAGGCACAGGCCGATCGAGCCGACGAAGGGCAGCGTCCAGCTCCCGGTCACGTCGACGATGACGCCGAAGACGATCGGCGAGACGATCGCCGCCACGGCGGAGCCGGTGTTCATCAGGCCGCTGGCGGTGCCGGCGTATTTCGGCGCGATGTCCATCGGCACCGACCAGATCGGTCCGATCACCAGTTCCGCGAAGAAGAAGCCGGAGGACAGGAGCAGCGCCACGAGGGTCAGGTCCCGGGTCATGAACACGCCCGCGAGGCTCGCGGCCGCCCCGAGGAAGCCGATCACGATCACCGACAGGCGCGCGAGCTTCACCTTGCCGGTGCGGTGCAGGATCGAGTCGCTGAGCAGGCCGCCGACCGTGTCGCCGACGACGCCGGCGAAGAACACGCCCGAGGCGAACAGGGCCGAATTCTTCAGGTCGAGGCTGTAGTTCTCCTTGAAGAAGCTCGGCAGCCAGCCGAGGAAGAGCCATAGCGTCCAGCCGTAGCAGAAATACGTGACGGTGACCGGCAGCATCCGGCGCGTCAGGGCGCCCCACGGCACGCTCTGCTTCGCGCCGACCTGGCGGGGCGGCGGCAGCGTCGCGAGCTCGGCCTCGGTGATCGCCGGATGCTCGGACGGGTCGTCGCGGAAGTACAGCCACCAGATCGCGACCCAGACGAAGCTCACCGCGCCGAGGATGACGAAGCTCGTCCGCCAGCCGAAATGGTAGATCAGGAACGCCACGATCGGGGGCGCCACCGCGTTGCCGAGCCGCGCGAAGGCGTGGGTGATGCCCTGCGCGAAGCCGCGCCGGCCGGGCGCCGTCCAGTTCTGCATGGCGCGGGTGGCGGTCGGGAAGGTCGCGCCCTCGCCGAAGCCGAGCAGGACGCGCGCCAGGAACAGGCTGACGAGGCCGCCGACCATGCCGGTCAGGATGGTCGCCGAGGCCCAGATCACCCCGCAGGCGAGCAGCGTGCGCCGGGCGCCGAACTTGTCGCCGACCGAGCCGCCGATCACCTGGAAGATCGCGTAGGGGTACGCGAAGGCCGACAGGATCAGACCGAAATCGGTCTTCGACATGCCGAAATCGCGCATGATCTCCGCACCGGCCGTGGCGATGTTCACCCGGTCCAGGTACGTGATGAAGTACATCAGACAGAGCAGGCCGAGCACGCCGTTCGTGGCGCTGAAGCGCTTCGACATCGACCGTTCCTCCCATGGGGGCGCCGCCTCGCGCGGTCGCCGGGCACCTCGGCTCTCGGACCGGGCGCTCTTTCGTAATGCATTATTCAAACGCGTCGCGCGGCGGAACGCAACCGCCGACGTGCATCCGGCACGTGAATTCATTCCACGGGGTGCAACTGAAAACGGGGGCCGCCCGGGCCCCCGTCTCGTGTCGGTCGCGGCCGGCAGGCGCCGCGGCGCCGATCAGGCCGTCGCGGGCCGGAGCTGACCCTGCTCGGCCTCGGTCGGGGCGCCGATCGCCTTGCCGAGCGCCTTGCCGCGCGGTCCGACCCAGCTCCCGACCCATTTGCGCTGCCAGAGGGCGAGGCAACCGAGCACGATCGCGGTGAAGATGGCGTAGCCGACGAAGCCCAGCGAGAACGAGCCGGTATACTGCTTCGACAGGCCCATGACGTTCGGCAGGATCGCGCCGCCGAGCGCGCCGATCTCGCCGATCATCGAGCCGGCCACCGCCGTGTTGGTGGGCCAGCGCAGTGGGACGAGCTGGAACAGCGCGCCGTTGCCGGCGCCGAGCGCCGCGAAGCACAGCATGAACAGGAGCGTCGTGAGCGCCAGCGACGGAGTCGCGGTCAGCGAGAGCAGGGTCGCGATCGCCGCCAGCAGCACCACCGACAGCACCGCGATGCCGCCCATGCGGTCGGCGAAGTAGCCGCCGACGATCCGGATGCCGGAGCCCATGAAGGCCGCCAGCATCGTCAGCCGCCCGGCCTCGACCTTCGTCACCGCGAACTGCTCGTAGAAGAAGGTCGGCAGGAAGTTCGACAGGCCGATGAAGCCGCCGAAGGTGATGACGTAGATCAGCGAGAACGCCCAGCCGTCCTTCGTGAACAGGCAGGAGACGTGCTCCTTGAAGGACTGGTGCTCGCAATCCGGCGGCTCCTTGGCGAGCACGATCATGACCGCCAGCGGCAGCAGCATCACGAGGCCCGCGAAGGCGTAGGTGGTCTGCCAGCCGTAGGCCTGGGCCAGCGGCGGGGCGAACAGCACGGCCAGCACGGTGCCGGAATTGCCGGCGCCCGCGATGCCCATCGCCAGCCCCTTGTGTTCCGGCGGGAACCAGCCGGAGCCGAGGGAGAGCGCGACGCCGAAGGACGCGCCGGCGATGCCGAGCAGCACGCCCATGGCGAGCACGTCGTTGTAGGAGGAGACGAACAGATAGCCGTAGGCCATCGCCAGCATGATCACGACCATCTCGGTGATCGCGGCGTTCTTGCGGCCGATATACTGGGCCAAGACGCCGAGCGGGAAGCGCATCAGCGCACCGGCGAGGATCGGTAGCGAGATCATGAAGCCGGTCTGGGCCGGCGTCAGCTTGTAGGTCTCAGTGATGAACGGGCCCATGGCGCCGTTCAGGACCCAGATGGCGAAGCAGAAATCGAAGTAGAGGAATGCCGCGAACAGCGTCGGGGGGTGACCCGACTTCATCACCGTTTTGAAGCTGGCCATAGCTGGTGCTCGTCGTAAGTGGGCGAACCGCCGTGCGGTCGCTCATGCCGGGGATCCGGACTTACACCGTCCGCTGTTTGGAGCGTCGTTGCTCCGCCGCCGCAGCAGGCGCGGCTGACTGGGCAATGCAGCAAGCGTGCCATCCCGGACGGACGCCCGCCGACCGGATCGCTCGGCCGTCGCGGCGCCGCGGCCGAACCGCAATCCGCCAAGTCGCTGGCGCCGAGTCGCTGCCGCTCGGCGAGGCAGGCCTGCCGAGTAAACGGGCGCTCGCCCGGCGCCCTCACGGATCGGTGAGCGGCGCGGCCGAAATCGTTGCTGCACGAGGGCAACACACGCGGCGAGAAACGACCCGGAAGACCCTGTAAGTTGCCCTCGATGACCGTCGGCAACTTGGCGGTAAAGCGCGACCTTTGCTAAGCCCCGGGATGAGCTGTGCCGCGACTTCGTGCCGGCCCGCTCGCCTGCGCGTCGCGGCAAGCCCCGGCGGCGCCTCCCGAGGAATTCGAACCATGTCCGCCCCGATCCGTCGCCTTCTCCTGGCCGGCTTCACGGTCCTCGCCCTCGTCTCCGCCGCGCACGCCCAGGGCCGCGGCCCCGTGGGCGACGCCGGGATCGACGGGTTCGGCGACGACAATCAGCTCTACCAGGATCAGAACGGCGCGCTGTACGTGCGTCGCGGCGGCCGCTACCTGCCCTATACCGGCCGCACCGACTTCGTGCGCCCGGCACCCCCGCCGCCCCCCGCGCAGGCCCCGGTCGCGCCGCCGCCGGCCGCCAACCTGGAGACGGACCCGACGGTCCCGGCACGCCCGGGCAGCGCGCCCCCGGCCGAGGGGCTCTCGCCGCTGGAGGCCGCGAAGGCCAAGGCCGTGCTCCGCGCGCCCGACAACGAGCCGATCGACTACGCCAAGATCTACGGCCCGATCACGGACGACGTGTTCCCGGTCCAGGCGTTCAATTACAAGAAGATGAACCCCGCGTTCCTCCGTCAGGAGATCGCCTATCACGGTCCCTACGAGCCGGGGACGATCATCGTCGACCCGCGGGCCCACCAGCTTACCCTGGTCGAGGCGAACGGCCGGGCCCGCCGCTACGGCGTCGGCGTCGGCAAGCAGGGCTTCTCGTGGTCGGGCACCGCGACGGTGAATTCCAAGCAGGCGTGGCCGGACTGGTATCCGCCGAAGGAGATGATCGCCCGCAGCCCGAAGCTCGCCAGCGAGGTCGACAAGCTGCAGAGCGGCCTCGGCGTCGCCGGCGGTCTGCGCAATCCGCTCGGCGCCCGCGCGATGTACCTCTGGCAGGGCAACAAGGACACGCTGTTCCGCATCCACGGAACCCTCGAGCCCTTCTCCATCGGCAAGAGCGTGTCGTCGGGCTGCATCCGGATGATCAATCAGGACGCGATCGACCTGTTCAGCCGGGTCGGCGTCGGCAGCAAGGTGGTGGTGCTGAACTGAGGCCGGGCCGGGCCCACCGCCCGAGCGCCGCCGGTCCGGGACCGGCGGTCCGCCGGTTCAGGTCAGCCCGCGCCGGTGCTCGCCGAGGATCCGGCGGACCGTCCCGGCCTCGGACCGGTACACCAGGGTCTCGGTCTGGATCTTGTCCGGCCGGAAGCGCACGCCGCGCAGGAGAGCCCCGTCCGTGATGCCCGTGGCGGCCACGATGACGTCGCCGCTCGCGAGCTCGGTCAGGTCGTATTTCCGGTCCTGATTCTCGATGCCCATCTCGGCGGCCCGGCGTCGCCGGTCCGGGGTGTCGAGAATCAGGCGTCCCTGCATCTGGCCGCCGATGCAGCGCATCGCGGCGGCCGCCAGCACGCCTTCGGGCGCCGCGCCGGTCCCGAGATAGAGGTCGATGCCCGTCTCCTCGGGGCTCGCCGTGAAGATGATCCCCGCGATGTCGCCGTCCGAGATCAGGCGGACCGCCGCGCCGGCCGCCCGCACCTCGGCCACGAGCGCCGCGTGGCGCGGCCGGTCGAGGATCAGCGCGGTGATCTGCTTCGGGTCGACGCCCTTGGCCCGGGCCAGCGCCGCGATGTTGTCGGTCGGGCTGGCGTCGAGATCGACGAGGCCGGGCGGGTAGCCGGGCCCGATCGCGATCTTCTGCATGTAGACGTCCGGCGCGGCGAGGAGCGAGCCGCGCTCGGCCATCGCCATGACGGCGATGGCACCCGGCATGTCCTTGGCGCAGAGGGTCGTGCCCTCAAGCGGATCGACCGCGATGTCGACCTCGGGCCCTTCCCCGAGACCGAGCTGCTCGCCGATGAACAGCATCGGCGCCTGATCGCGCTCCCCCTCCCCGATCACCACGGTGCCGCGGATCGGCAGGCCGTTGAGTTCGTCGCGCATCGCGTCGACCGCGGCCTGGTCGGCCGCCTTCTCGTCGCCCTGGCCGCGCAATCGGGCGGCGGCGATGGCGGCACGCTCCGTCACGCGGGCCAGTTCGAGGGCGAGCGTGCGCGGGACGCCGCGCGATGCCGGCTTGGGGGCCTCTTCCATGGTTTCCTGCCTCTGGCCGGGTCCGATCTTGGGGTCGGATCCCGGATGGATACCGTCGGATGACGGCCGCGCAGCGTATACGCCGGTTCGCTAAAGCCCACTATCCTGCATCAAGCGGTGGGGGGTCACGCGACCGTATGCACTGTTATTCACGCTCGATCCGGATCAGCTGCGGCGGCTCCGCCAGCAGCCCGTCGGCGCCGATGGCGTCGAGGGCGTCGCGGATGTTGCCCTCGGTCGCCGCGTAGGTGATCAGCACCAGCGGCACCGGCCGGCCGGAGCGGCCGCGCGGATCGGTCTCCGGCCCCTCGACGCGGCGCTGCAGGATGCTCTCCAGGGAGATGGATCGCTCGGCCATCCGCTGCGCGACGCCGGCCGCGACGCCCGGGCGGTCATGGACGGTGAGGCGGATGTAGTAGCCGCCCTCGTGACGTTGCATCTCCACGCGCTCGCTGGCGCGCATCGCCGCGGCCGGAACGCCGAAGGTCGGGCGGATCACGCCGCGCGCCACGTCGGCGATGTCGGCCACCACCGCGGAGGCCGTGGCCTCGCCGCCGGCGCCGGGACCGATGAGCGTGAGCTCGCCCACCGCGTCCGCGTCGATCGTCACGGCGTTGGTCACGCCCATGACCTGCGCGATCGCCGAGGATTTCGGCACCATGGTCGGGTGGACCCGCTGCTCGATGCCGGACTCGGTCGCCTGCGCGACGCCGAGCAGCTTGATCCGGTATCCGAGTTCGTCCGCCATGCGCAGATCGAGGGGCTGCACCCGGGAGATGCCCTCGACCGACACGCCGTCGGCGTCGACGACGGTCCCGAAGGCGAGGCTCGTCAGGATCGCGAGCTTGTGCGCGGTGTCGAACCCCTCGACGTCGAAGGTCGGGTCCGCCTCGGCGTAGCCCAGGGCCTGCGCGTCCTTCAGGCAGGCCTCGAAGGTCAGCCCCTCGCGCTCCATGCGGCTGAGGATGTAGTTGCAGGTGCCGTTGAGGATCCCGTAGACGCGGGAGACCGCGTTGCCCGGCAGGCCCTCGCGCAGGGTCTTGATCACCGGGATGCCGCCGGCCACCGCCGCCTCGAAGGCGAGGGCCACGCCCTTCGCCTCGGCCTGCGCGGCCAGGGCGGCGCCGTGACGGGCCAGCAGCGCCTTGTTGGCGGTCACCACCGGCTTGCCCGCCGCGAGCGCCGCCTCGACCACGGCCTTGGCCGGTCCCTCGGCGCCGCCGATCAGCTCGACCACGCAGTCCACGGATTCCGACCGGGCGAGCGCCACCGAATCGTCGAACCACGCGATGCCGGACAGGTCGAGGCCGCGGTCCCGGCCACGGTCGCGCGAGGAGACCGCGGTGACGCGGATGTCGAGGCCCGCCGCAGCGAAGGCGGCGCGGCGGCGCTCGACCATCCGGACCACGGACGCACCGACGGTCCCGAGTCCGGCGATCCCGAGGCGAAAGCTCACTGTCATGACCCCTTCCGTGCCCGGGCGACCGCGATGGGCCGGGCGCCCGATGCGGCGCACTTCTGCAAGAATTCCGCCCCGCCCGCAAGGAATTGGCCCGGGACCGCGGGGCGTGTCATCCGGCGGTCTCCCGGTGGCGGATCGCCGTCGCCACGAGGGCGTACAGGACGACGGCGTTCAGCAGGTGCCAGAGCGGGTGCGTCCCGGTCGGCAGCAGCGCGCAGGCCGCCCGGTCCCGACGAAGCGCTCCTCCGGCCGCCGCGCGGCCGCCCAGGCGACGCCGAACAGCGCCAGCAGGGCGGGCAGGTAGTCGACCGAGCCGTTGGTGAGCCGCGCGACGTCGAGGCCGGTCAGCCCGTCGAGCAGGGGCGTGAGCGCGAATCCGAGGAGCGCGAAGCCGCCCGTCGCCGCCGCGACCCGGACCGGCGCCAAGCGCAGGAACCGCGAGAGGGCCAGCGCGAGATAGGCGTAGATGAATAGCGCGATCGGGACGACGTCCGCGAGCATCGCCCAGTAGACCGCCAGGGTGTGGAACAGGAACGAGCCGACGCCCACCACGGCGATCAGGGCCGCCAGCCCGAGGCAGGTCCGGTCCGGCGGATCGGTGACGGCGGCGCGCCGCGCGGCGGCGGCGGCGGCCAGCAGGAAGGCCGCGTTCGACAGCGCGTTCGCGGGCTCGGCCCAGAAGTCCGGGCCGCCCCGCTCGCAATAAGCCGACACCGGCTCGAACCAGTTCATCCGTCGACCCTACTTCCCCGTCCTTGCGCCGGGATGGCCTTGTCAGCGCGACGCGAAGCGCGGATGACGGCCGGGCGGCGACCGGAAGCGAGGCGATGCGGATCACCACCTGGAACGTCAACTCGATCAAGCAGCGGCTCCCGCACCTCCTCGGCTTCCTGGAGGAGGCGCGGCCCGACGTGGTCTGCCTGCAGGAGCTGAAATGCCAGGACGAGGCCTTCCCGCGCGCCGACATCGAGGCGGCGGGCTACGCTGTCGAGACGCTGGGCCAGAAGGCCTATAACGGCGTGGCGCTGCTGGTCCGGGCGCCGCTGGCCATGTCGGAGATCCGGCGCGGGCTGCCGGGCGACGCCGCCGACGAGCAGGCCCGCTACATCGAGGCGCTGATCTCGGGCGCGGAGTGCCGCCCGGTGCGCGTGGCGTCGATCTACCTGCCGAACGGCAACCCGGTGGACAGCCCGAAATACCCGTACAAGCTCGCCTTCATGGAGCGGCTGCGGCTCCACGCCCGGGCGCTGCTGGACGACGAGATCGCGGTGGTGCTGGCGGGCGACTACAACGTCATCCCGGAGGCGGCCGACGCGGCCGATCCGGAGGCGTGGCGCTCGGACGCACTGTTCCTCGGGACGACCCGGGCCGCGTTCCGGGCGATCCTCGCCGAGGGCTACACCGACGCCCTGCGCGCCTGCGACCCGCGCGACGGGCTCTACACCTTCTGGGACTATCAGGCCGGGTGCTGGCAGCGGAATGCCGGCATCCGCATTGACCATCTGCTGCTCTCGCCCCAGGCCGGCGACCGCCTGGTCTCGGCCTCGGTCCAGAAGCACATGCGCGGGCTCGACAAGCCGTCGGACCACGTGCCGGTCACGGCGGAACTGGCGGCCGGTTAGAGCCGCGATCGGGGGAACGACGATGATCATCTACGGCAGCAGCGTGTCGCCCTACGTGCGCAAGGTGCTCGCGGCGCTCTACGAGAAGGGCGTCGCCTTCGAGCACCGCCCGGTCGGCTTCCACGCGCAGGATCCCGGCTTCCGGGCGGCGAGCCCGATGGGGAAGATCCCCGCGATGGAGGATGCCGGGTATCGCCTCGCCGATTCGAGCGCCATCGTGGACTATCTCGAGCGGCTGCATCCGGCGCCCGCGCTGATCCCCGAGGACGCGCGGGACGCCGCCCGCGCCCGCTGGTTCGACAAGTTCGGCGAGTGCGAGCTGACCCGGCAGGTGCTGGTGCCGTTCGTCGAGCGCTTCCTCAAGCCCCGCCTGTTCAAGGTCGAGGGCGACGAGGCCCTGGCGCAGCGGACCGTCGACACGGCGCTGCCGCCGCTGTTCGACTACCTCGAATCGCAGATCGACGGGCCCTACCTCGTCGGCGGCCGGTTCGGCATCGCCGACATCGCCGTGGCGGCGCCGTTCCACAACCTGCGGCTAGCCAAGGTCGCGGTCGACGGCGCCCGGTGGCCGAAGCTCGCCGACTGGGTCGCGGCGACGCTGGAGCGGCCGTCCTTCACCGCGGCGATCGCCGCGGCGAAGAGCTGAGGCCGCTCAGCGCCGCTTGCACAGTCGAGGGCGGCTCAGCGCCGCTTGCGGATCGAGCCCACGGTCTGAAGCTGCGTCTGCGCCTCGGCGCGATCGTCCTCGCTGGCGGCCGCCCAGTTCTTCTCGTAGAGCGCGACGATCCAGTCGTCCTTGCGGCTCTCGGCGCCTTCCCGGGCGAGCGAGAGCCACATCAGGCCGCGCACCCGCTGGACCGGGATGCCGCCCAGGCCGTTGACCAGCATGTCGCCGAGCAGCGCCTGCGCCGGGTGGTGGCCCTTCTCGGCGGCGAGGTTGAACCAGCGCGCGGCCTGCCGCGGGTCGGCCTCGACGCCGGTGCCGTCGAGGTAGAGCCGGGCGAGATTGTACTGCGCGTTGGGGTCCCCGTAGTAGGACGCCGCGTAGTTGAACATGTCGTAGGCGCGCTCGGGATTGGGGCGCACGTAGGTGCCCTTGATCCCCTCCAGGAAGTAGGTGCCCAGAGCCGTGAAGGCGCTGCCCAGGACCGCCGAGTTCTGCGGATCGGGCCCGTCATCGGTGCTGGCGTCGGCGATCCGCGAGAAGAACTCGAACGCCTTCAGGTCGTCGTGCGGGACGCCGTCGCCGTCGGCGTACATCCGGCCGAGCTTCCACAGCGCAAGGGCGTGGCCCTGGCCGGCCGCGTACTCCAGCGCGCGGGCGGCGCCCTGCTTGTCGCCGGCATTGTACTCGCGCATGCCGGCGCGCAGCGCGTCCTTGGCCGAGCGGTAGCTCTTGTCGGCGACCGGGACCTGCACGGGCGTGCGGACATTGGCGTCGAGGGCGCGCGACGGCGCGACCGGCAGCGCGACCAGGGCGAGCGCCCAGGTCGCGACCGCGAGCCGGCCGACGGACCGGAACCGACCGGGATCGGCCCCGGCCGGCGCCCTGCGCCGGCTGAGGTCAGTCCTAGACGTCCGCATAGCTCTGCGTCTCCTTGGCACCTCCCGGATGGGTGACGGCGCCGTACAGGGCCGGGCCGACGCCCTGCGCGTATTTCCAGAGGTAGCCGGAGGTCGCGGTGTTGGGCCGCGCGGTCCAGGCCTTGCGTCGCTCGGCCAGCTCCGCGTCCGACAGGGCGACGCTGAGCGTGCCCTGGATCGCGTCGAGGGTGATGACGTCGCCGTCGCGCAGCAGCCCGATCGGGCCGCCCACGGCGGCCTCGGGGCCGACATGCCCGACGCAGAAGCCCCGGGTCGCGCCCGAGAAGCGCCCGTCGGTGATCAGCGCGACCTTGTCGCCCATGCCCTGGCCGTAGAGGGCCGCGGTGGTCGACAGCATCTCGCGCATGCCGGGGCCGCCCCGCGGGCCCTCGTAGCGGATCACGAGGACGTCGCCCTCCTCGTAGCTGCGGGCCTGCACGGCCGCGAAGCAGGCCTCCTCGCCGTCGAACACGCGGGCCGGGCCGGTGAAGACCTGCTTCTCGGCCGGGATGCCGGCGACCTTCACGATCGCGCCCTCGGGGGCGAGGTTGCCCTTGAGGCCGACGACGCCGCCGGTCGGGGTGATCGGCCGGTTCGCCGGGTAGACCACGTCCTGGTCCGGGTTCCAGGTCACCCGGTCCATATTCTCCGCGATGGTGCGGCCGGTGACCGTCAGGCAGTCGCCGTGCATGAAGCCGTGGTCGAGGAGCGTCTTCATCAGCAGCGGGATGCCGCCGACCTCGAACATGTCCTTGGCGACGTAGCGCCCGCCGGGCTTCAGGTCGGCGATGTATGGGGTGCGCCGGAAGATCTCGGCCACGTCGAACAGGGTGAACTCGATGCCGCACTCGTGGGCGATCGCCGGCAGGTGCAGCGCCGCGTTGGTGGAGCCGCCCGAGGCCGCCACCACCGTGGCGGCGTTCTCCAGCGCCTTGCGGGTGACGATGTCGCGCGGGCGGATGCGCTTCTCCAGGAGCTCCATCACCTTCTCGCCGGCGGTGGCGCAGAACTTGTCGCGAATCTCGTAGGGCGCCGGGGCGCCGGCCGAGTAGGGCAGCGCCAGGCCGATCGCCTCGGAGACGGTCGCCATGGTGTTGGCGGTGAACTGCGCGCCGCAGGCGCCGGCCGACGGGCAGGCGACCTGCTCCAGCTCGTCGAGGTCCTCGAGGCTCATGTCGCCGACGGCGACCTTGCCGACCGCCTCGAACAGGTCCTGGACGGTCACGGGCTTGCCGCGGAACGAGCCGGGCAGGATCGAGCCGCCGTAGATGAAGATCGAGGGCACGTTCAGCCGGACCATCGCCATCATCATGCCGGGCAGCGACTTGTCGCAGCCCGCGAGGCCCACGAGGGCGTCGTAGGCGTGGCCGCGCATGGTCAGCTCGACCGAGTCGGCGATGACCTCGCGCGACGGCAGCGACGCGCGCATGCCGCCATGGCCCATGGCGATGCCGTCGGTGACGGTGATCGTGCAGAACTCGCGCGGCGTCCCGTTGGCGGCGGCGACGCCCTTCTTCACCGCCTGCGCCTGGCGCATCAGCGAGATGTTGCAGGGCGCGGCCTCGTTCCAGCAGGAGGCGACACCCACCAGCGGCTGGTGGATCTGCTCGCGGGTCAGGCCCATGGCGTAGAGGTAGGAGCGGTGCGGGGCGCGGTCGGGCCCCTCCGTGACGTGGCGACTCGGCAGCTTCGACTTGTCGTTCAAACGCGTCACCATGACTTCAGACCAAGCCTTCGCAGCCGATCCCGAGGGTGCGTTGAACCGCGGCGCGTCGCCGTTCGCGAGGCGCCGGGAGATCCGTCCGCGTGCTCGGGAAGTCCTCGTTTCCGAACGGTAAACCGTTGTCGAATTTGCCGTTTACCGCGGATGTTGAGGTGGGCCCGGACTATGGCGGGATCGCGGCGTTTACGGGCAGGTCTCGGGGCGGAGCGGGGATCGTTTTACGGTGTTGCGACCCCGCCACAGCCACGCTTGCGGCCATTTCGGCGGCGACGACAAGATGAAGGACAATGGCGCGGCGCTGACGAGACGCTTCTCCGAGACGCAACTTGTCTTCGGGCAAGCCGAGGATCTACCGGCCGCGATCCGGGCGGGACGCGGCAATCCGGCACCCGGAAAGTCGCTGTATCACTATCCCTGCGCGGGACCGGCGCCGGCAATACGCCGACCGACGGGCGGAACGACATGTCGCGCCGCCGCCGCGGCAGGTCCGGCGCGCCAATCTGCTTGCGCGCCGCGCGGTCCTCGCACGCGCGGAACGGCGGGTCCGGCGCGCGTCCGTGGCGGCGTCGCGGGCCTGATCGAATGGAGCCCGTGTCCCGCTCTTCGCCGACGCAGGCCGGGATCGGGCGTCCTGCACCGGCACCCGCTTCGCCGCGGCCGGGATCACGGGATCACAGGACGACGTGATCCCGGCCGGATCCGCGCTCAGGCCGCTCCGGCGTGCGGCGCCGGGATCTCGGTCGAGATGGCGTCCACCGTGCGCGGCATCGGGCTGCCCTGCCCGTCCGCGCGCTGGATCCGGACCTGCTGATTGACCGGCTGCATGCTGCCGAAGGGCGTCGAGAAGGCGATCTCCGCGGCGTCGCGCCCGACGCCGATCCGCACTAGCCCGTCGAGGTCGGCCTGCCGGGTGGCGTCGAACAGCCACCAGCGCCCGTCGAGATAGGCCTCGAACACCGCGTGGAAGTCGCTCGGGACGAGGCCGTGGGCGTAGCAGCTCACGAACCGGGCCGGGATCCCGAGCGCCCGGCAGAAGGCGGCGCCGATATGCGCGAAGTCGCGGCAGACGCCGGCGCGCTTCAGGAGCGACTCGTGGGCGGTCGTCTCGCCGTCGCTGGAGCCGGGCTGGTAGGCGATGTGGTCGTGGATCCAGTTGCAGATCTGGTTCACGCGCGCGTGGCCCTTGGGGAGCGCCCCGAACTCGGCGAGCGCGAAAGGCGTCAGCCGGTCCGATGAGACGAACCGGCTCGGCAGCAGGAACGGCAGGATGTCGAGGGGCAGTTGCCCGATGGGCGTCTCGTTGACGGTCGCCGGGTCGGCCCGGTGCACGGTCAGGTCGACCTCGGCATTGTACTCCAGCGCGAACTGACCGGTCGGGACGTTGACCGCGAGATAGCGGTTCTGGAGATCGGGGGTCGTGTAGAGATCGCGCTTGAGGTTCGGCGTCAGGACCAGGCTCTCGCTCAGGATCTCGACGCTCTTCAGCTTCGCCACCTCCAGATTGAAGATGAAGGTGGTGTCCGAGAGGATGTTGTAGGACAGGCTGCAACCGAGGGTGTAGCGCATCGGATCTCCTTGCCGGATGACGGCCCATCCGCCGTCCAAGCAAGGGGCGCGCCCGACCGTCGGTTCCGGCTCGATCGGGGGGGACGCGGGCGAGACGGGGGCGCCGCGTGCGTCGGACGGCGCCTCCGTCATCGCGAGCGCAGCGAAGCGAGGCAGAGCGGCGCGTCCCTGGATTGCTTCGCTCCGCTCGCAAGGACGGCTGAAGCGATGGTGCCGGTCTCAGCCGCGCTCGGCGGCATCCCGCGGGAGCAGCACCACCGTCAGCGAGCGGACGCCCTGCGCGCCGTGGATGAGGACGCCCTCGATGTCGGCGGTGGCCGACGGGCCGGTATGCAGCACCGCGTAGGCCGAGCGGCCGAATTCCGATCGGCGGTAGGCCGCCTGCACGTTCGGCACGATGTCGGCCGGGTCGAGCAGCACGACGAGGTGCTGCGCGAGATAGGCGACGGCGTTGACGATCAGCTGGTCCTGCGTGAACAGCACCGAGCCGGTCTCGGCGATGCCGAACACCGCGCGGACCACCGCCACGTCCACGTCCTCGACCTCCTGGGGCGCGCGCACGCTCCGCAGGTCGCGGTTGCCGGTCAGCTCCGGCACCGCGGAGGCGATAACCTTGGCGGCGTCGAGGCGCTCGCGCACGCCCGCGAACACGTCGCCGGTGCCGGGCTCGGCCACGCGGCCGCCCATGCGCTTCAGCCGCTCGCCGAACTCGGCGACCAGGTCCTCGCCGACGAGCGGCGCGAACAGCGGCACCTCCGGCAGCGGGAAGTCGCCGGCCGGCCGGTTCCTGCGGATGCCGTCGAGGATCGCGTCGCGGGCGCTCATCGACCCGTGTCCTTCATGCGGTTCTGCTTGTACCAGGCGTGGAAGGTCTGGCGCGGCGCGTCGGGCATCTCGCGCTTCTTCCCCCAGGTGTTAAGTGGGTTGTAGACCGCGAAGCGCGGCAGGACCTTCAGGGCGGAATCCGCCGCGCCGATCGCCGCCCGATAGGCGGCCGGGCGCGAGAGCACGGCGCCCGCGGCCTTCATCATGCCCTGCTTGAGCGCCGGGATCTGGTGCTCCTCGACCAGCACCTTCCGCCACGCGAAGATCTGCTCGTGGATGTTGATCTTGACCGGGCAGACGTTGGTGCACGAGCCGTTCATCGTCGAGGAGAACGGCAGCGTCGAGTATTTCCGCTTGTTGAAGGTCGGATCGATGATCAGACCGATCGGCCCCGAATAGGTCGCGCCGTAGGAGAGGCCGCCCGAGCGCCGGTAGACCGGGCAGGTGTTCATGCAGGCGCCGCAGCGGATGCATTTCAGCGAGGTCCAGAACTCCTCCATGCCGAGGCGCTCGGAGCGGCCATTGTCGACCAGAACCATGTGCATCTCGGTGCCCGCGCGGGGGCCGCGGAAATGCGAGGTGTACTGGGTTATCGGCGAGCCCAGCGCCGAGCGCGACAGCAGGCGGATGAACACCCCGAGGTGCTCGACCTTCGGGATAATCTTCTCGATGCCGATGGAGTGGATCTGCAGCGGCGGCACGTTGCCGGACAGGTCGGCGTTGCCCTCATTGGTGCAGGTCACGACCGTGCCGGTCTCGGCGATCGCGAAGTTGCATCCGGTCATGCCGGCATCGGCCTTCAGGATGTAGGGCCGGGTGGTCTCGCGCTGGCTCTCGGCAAGGTAGTGCGCGTCGTCGTTGTCCGGATCGGTGCCGAGCGTCTTGGCGAAGACCTCGGCCACGTCCATCCGGGTCTTGTGGACGGCCGGCGCCACGACGTGGCTCGGCTCCTCGTTGTCGAGCTGCTGGATCCGCTCGCCGAGATCCGTCTCGATGACCTCGATGCCGTTGGCCGCCATGTGGTGGCGGAAGCCGCACTCCTCGGTGAGCATCGACTTCGACTTCACCAGCGTCTTCGCGCCGTGGCTCCGCAGGATCTCCAGCACGATCCGGTTGTGATCGGCGCCGTCCTTCGCCCAGTGGACGTGGACGCCGTTGGCCTTCGCGGCCGCCTCGAACTGCTCGAGGTACCGGTCAAGGTGGCTCAGCGTGTGGGTCTTGATCTGCGAGGCGAGCTCGCGCAGCTCCTCCCACTCCGGGATGCCGTGCGCGGAGGCGTCGCGCTTCTTGCGCAGGTCCCACAGGCGCTCGTCGTGGGCGGCCTGGTGCAGCGGCGCCGCGAGGAAGCGCTCGGCGGCCTCCGACTGATTGATCGGCCGGTCGCCCCGGATCTTCGCGCCGCGCGGCTGCGGCTCCCGGGTCTGCGGGGTGCGGATCGGCTTCGAGGCGGCTTCCGCGTGCTGGAGACGCCGGCCGTCCGGCGCCCGCTCGCTCTCGTCGTGGCCGGCCCGCACCTCGGGGTGGATGACGCCTTCGCGCTCGCGGGGGTTGAGGTCCTCGGCGCTCATGCGGCGGCTCCGTTCAGCACCTGCGCGATGTGGATGTATTTGAGCGGCAAGCCGAGCCGTTCGGCGCAGCCCTTCTGGTGCATCAGGCAGGAGGAATCCGCCGAGACGACGTAGGCGGCCCCGGCGCGGTTCTGATCGGCGACCTTGTCGTAGCCCATCTTCGCCGAGACGGCGGGCTCGAACACCGAGAAGGTGCCGCCGAAGCCGCAGCACTCGTCCGGCCGGGCGAGGTCGACGAGCTCGACCCCCTTCACGAGGCGCAGCAGGTCGAGGGGCTTCGAGTAGTAGGGCTTCACCAGCTCGGTCGGCCGCGCGTGGTGGATGCCGCGCAGGGCGTTGCAGTTGGTGTGGTAGGCGACCTTGTGGGGGAAGTTCGCCCAGGGCAGGTCCTCGACCTTCAGCACGTCGTGCAGGAACTCCACGAGCTCGTAGGTGCTGGCGCGGACGTGGCGGACCTCGTCGGTCTGCGGGATCGCCGTCAGGTGCTCGCGCACCTGGTGGACGCAGGATCCCGACGGGGCGACGATATAGTCGAATCCGGAGAAGTTCTTGACGAACAGCGCCTCGGTCGCGGCGGCCTCGGCGTGGCAGCCGGTGTTGGTCATCGGCTGGCCGCAGCAGGTCTGGTCGAACGGGTACTCGACCGTGCAGCCCAGGCGCTCGAGGAGCTCGAGGGTGGCGATCCCGACCTCGGGCTCGAAGGCGTCGACGTAGCACGGCACGAACAGGCCGACCCGCATGGTCCGGCAACTCCCTGGATCACCCGGCCCGGCGGCCTGGAACGGTTCAAGACTGACCGAGGGTCTACCGGAAGGGGCGGCCCTTGGCGAGGTCGCCCGCTGCGGCACCGTGCCCGCTGTAACCGGGGAGTTTTCCTGGGAAGCGATGCCGCGCGCTTGATTTCCGACGCCTCAGAGTCGAAGGACGTCTGGAAGCGTTCCGAAGAGATCATCACCATGGAAGAACTGCTCGCCCGCGTCACCACCCGCACCGGGCTCGACGCCGCGACCGCTCAGACCGCCATCGGGCACATCCTGGCCTTCCTGCAGAAGGAAGGGCCCGCGGCCGAGGTCGGCCAGCTGCTGGCGGCCCTGCCGGGCTCCGAGGCGCTGATCGCCGAGTCGAATGCCGGCGAGAGCGGCGGCGGCGGGCTGATGGGCATGCTCGGCGGGATGATGGGCGGCGGCGGCGTCATGGCGCTCGGCCAGAAGCTGATGGCCGCCGGCGTGCCGATGGGTCAGATGCAGCCGCTCGGCCAGGAGCTGTTCGCCTTCGGCCGCGAGAAGGTCGGCGAGGACGCGATGGGCCCGATCATCGGCTCGATCCCGGGGCTGAACCAGTTCGTCTGACCGCGGGCCGGTGTGCGCGGCCGCACTGCATTCGGGTGACGCCTGGACGAAAGTAAAAAAGAGGTTGCGGAGCGAAAGCTTGACGGAACCTGTCCACGCGATCCCCGTTATTGGGGATGTGCCCCGGATCGACGCCTTCGGCAGTGTCCGGTACCGCACTCAAGCAGGCCGGCCATGCCCGTCTTCGAAGCCAAGAACCTGGACAGCGAGTTCGAAGGGCAGTCCCTGCTCGCTGCCATCCTGCACCCGACCCGCGCGGCGCAGACCCGGGCCCTGAGGCACGGTCGCCGGCGCGCTGAGCGCGCGGCGGCCCTGGCCGATCCGATGACGATCGAGCCGCGCTTCCCGATCGCGCCCGGCGAGCTGGCGCCGACCGGGTTCACGGGCCGCTGAGGGCTACCAAGCCTGCGCGGTGACGAGGCCCTGGCGGGTCACCACCACCCATTCCCGACCGTGGCGCTCGACGCCCTCGACGCGGCCGACGCCCGGGATGACGTCGCCGGGCGCGACCTCGACGAGGCGGCGCCGGCGGTTCTCCAGGATCGCGGTGCCCTCGTAGACGTCCCGGAGGGCCCAGCCCTCGATGACCGGCGGCTTGACGGCCGCGGCCGGCTTCGCCTTCGGCTCGCTCACCTTGGCGTCCGCGACCTTGACCTCGGGCTTCGCCTCGGCGGCGCGGGCGGGCTCGCCGATGCTGCCGGTCTGGGTCGGCTCCGCCTTCGCGGCGGCCGGAGTCGCGGCCGCGCGGCGGTCGAGCTGCGCGGCGAGGCCGCTGAGGCGGGTGTTGTGGTCGCGCTCAACCTGCTCGAGCCGCTCGCCGAGGGCCGTGACCTTGCTGTTCAGGCTCTTGTCGACCTGCGCCAGGCGCTCGCCGAGGGCGGTGCTGCGGCTGGCCGCCTCCTTCCGCGCCACGTCGGTCGAGGCGCGCAGGTCGGCGAGCACGGTGTGGAGCTGCGCGATGTCGGCGGCGAGGCGCACGGTCTCGGTGCGGCCGGCATCGAGCGTCGTCTCGAGGGCCGCGAGCGCGTCGGGCCGGACCGAGGCCGGGCGGGAAAGCGCCATCACGCCCCCGCCCAGGAGGACACCGACCGCCAGGGTCGCGCCCGGGATCGCGAACCGCTTCGGATCCAGGCGCGCCAGCGACGCCAGCGCGAACTTCCCGCCGGCCGGCGAGGCCGCGGTCTCGGTCGCGGCGCCCGCGGCGTCGGTCTTGCCGGTCACCGCGGCCTTGAGCAGGTCGGCCGGCGAGATGCCCTGGGAAACGCCCTGCTTGGCTTCGATCTTCGTCATCGCCCCGAACTCCGCACGCGGCCTCGCGCTGCAAGCGTTCGTTAAGGACGTTTGTTTACGAAACCCTTACCGCACGCCCGTCGCTTAGGCCGCGAGCCCGCGCTTCTTCAGGAGCGGCTCGATGCTCGGCATCCGCCCGCGGAAGGCCGTGTAGGCCTCGCGCGGGTCGCGCAAATTGCCGGCCCCGTACACGAAGGTCCGCAACCGCTTCGCCAGCTCCGGATCGAAGATGTCGCCGGCCTCGCGGAACGCGTCGAAGGCGTCCGCGTCCAGCACCTCAGACCAGAGGTAGCTGTAGTATCCGGCGGCGTAGCCGTCCCCCGAGAAGATGTGGGCGAAGTGCGGCGTCCGGTGCCGCATGCTGATCTCGGCCGGCATGCTGATCCGCCGCAGCGCCTCGGCCTCGAAGGCGGGCACGTCGAGACCGCCCTCGCCTTCCGCCGAGAGGTGCAGGGTCATGTCGACGATCGCCGAGGACGTGTACTCCACGGTGGCGAAACCCTGGTTGAAGGTCCGCGCGGCGAGCAGCTTCCGCAGCAGGGCGTCGGGCATGGGCTCGCCCGTGCGATGGTGGCGCGCGTGGGTCCGCAGGACTTCCGGCTGCTCCAGCCAGTGCTCGTAGAGCTGCGAGGGCAGCTCCACGAAGTCGCGCGACACCGCTGTCCCCGACAGGAGCGGGTAGGTCACGTCCGAGAGCAGCCCGTGCAGGGCGTGGCCGAACTCGTGGAACAGGGTGCGCGCGTCGTCGAAGGACAGCAGCGTCGCCTCGCCGTCCGGCGCCTTGGCGAAGTTCATGACGTTGACGATGATCGGCGTGACCGTCCCGTTCAGGCGCTCCTGTGAGCGGAAGGCGCTCATCCAGGCGCCGGACCGTTTCGAGGCGCGGGCGAAGTAGTCGCCAAGGAACAGGCCGACCTCGGACCCGTCGGGATTGCCGACCCGCCAGACCCGGACATCGGGATGGTAGCGCGGCACGTCGGCGAGTTCCGTGAAGGTCAGACCGAACAGCCGCGAGGCCGTGTCGAATGCCGCCTGGATCATCCGCTCCAGCGGCAGGTACGCCTTGATCTCGCTCTCGTCGAGGTCGTGCTCGGCGCGCCGCACCTTCTCGGCGTAGTGCCGCCAATCGTGCGCCTGGAGGGGAAAGTTGTGCCCCTCCGCCTGGATGGTGGCCTGGAGACGGTCGCGCTCCTCCGCCGCCCGCGCCCGGGCCGGCGTCCACACGTCCCGCAGCAGCCCGGTCGCCGCATCCGGGCTCGCCGCCATCGTGTCGTCGAGGGCGAAATGGGCGAAGCTCTCGAAGCCGAGGAGCCGCGCCCGCTCGGCGCGCAGCCGGATGATCTCCGCGATGATCGCCCGGTTGTCGGTCGCGCCGCCGTTCTCGCCGCGCCGCGTCCAGGCCGCGTAGGCGCGCTCGCGCAGGTCGCGCCGCGTCGAGCAGACCAGGAACGGCTCGATCAGCGAGCGGGACAGGGTGATGACGTGCCCGTCGAGGCCGCGCTCCTTCGCGGCGCTCTCGGCCGCGGCCCGCAGGAACGGCGGCAGGCCGGCCAGATCCTCCTCGCCCTGCAGCGGCAGGGTGAAGCTGCTCTCGTCGGCCAGGAGGTTCTGGCTGAACGTGGTCCCGAGTTCCGACATGCGCGCCGCGATCTCGGCGATGCGGGCCTTGTCCTCGGGCCCGAGATCCGCCCCCGACCGGCGGAAGCGGATCCGGTACCGGTCGAGGACCCGGCGCTGCTCCGCGCTCAGGCCCTCGGCGTCGATCGCCGAGATCCGGGCCCAGAGCTCGGGGTTGAGGTAGATGGCGCTGCCGTGCCGGGCGAGCTTCGGCCCGATCTCCCGCTCGATGGCCTGCAGCTCGGGGTTCGTGTGGCTGCCTGTCAGGTTGTAGAACACGCCGGCGACGCGCTCGAGGGCGAGGCCGGCCCGCTCCATCGCCTCGACGGTGTTGCCGAAGGTGGCGGGAGCGGACTCACTCGCGATGGCGCGGATCTCGGAATCGTGCGCCGCCAGGGCGGCGTCGAACGCGGGCCGGTAGTGCTCCGGCCGGATCCGCTCGAACGGCGGGAGGCCGTGCGGGGTGCTCCACTGCGCCTCGCGGAAGGGATTGTCCGGCGGCAGGCTCGGGAGCCCGGCATCAGCTGCGTCCGACATGCAGTCCTCGATCTCGACGTCCACGCGACGGCGCGATCGTCCGCGCCGCAGGTGCGCCGACATGGGGTGTGCCGGCGCGATCCGGAAGACAGTGGTCCGATCGGCGCGGCCGTCAACCGGGTCCGGGCGATCCGAATGGCGTCTCGCCCGTTGTAGAGGCCAACGCCCACGCTTCGAGGCCCCATGCCGGGACGCAGCCTGTCGATCCTCCGATCCGCGACGCTCCTGGCGGGCGGCGCCCTCGCCGCGGGGCTCGCCCTCCCGGCCACGCCGGTCGGCGCCGTCGAAACGCCGGCGGCCACGGTGCCGACGCCCCCGCCCCTGCCGCCGGAGCGCCCAGAGACGCTGAAGCCGCCCGTCGCCGAGCCGGCGCCACCGACGCCGCCGGCGCGGCCGCCCGAGCTGAAACCTGCCGCGGCTGAGCCGAGCAAGGAGCCGGGCAAGCACTTGGCCCGAGAGCCTTCGAGGGAGAATGGCCGGGACAAGCCGCCGGAGTCCGGGCAGGAAGCCGGGAAGGAAGCCCCGAAGGAAAGCGCGAAGGAGACAGCGAAGCCCGAGATCCCCTCACCGCCGCCAGCGCCGCCCGCGCGGCCGCCCGAGCTGTCGGGCGCGGCCGCCCTGGCGCTCAAGGTGACACCGCCGGACGATTCCGCCTGCCGGACGCGCCTCAAGCGTCTTGGGGTCGAGTTCGAGCCGCTGCCGGCGATCTCCGAAGGCCAGTGCACCGCGCCGCTGCCGCTCAAGGTGACGAAGTTCGCCGACGGGGTGGTGCTGCCGCAGGGCGCCACGCTGACCTGCCGGACCGCCGAGGCGCTGGCGCGCTGGGTCACGGAGGTGCAGATCGAGGCCGATCGAACGCTGAAGCACCCGCTGATCGCGCTCGAACTCGGCGGCTCCTATGTGTGCCGGGGACAGAACCACGACGTCGACGCCAAGCTCAGCGAACACGCCTTCGCCAACGCCGCCGACATCATGGGCTTCGCCTTCGCGGGACGCGCGAGCATCCCCGTCAAGGCGATGCCGGACGGTTCCGAGGAGGCACAGTTCCTCGGCGCGGTGCGCGCCAAGGCCTGCGGCTTCTTCCGCACCGTCCTCGGCCCGGGCTCGAACGCCGCCCACGCCAACCATTTCCACCTCGACGAGCGCGAGCGTAACGGCGGTCACCGCCTGTGCCAGTAGAGCGGCGTGGAACGTTCCCGCAGATCCGGCATTTCTCGGCTCGGGAGCGCGCCCGCTCCCCGGAATGACGACGGCGATGATCCCGAAACCCTGGCGGCAGGTCTGCGTGGCTCTCCTGGCGAGTTGTCTGGCCGCGCACGGTGCGGCTGCCCGGACCGGGAAGGGCCGGAAAGCCGAGACGGCCCAGCCGCCGGCGCTGACCGCCGAGGCAGTGAACGCCGCGACCCTGGCGCAGTCGGGCGCCGGGAAGGGCGAGGGCACAAAGTCCGACGCGAAGGCTCGTCGGGCCAAGTCGTCGGACGACAAGCCCGATCCGCTGATCGTCAAGGCCCAGGTGCTGCTCGATCGCGCGCGCTTCTATCCCGGAGCGATCGACGGCCGGAAAGGCGACAATTACCGGCACGCCCTCTCGGCGTTCGCGGTGGCCCAGGGGCTTCCCGCCGGCGAGGACCTGACGCCCGAGATCTGGGACAAGCTCCAGGCGACCAGCGACAAGCCCGCCGTCACCGACTACACGCTCTCCGAGGCCGACGCCGCGGGCCCCTACGTCGAGCGGATCCCGCCCAAGATGGAGGAGCAGGCCGAGCTCAAGTCGATGGGCTACACCAATCCCCGCGAGATGCTGGCCGAGCGCTTCCACATGAGCCGCGACCTCGTGAGCGCGCTCAATCCCGGCAAGCCCCTGGACAAGGCCGGCACGACCATCGCGGTCGCGGCGGTGGACCCGATGGGCACGGACAAGCCGAAGGGGAAGGACCTGCCCCAGGAACCGAAGGTCGAGCGCATCGAGGTCGACAAGACGAGCCGCGACGTCCGCGCCTACGGCGCCGACGGGAAGCTCGTGGCCTATTATCCGGCGTCGATCGGCAGTGCCGAGAAGCCGGCCCCGAGCGGCGAGACCAAGGTGAAGGGCGTCGCGTTCGATCCCGACTATACCTACAACCCGAAATACGCGTTCAAGGGCGTGAAGGCGCAGCACAAATTCACCATCCAGTCGGGCCCCAACAACCCGGTCGGCCTGGTCTGGATCGACCTGGCGATCCCGAGCTACGGGATCCACGGGACGCCGGAGCCCGAGAAGGTCGGGAAGACCGAGTCCCATGGCTGCATCCGCCTGACCAACTGGAACGCCCGCGACCTCGCCGCGCATGTGACACGGGGCGCCAAGGTCACGTTCAAGGACGACTGAGCGGCCGCGCGGCGACACTCGCATACGCCCGCGCGGAGCCGCCCGCACAAAAATGTATCATCGGTTAACATAGCGCCCGGTCTGGGTGTCGGAACGGGGCGGGAACGCTTGACACATTGCGCATTACAGGCGACGCCTCAGGTTGTCTCGCGGGCTGACCCTCGGGCCGCGTTCACCCGTCCGGACGCTGCTCACGCGGTGCGCAAGGCGTGACCAGCCGCATGGCAAGATCCCCGGCGACGGGGGCATTCGAAGGGAAGACGGCCCGGCGTGATTGCTGACCCTAACGACGACGTCCTCAACGGCGTCCGTGTTCTCGTCGTCGAGGACGAGGCCGCGATCTCGATGCTGCTGGAGGACATGCTCCTCGATTTCGGCTGCGCCGTGGTCGGGCCGGCCGCGCGGCTGTCCTCCGCGCTGGAGATGGCGTCGCAGGAAGCGTTCGAGGTCGCCATTCTCGACGTGAACGTGGCGGGTGAGCCGATCTACCCGGTGGCCGAGGCCATCGCCAAGCGCGACCTGCCGCTGGTCTTCTCGACCGGTTACGGCGGTGCCGGCATCCGCGAGCCGTTCCGCGACAGGCCCGTCGTCCAGAAGCCGTTCAGCCAGGCCGACCTGAAGCGGACCCTGATCGGGGCGATCCGCGCCGCCCGGGACTGAAGACCCGGCGCGTCGGCTCCGGCGGCCTCGGGCCGCCCGTCAGAGACCCTCGATGGTGAAGACCCGCTCGACATGGGCGGGCCAGGTGCGGGATCCGACGAACACGGCGTCGGCCCGGAACGTCGACCCGGCACACCACGCATTGCGTCCGATCCAGGCGCGGACCGCGCGGGAGAACCGCCGCCGCTTGGCGGCGTCGATCGCCTCCCGGGCATCGTCGCGGCGCGCCCGAGCCTTCACCTCCACGAACACGACGGTCTTCCAGCGCCGGACGACGAGATCGATCTCGCCGCCCGCGACGCTCACGCGCCGGCCGATCGGCCAGTACCCCTTGAGCATCAGCGCGGCGAGCGCCAGCCACTCGGCGCGGTGGCCGAGCCGGTAGGCGGCGCGGCGCCGGCCGGCCCGGTCCGGCAGGGCCCCGGTCATCCCTGGTCCCGCGCCAGCGCCAGCGCGCGGGTGTAGACGAGGCGCCGCGGCTGACCGGTCTCGTCGGATACAAGGCTGGCGGCATCCTTGATCGAGTGCCGCTCCAGCGCCGCCAGGATCAGGGCGTCGAGGGCGGCATCCGAATCCGCGCTGCGCTCCGGCGCCGTCGCCGCACCGATGATCACCACGATCTCCCCCTTCGGCGGTCCCTCCTGGGCGAAGCGTGCGCTCAGGCTGCCCAACGTATCGCGCCGGATGGTTTCGTAGAGCTTGGTCAGCTCGCGGGTCACGGCCGCCGGCCGCTCCGAACCGAGCACCGCGGCGGCGTCGGCCAGCATGTCGGGCAGGCGATGCGGCGACTCGAACAGGACCAGGGTGCCGGGAACCTGGATCAGCGCCTCCAGGCGGTTGCGCCGCGCTCCGGCCTTCTGCGGCAGGAAGCCCTCGAAGAAGAACCGGTCGGTCGGCAGGCCGGCCGCGACCAGCGCGGTCATCACCGCGGACGGCCCCGGGACGGGCGTGATGGCGATCCCGGCCTCGATGGCGGCCTGGACCAGCTTGTAGCCGGGATCCGAGACGAGCGGCGTCCCGGCATCCGAGACCAGCGCCAGGGCCTCGCCGGCGGTGAGCCGCGCCACCATCCGCTCGCGCACCGCGTCGTTGGAATGCTCGTGATAGGCGAGCAGCGGCGTCGTGATCCCGTAATGCGCCAGCAGGTTCCGGGTCACGCGGGTGTCCTCGGCCAGGACCGCGTCGGCGGCCGCCAGCGTCGCCAACGCCCGGATGGTGATGTCTCGCAGGTTCCCGATCGGCGTCGCCACGATGTGCAGGCCCGGCGACAGGGGTTCGGTCTCGCTCGCGAGGCCGAAGGCCGTGAAGGTCGTGCTGCGCGGGCGGTCGGGGGCGAGCTTCGGGGACGGAGCTCGGGTCGGGGCGGCGGGCCCCGGGTCGTCGAATCTGCGGGTCATCACCGGCGATCTTGCCACACTGGTCGCCTCTCGTCGCGGCGAGGCCGCGTGGCCGGGGGGCAAGTCCCCGCCGCCGCGTTTACATTTGAGAATCCGCCGGTCAGGCTGCGGAGCCTGCCCGAAGGAGTACGCGCCATGGCGCGCCCGACAAGCGCGCGGGACCGTCTCGTGCGTGTCACCGCCCAGACCGCCGCGCTCTGCGCGATCCTGCTCTCGCTCGGCGGTTGCGTCGGCAGCGACCTCGCGCGACGCGCGACCGGGCCGCAGGCCGAGCTGTCACCGCCGGCCGCCGTGCCGGATGCACCGGGCACCGCACCCGCGGCGCCGCCGATGCCGGCCGCGGGCGGCGGGCGCATCGGGGCGGGCTCGGTGAAGGTCGCCCTGGTGCTGCCGCTGACCGGCCAGGGATCGACCGTGGGGGCCGCCATGCGCAACGCCGCGCAGCTCGCCTACGACGAGGCCCAGCAGCCCGACCTGACGCTCATCGTCGAGGACGACCGGGGCAGTCCGGACGGCGCCCGGGAGGCGACCCAGGAGGCGCTGCGGCAGGGCGCCGAGATCGTGCTCGGCCCGCTCTTCGCCGGCAGCGTGCAGGCCGCCGCGGCCGTCGCCAGGACCGCCGGCAAGCCGGTGATCGGCTTCTCCACGGACGCGACCGTGGCGAACCCGGGCGTCTACCTTCTGAGCTTCCTGCCGCAGCCGGAGGTGGACCGCGTGGTCGAGGACGCGGTCGCGGGCGGGAAAAGGTCCTTCGCGGCGCTGATCCCCGAGACCGCCTACGGCAACGCCGTCGAGGCGGCGTTCCGGGAGGTCGTCGCCCGCAAGGGCGCGCGCGTCGCCGCCGTGGAGCGCTACCCGGCCGGCGCGCCCGGCCCGGCGGTCGAGCGGCTCGCGCGAGTGATCGCCGGGCCCGGCGCCACCGCCGACGCGCTGTTCATCCCCGAGACCGCGGACGCGATGCCCGCCGTGGCGGCCGCGCTGACGAAGGCGGGCTTCTCGCCGGCACGGGTGCGCCCCCTCGGCACCGCCCTCTGGAACGAGCCGTCACTGTTCGCGCTGCCGGCCCTCCAGGGTGGCCGCTTCGCTGCGCCGGACCGCGTCGGCTTCTCGAATTTCAGTGCGCGCTACCAGGCCCGGTTCGGCGCCGTCCCGCCGCGGGTGGCCTCGCTCGCCTACGACGCGGTGCTGCTCGCCGCGGCCCTGTCGCGGCGCTACGGCTCGCAGCGCTTCGCCGAGACCACCCTGACCAACGGCCTGGGCTTCGCCGGCGTCGACGGGACGTTCCGGTTCCGGCCGGACGGTCAGAGCGAGCGGTCCCTCGCGGTCTACGAGATCCGCAACAACGCCGCGACGCCCGTCAGCCCGGCGCCCCGGGTTCTCGCCAAGCCAGCGATCTGATCAGGCGGCGAGCTCGGCGACCAGGGCATTGAGCACCGGCGCCCCCCGCGCCGTGGCGGCGATGCGGCCGCCCGGCAGCCGCTCGAGCAGGCCGTCCCCGATCAGCATGCCGATGCGGTTGCCGTTCAGGGGCCGGCCCTTGAGCGCCGCGTAGCGGTCGGGATCGATCCCCTCGCGCAGGCGCAGGCCCATCACCAGGAACTCGTCGGCCTGGTCGGCGGCCGAGAGGCTCTCGGTCTCGACGATCCCGTGGCCCTCGGCCTTGACGCGGGCGAGCCACGCCTCGGGCGACCGCTCCGTCACGGTTCCGACCCGGCCCTGTCCCGTCACGAGCCGTCCGTGGGCGCCCGGACCGATGCCGGCATACTCGCCGTAGCGCCAGTAGAGCAGGTTGTGCCGCGATTCCGCCCCGGGCCGCGCGTGGTTCGAGATCTCGTAGGCCGGGAGGCCGGCCTTCGCGCAGAGCTCCTGGGTGACGTCGTAGAGGGCGCGGCCGACCTCGTCGTCCGGCGTCACCAGCTTGCCGGCGGCGGCGAGCCCGTGGAACGGCGTCCCGGGCTCGATGGTGAGTTGGTAGAGCGAGAGGTGCTCGGCGGCCCGCGCGAGCGCGTCGCTAAGCTCCGCCCGCCACAGGTCCGGCGTCTGTCCGGGCCGCGCGTAGATCAGGTCGAAGGAGGTCCGCGCGAAGGCCGACTGCGCCAGGGCGATCGCGCCGAGCGCCTGCGCGGTGTCGTGCAGGCGCCCGAGGGTCCGCAGCGAGGCGTCGTCGAGGGCCTGGATCCCGAGCGACACCCGGTTGACCCCGGCGGCGCGATAGCCGTGGAAGCGGCCGGCCTCGACACTCGACGGGTTTGCCTCGAGGGTCACTTCCGCGTTCGGCGCCACCGCCCAATGCTCCGCCACCGCGTCGAGCAGGCCGGCCACGGTCGCGGGCTGCATCAGCGAGGGCGTGCCGCCGCCGAGGAAGATGCTGGTCACGGTCCGGCCCGACGTGCGGGCGGCGGTGTGGGCGATCTCGGCGCGGAAGGCCGCCAGGAAGCGCGGCTCGTCCACGCCCGCGTGGCGGACGTGGCTGTTGAAGTCGCAGTACGGGCACTTCGCGGCGCAGAAGGGCCAGTGCAGGTAGATCCCGAAGCCCGCGTCGCGGGTCGGATGGTCCGGGCCGGTCGATGACATGATGGCGGGCATGTGAGCGCCCGCGCGTCTTTTGGCAATCAGGCGCCGGGCGCGAGGCAGGCGCGGCTCAGCTCGACGAAGGCCCGCGCCCGGTGCGACAGGCCCCGCCCCTGCTGCCAGTCGACCCCGTGCTTCTCCTCGGCGCTCATCTCGCCGAAGGTGCGGTCGTGGCCGTCCGGCCGGAAGATCGGGTCGTAGCCGAAGCCCGCGGAGCCCTTCGCGGCGACGAGGTCGCCGAAGACCCGTCCCTCGAACAGCTCGGTGTGCCCGTCCGGCCAAGCCAGCACGAGGGCGGACACGAAGTGCGCCCGGCGCTCGGCGGCCCCGCGCCGGTCGAGTTCGGCGAAGATCCGCGCCATCGCGCCGGTGAAGTCCTTGGTCGCGCCGGCCCAGCGGGCCGAGAAGATGCCCGGCGCCCCGTCGAGGGCGTCGACGCAGAGGCCGGAATCGTCCGCGAAGGCCGGCAGCCCGGTGGCGTCGGCCGCCGCCCGCGCCTTGATCGCCGCGTTCTCGGCGAACATCGTGCCGGTCTCGTCGGGCTCGGGCAGGCCGAGCTCGCCCGCCGACACCGCCTCGATCCCGAACGGCGCGAGCAGGTCGCGCATCTCGGCGAGCTTGCCGGCATTGTGCGTGGCGATGACCACCTTCCCGGTCAGACGGCGGCTCACGCGAGGGCCTCCTTCTGCAGGGCGACCAGCCGCTCGGTGCCGGCGCGGGCGAGGCCGAGGAGCTCGAGAAGCTGCTCCTGCGTGAAGGGCTCCATCTCGGCGGTGCCCTGCACCTCGACGATGCCGCCCCGGCCGGTGAGGACGAAGTTGGCGTCGGTCTCGGCCGCCGAATCCTCGGCGTAGTCGAGGTCGAGGACCGGCATGCCCTTGTAGAGTCCGCACGAGACGGCGGCGACGTGGTCGCGCAGCGGGTCGACGGAGATGATCGAGCGGGTCCGCATCCAGGCGAAGCAATCGTGCAGCGCCACCCAGGCGCCCGTGATCGCGGCCGTCCGGGTGCCGCCGTCGGCCTGGATCACGTCGCAATCGATCGTGATCTGGCGCTCGCCCATGGCCGGGAGGTTGGTGACGGCGCGCAGCGAACGGCCGATCAGTCGCTGGATTTCCTGGGTACGCCCCGACGGCTTCCCGGAACCGACCTCGCGGCGGGTGCGTTCGTGCGTCGCACGCGGCAGCATGGCGTACTCGGCCGTGACCCAGCCCTTGCCGGAACCGCGCAGCCACGGCGGCGCGCGCTCTTCCAGCGACGCGGTGCAGAGCACCCGGGTGTTGCCGAAGCTGACGAGGCAGGAGCCCTCGGCGTAGCGCGAGACCGCGCGCTCCAGGCTCACGGGCCGCAACTCGTCGGCGGCACGCTTGGAAGGCCGCATCGCGGGCCCCTTCTGTCGAGAGTGTCGAGGGCCGGGCTCTTAGGCCGCCGCGCCACCGCGGGCAAGCATCGCAGTACGGATTGATCCGCGCGGGACGGTTGGACATGATCGGACCACAGGATGACCCCGTGACACACCCCAGTCCCAACTTCTCGAACGGCCAAGCGATGCAGGCGCTCGCCGCCCTCAACGAGCGTGCCCGGGAGATCTTCCGGCAGATCGTGGAGAGCTACCTCACGACCGGCGAGCCGGTCGGTTCCCGGAATCTCGCGCGCATCCTGCCGATGGCGCTGTCGCCGGCCTCGATCCGCAACGTGATGGCGGATCTGGAGCATTCCGGCCTCATCTTCGCGCCGCACACCTCCGCCGGCCGCCTGCCGACGGAGCTCGGCCTGCGCTTCTTCGTGGACGCGATGCTCGAGCTCGGTGACGTCAGCCAGGACGAGCAGGCGCGCATCGAGGCGCAGATGCGCGCCGCCGCCTCGGGTCACACCTTCGACTCGGCCCTGGCCGAAGCCTCGACCATGCTGTCCGGCGTCTCCCGGGGCGCCGGGGTCGTCCTGACCACCAAGGCGAACGTCAACCTGAAGCACATCGAGTTCGTGCGCCTCGATCCCGCCCGCGCCCTCGTCATCCTCGTCTCGGACGACGGCTCGGTGGAGAACCGCCTCGTGGACCTGCCGGCGGGCCTGCCGGCCGGGGCCCTCCAGGAGGCGACGAACTTCCTCAACGCGCGCCTGCAGGGCCGCACCCTCGGCACGCTGCGCGCCGAGATCGAGGCCGGCCGCAAGGCGATGAAGCGGGAGCTCGACGCGATCACCGAGCGCCTCGTCGATGCCGGACTGGCCACGCCGGTCGGCCCGACGGAGGCTCGCCAGCTGATCGTGCGCGGGCAGGCCAACCTGCTCGACGACCTGCGCGCGGTCGAGGATCTCGAGCGGATTCGCCTTCTGTTCAACGATCTGGAGACCCAGAAGGACGTGATCGATCTCCTGTCCCGCGCCGAGGGCGGCGAGGGCGTGCGGATCTTCATCGGCTCGGAGAACAAGCTGTTCTCGCTCTCCGGATCCTCGCTGATCGCGGCGCCGTTCCGCGACGGCTCGCAGAAGATCGTGGGCGTCGTCGGCGTGATCGGTCCGACCCGGCTGAACTACGCGCGGATCGTGCCGATGGTCGACTACACAGCGCGCGTGGTGTCGAAACTCCTGGACGGCGGGCGGTAGAGGGCACCGGGCAGAGGATCCGCCCGGCCCACCGATCTCCCTGTGATTGCCCGCTCAGGCCGGGATCACGTCCACGATCTCGTAGGTGTCGGGATCGATGATCACGATGTCGTCGCGGACCAGGACGAAGTCGTAGCCTTCGTATTCCGGCACCAGCTCGATGATCGCCGGTGGGAGCCGGTGGAGGGTGACCGAGCGGGGGATCGCCGTGCCCACCGCGAGGCCGAACGCCACGTCCCGGAGCGGCGAGACGCCCAGACGGGTGATCGAGCTGCGGAACTCGGTCCGCTGACGGGTGTCGAGGCGGCCGACAGCGCCGCGGACGGCGCCCCGGTCGCGGGCACCGGCACGGCCGTCCCGTTCGCCGGCCGGACCGCGACCGCCGCGCTCGGGACCGGCCGCGTCGCGGTTGCCCCGCTCGGGTCCGGCACCCGGCTCGCGGCCACCCCGATCGCCGGCACCGCGTTCACCCGCACCGCGTTCACCCGCACCGCGTTCGCCCGCACCTGGATTCGCGGCCGCGCCGCCCCGGTCCGCCGGTCCGTTGCGCTCGGCCGCGCCGCCCGGGCGACCCGGTCCCTCGGCGCCGCGCGGCCCACCCTCGGCACCGCCGGGACCGCGCATCGCCCCGCCTTCGGGCGCGCCGCCCCTCATCCCGCCGCCGGCACCGCCAGCAGGGCCGCCGGCCGGGCCGCCGCCGGACGGACCTGCGCCCGCTCCGGCCCCACCACCCGGGCCGCCGGCGCCGCCGCCCGCACCACCGGGTCCGGCCCCTCCGCCGCCCGGGCCGCCCTGCGCGAACGCCGTCGCCGCGCCGGCGACGACGATGGCGGCCGCGACCGCGTCTCTCAGAACTCGCTTCATGGCCTCTTCCTCCTGCGGTGGTCGGAACGCCATCGACGCCCACGCCGGCCCGCAACGGGGTCCTGAGGCGAACCGTTCCCTCCCGCGGCACTGTGGACCCGCGGCCGGTGACACCGCCCTGCGCTGTCCTCGGCTAAGTCGGATCACGGCCTTGCGATCGGGCGCGTCACCTGTAACGTCGCGCCGCACCAAGAAGAGACCGGCCTCGGCCGGCACCAAGATTGATCGACGGAGACGCCATGTCCGCCTCGCGCGACGATACGATCGGTATCGCACCGAGCGACCTCGATGATGCTGCGGACCGCAAGCGCCGGATCTGGGCGATCGTCGGCTCGTCGTCGGGCAATCTCGTCGAGTGGTACGATTTCTACTGCTACGCGTTCTTCGCGCTCTATTTCGCGCCCGCCTTCTTTCCGAAGGGCGATTCGACCAGTCAGCTCCTGCAGACCGCCGGCATCTTCGCGGTGGGCTTCTTCATGCGGCCGATCGGCGGCTGGCTGTTCGGGCGCATCGCCGACCGCGTCGGCCGCCGGACCTCGATGGTCATCTCGGTGCTGATGATGTGCTTCGGCTCGCTGCTGATCGGCATCCTGCCGACCTACGAGCATGTCGGCACGCTGGCGCCCGTGCTGCTGCTGCTCGCGCGCATGCTCCAGGGCCTGTCGGTCGGCGGCGAGTACGGCACCTCGGCGACCTACATGAGCGAGGTGGCGATCAAGGGGCGGCGCGGCTTCTTCGCCTCGTTCCAGTACGTGACGCTGATCGGCGGCCAGCTCCTCGCCTCGCTGGTCCTGGTGCTGCTGCAGACGGTGATGACCGGTCCGGAACTCACCGCCTGGGGCTGGCGCATCCCGTTCTTCATCGGCGCCGCGCTGGCGGTCGTCGCGCTCTATCTCCGGCGCTCCCTGGCCGAGACGAAGGACAGCAGCGACAAGGAGACCGCCGGCACTTTCGCCGCGCTGGCCAAGCACTGGCGGGCGTTTTTGGTCGTGGTCGCCTACACGGCCGGCGGCTCGCTGAGCTTCTACACCTTCACGACGTACATGCAGAAGTATCTGGTCAACACAGCCGGCATGCCGAAGACTTCGGCGTCGCAGACGATGACGGTTGTGCTGTTCGTCTACATGATCATCCAGCCGATCTTCGGCGCGCTCTCCGACAAGATCGGCCGCAAGGCGAACATGCTGCTCTACAGCGGCCTCGGCACGCTCATGGTGGTGCCGCTGATGACGGCCCTCGGCACCAACAAGGACCCCTACCTCGCCTTCGCGCTGATCACCCTCGGGCTCGCCGTGGTGTCGTTCTACACGGGCATCAGCGGCATCGTGAAAGCCGAGCTGTTCCCCACCAACGTCCGGGCGCTCGGGGTCGGCCTCTCCTACGCGATCGCCAACGCCACCTTCGGCGGCACCGCCGAGTTCGTCGCCCTGTGGTTCAAGGACGCCGGCATGGAGAGCACGTTCTTCTGGTACGTGACCGTCCTGATGGCGATCGCCTTCGTGGCCTCGCTGATCATGCCGAACCCCAAGGTCCACGGCTACCTCGACGGCGCGGGCACCGTCGAGGAGGCGCTGGGGAAGAAGCCGCGCCTCGCCCACGCCTGATCGGCCGCCCGGCTGGACCGGGCCGGACTTTCACGTTGATATGCCTCCCGCCGGGCGCGCCAGACGCCCGCGGGAGGACGCCATGTTCAGGAACGCCGCCGCCGGGGCGCTGGCCCTGCTCTGTCTCGCCATTGCATCCCCGTCCCGAGCCGCCGAGGCGGGTGCCGCCGACGGGCCGTTCAGGCTGACGCAGCCCGCGGGCTACTTCTTCGTCGGCGGCCGCTACGCCACCGCGGGCGGCAAGACGACGGCGTCCGGCCAGATGTTCGTGGAGTACCGCGTTCCGGAGCGGGTGACGCAGCCCTACCCGATCGTCCTGGTGCACGGCACCGCCCAGACCGGGACCAACTTCCTCGGGACGCCCGACGGCCGGCCGGGCTGGGCCGACCGCTTCGCCGCGCAGGGATTCGCGGTCTACGTCGTCGACCAAGTCGGTCGCGGCCGCTCGGGCGGCGACCCGGACACCTACGGCCCCTACGCCCGCCTGCCCGCCGAGGATCTGGAGACGGTGTTCACCGGGCAGGAGCGCTCCGCGCTCTACCCGCAGGCGAAGCTCCACACGCAGTGGCCGGGCGGCGCCGGGATCCGCGGCAACGCCGCCTTCGACCAGTTCTACCTCTCCCAGGTGCCCTACATCGCCAGCGCGCTGCGGAGCGAGGAGTTGGTCGACCCGGCGCTGATCGCCCTGCTGGAGAAGATCGGCCCGGCGATCCTGCTGACGCACTCGCAGGCGGGCGTCTTCGGCTGGGCGGTCTCCGATCAGCGGCCCGACCTCGTGAAGGCGCACGTCGCCGTCGAGCCGAACGGGCCGACCTTCTACGACATCCGCTTCAAGGGCGGCGCGGACTGGTACGAGCGCGTCGGCGAGGCCCGGGCCCGGCCCTACGGCATCACCCGGGTGCCGCTGCACTTCGAGCCGCCAGTGAGCGGCCCGGCGGACCTGACGGTGGTCCAGGCGGAGAGCGCCGCCGCGCCCGACCGGATCCGCTGCTGGCTCCAGGCCGAGCCCGCGCGCCAACTGCCGAACCTCGCCCGGGTGCCGGCGGTGATCGTGACCGCAGAGGCGTCGTTCCGGGCGACGATGGACGATTGCACGGCGGCCTTCCTGACCCAGGCGGGCGCGAAGCCGGACCGCCTGGCGCTCGCCGAGCACGGCATCCGCGGCAACGGCCACATGATGATGCTGGAATCGAACAGCGACGCCGTGGCGGACGCGATCGCCGGGTGGATCCGGAACCGCGTCCAGGGCCCGGTCCAGGGCCAAGTCGAAGCGCCGGCCCGGCCTTAACCCGCCACTTACCCTGTCGGGCGAGGGTGCCCCCGTCATCCGACGAGGGACTGCATGACCGACATGACCGACACCGTGGGCATCGCGGGCGACCGCATCCGCTCGATCATCGAGCGCGTGGAACGGCTGGAGGAGGAGATCAAGGACCTGATGGAGGCCAAGAAGGAGGTCTTCGCCGAGGCCAAGGGCGAGGGTCTCGACGTGAAGGTGCTCAAGGAGATCCTGAAGATCCGCAAGCAGGACAAGGACGAGCGCGACGAGCAGGAGACGCTCCTCGACGTCTACCTGCGCGCCATGGACGCGCCGTCGCCGGCCCCGATCGCCGCGGCGGCCTGACGGGCTCAACCGGGTGCGGCGCCAGGCGCCGCACCGCCTGTCCCGACCCCGAGGCTACGCCGCGAGATAGGCGGCGATGTTGCGCCGGATCCGCTCCAGGGGCTCCTCGGCCGGGTCCGGCAGGACGAAGCGCTTGCCCGTGATCGTCTCGTAGGCGCGGATGTAGACCGCGGCTGTCTCTAGGACCACCTCGGCTGGGATCTCGGGGATCGGGTCCTTGTACGGGTCGCAGCGGGCGACGACCCAGTTGCGCACGAAGTCCTTGTCGAAGCTCTCCGGGGCCGAACCCGCGGCGAAGCGCTCGGGATAGCTCTGCGCGAACCAGTACCGGCTGCTGTCCGGCGTGTGGATCTCGTCGGCGAGGACGATCCGGCCCTCGGGATCCGTGCCGAACTCGTACTTCGTGTCGGCCAGGATCAGGCCGCGCTCCGCCGCGAGCGCCGTCCCGCGCGCGAACAGCGCCAGGGCCGCCCTCGACACGGTCTCCCACTGCGCGCGCGTCAGCAACCCGCGCTCGAGGATCTCCGCCTCGGTGAGCGGCTCGTCGTGGCCGCCGTCGAACGCCTTGGTGGTCGGCGTGATGATCGCCTCCGGCAGGCGCTGGTTCGGCCGCATCCCGTCGGGGAAGGCGTGGCCGTACATGTCCCGCTCGCCCGCGCGGTAGCGCGTCAGGATCGAGGTCGACGTGGTGCCCGCGAGGTAGCCGCGCACCACCACCTCCACGGGCAGGATCTCCAGGCGCCGGCCGACCACCACGTTGGGATCGGGATAGGCGAGGACGTGGTTCGGGCACAGGTCGGCGGTCTGCTCGAACCAGTAGCGGGCGGTCTGGGTCAGGACCTGGCCCTTGAACGGGATTGCCGCGAGCGCCCGGTCGAAGGCGCTGATCCGGTCCGAGGTGATGAGGATGCGCCGGTCGTCGGGAAGGTCGTAATTGTCCCGGACCTTGCCGCGGTAGTGCCGGGGCAGCTCGGGCAGGGTCGCGTCGCGCAGGACCTGATGCGCGTGCGGGGCGAGATCTGCCGTGTTCATCGGGCTTTCCGTCAGGCTGAACGGCGATCGCGCCGCCGGACTTCTGTGCGCGGACGGGGCGGGAAATTCCAGTCCCGGCCTCACCGAGGGCGCGCGGCGCCGGCCCTCGCCCTGGTCGCGCCCGACCGGGACCCTACACTTACGGGGGGACCAACGACGGTGGACGACCGGCCGCGCGACGCCGAGCGCTTCTGCCGGACGGCCGAGGCGCGATGAACGAGACACCCCAACCGTCGGTCAGAGATCCGTTCCTGCGCCGGATCGAGACCGTGGCCCTGTTCCGGCTGTCCGACGCGGAGCGCGCCGCCCTCGTCGCGCTCCCGCTGCAGGTCGCCCAGTTCGAACCCAACCAGGACATCATTCGGGAGGGCGACCGGCCGTCCCGGAGCTTCACGCTGCTCAGCGGTATCGCCTGCACCTACAAGTCGACACGAGCGGGCAAGCGGCAGGTGATGAGCTACCACGTCCCCGGGGACGTGCCGGATTTCCAGAGCCTGTTCCTGGAGGTACTCGACATCAACATCGCCACGGTGAGCGCCTGCCGCCTCGGCTTCGTCCAGCACGACACGGTCCGGGCGATGCTGCGGGCGCACCCGCGCCTCAACGAGGTGTTCTGGCGCGCGACGCTGATGGACGCCGCCCTGGTCCGGGAATGGATGCTCAACACCGGGCGCCGGGAAGCGTATGCGCGGATGGCTCACCTGTTCTGCGAGCTGATGACCCGCCTCGACGCCGTCGGTCTGGCACCCGACCGGACCTGCGACCTGCCGATGACGCAGCCCGAACTCGCGGATGCCCTCGGGATCACGTCGGTCCACGTCAACCGGACGATCCGCGATCTCAAAGCCGCCGGCCTGATCACGCTCCGGGGTCGCCGCCTCACCGTCCACGATTGGGCCGGGCTGCAGGAAGCGGCCGAATTCGATCCGACCTACCTGCACCTGCGCGACGCGGAGACGCGCTGATTGGGACGCGCGGACGCGCGCGATCTGCAGCCGAGTATTGTCAGAAAATCGAGGACCCTGTCGCCGGCTCTACCGATCCGATGGTCGGGCGCTCAGCGGGATGATGGTGCCCAGGGACGGAGTCGAACCGCCGACACTGCGATTTTCAGTCGCATGCTCTACCAACTGAGCTACCTGGGCGTCGTCCGCGCCGGTGCCGGCCTCGGACGTCGCGGGGTATAGTGAGTGCTTGGCGGCCTGTCCAGCCTCGCGTGACATCGACGGGACCGGAAGGCCGAAAAATTCAGCGCTCCGGATCCGGCGGGGGCGGCGGCGCGTCGGGATCGAGCTCCTCGGGGATCGCGTAGCGCTCGTTGAGCCAGCGCCCCAGATCGACGTCGGCGCAGCGCTGGGAGCAGAACGGCCGGAAGTCCGGCGTGGAGGGCTGCCGACAGATCGGACAGGGGGGCGGCCGGCGCTCCCGGGTCATGCGAGGGCGCCCCACCCGGCCCGCACGGGATACCCCTCGCCGTCGAGCAGGCTCAGGGTCTCGTAGAGCGGCAGGCCGACCACGCCGCTATACGAGCCGACCAGCTTGACCACGAAGGCCCCGGCCAGTCCCTGGATCGCGTAGCCGCCGGCTTTGCCGCGCCACTCGCCCGAGGCCACGTAGCCCTGGATGTCCCGGCCCGAGAGCCGCTTGAACCGGATGCGGCTCTCGACGATCCGCTCGCGGCGCCCGCGGGGCGAGAGCACGCAGACCGCCGTGTAGACCCGGTGCTGCCGGCCCGAGAGCAGGCGCAGGCAATCCGCGGCCTCGTCGGGGATCTCGGCCTTCGGCAGGACGCGCCGCCCGACCGCGACGACCGTGTCGGCCGAGAGAAGCCAGGTCGGCGTCGTCGTGTCCTCCAGGTGGAGCGCCGCCTCGGCGGTGGCGAGCTTCGTCCGCGCGAGGCGACGCGCCAGCTCGCGCGGCGGCTCGGCCTTGCGCGGTGTCTCGTCGATCTCGGCGGGCAGGAGCGCCGCGGGCTCGATCCCGATCTGCTGGAGCAGCGCGAGACGGCGGGGCGAAGCGGATGCGAGCACGAGTCGCGCCGTCGGCTCCTGCGTCGCGCCGATCGCTTCAGGTTTGGCGTCCATGATGTCCCGTTCGCACAATCGACCGGAGCCGCGCGACCGGAGCCGTGCGCGCGCTGCGCGGCGGCACTTCGTCGGCCGGGACAGGCTCGATGCGCCTGCCTGATAAGGGAAGGGGTCCGGCTTGTGAACTCGAGCGGGTGCCGACGCCCCGGGCGAACGCGCGTGGATTCGCCTGGGCGATCCCGCGCGGCCCGGTGCGTCCGTGGGCAGCGTTGCTCAGGTCTGGCGGCGCCTCGGCGTGACCGGGACGCCGGGGAATCCAGCTCAGAGCCCGGCGCGGGAGCGTCCGCAAGAACAGCGCAAGTTGTCGAGGCGGCACGTAACCCATCGTTAACCACGATGGACGCAGGATGGCGGCAGTCCAATGGGATCGTCATCGATGCTGAACGCTGACCCGCTCGTGCCGCGCCCGAAGCTCGTCAATGCGGCCCTGCTCGCCCGCGCCCTCGACGGGCTCCGGCCGCAGGTCGCCACGCCGGTCGAGATGTGGCAGCGCCTCACCGATCAGTACGTGGTCGACCTCGACGCGGTCGCGGCGCTCCTGCCCGCCGACGAGCCGGAGACGCGCTGGCTTCCCGCCCGCGACTGAGTCCGGCCCGGACGACATTGCACCTCTCAAGGGACGCGTTGTGCTGCGCTGGCACATGACGTGCTTCGAGTCTTCAGCAACCGGAGGAAGCGACCAGGCAACGACAACGCGGTGGCTCGCACGCCGGAGCACCCCGCGGACCTTTCGATCACTCGAAGCTGAGGTCCGTCATGTCGGAATTGCTCTCCGTTGCCCTCGTCTGTGCCGGCACGCTGCTGGCCCAGGACTGCTCGCGCGACACCGCCCTCGACGTCATCGTCGCGCCGGCGCACACGCCGATGGAATGCCTGATGCACGCCCAGACGATGGCCGCCCAGGCCGGGTTGCCCGGGGGCAGCGACCGGTACCTCAAGGTCGCCTGCGAGCATCGCCGGAGTGAGTCCGACCCGCGCCCGGTCATTCGCCGCGCCTCGTGACGACGGGGGTGTGCCGGGCGATTCGGCACACCCGAATGTGATCGGCGCGGCGCGTGGTGCATCAAAGTCACGTCACGACAATTCTTGTTCGCATCCGCCTATCGGACAGTTGCCGCCCCCGGGAACGGGACCCATCCTGCATGGCCACGCTGATGCAACCCTCACTCCGGCATCCGCCAACGTTGCCGCCCCGATGGCCCGCGTGCCGGGCAGGGCTCAAGCGAGTGCCTGCCCGATGCTGTACGACGCGTTCGATCTGCAGACCGAAATGGCCGCCCAGACCCGGGCGTGGGGGCGGCTGCTGAACGACATCTGGTCGCCCTGGGTCGGGTGGGGCGAGCCGGCGACCTGGATGTCCGCCGGGGCCCGGATGATGATGCGCGCGGGCCTGACCTTCGCGCGGCCGCCCTACGGCATCGACTCGGTGAATGTCGGGAACCGGAGCGTCCCGGTCTCCGAGGAGGCGGTCGAGGTCACGCCCTTCGCCACGCTGCTCCACTTCAAGAAGGACATCCACACCGAGCAGCCCAAGGTGCTGATGGTGGCGCCGATGTCGGGCCACTTCGCCACGCTGCTCCGCGCCACCGTGCGCACGATGCTGCCCGATCACGACGTCTACATTACCGACTGGCACAACGCCCGGGACGTGCCGCTCTCCGACGGGACCTTCGGCTTCGACGACTACGTGAGCCACCTCATCCAGTTCCTGCGGACCATGGGCGAAGGCGCCCACATGGTGGCGGTGTGCCAGCCCGCCGTGCAGGCCCTCGTGGCCGCCGCCGCGATGGCGCAGTCGAAGGACCCGGCCGCCCCGCGCAGCATGACCCTGATGGCCGGCCCGGTGGATTGCCGGATCAACCCGACGGGCGTGAACGAGCTCGCGACCTCCAAGCCGATCGAGTGGTTCGAGAAGAACCTGATCGCCACGGTGCCGTCGCGCCACAAGGGGGCCGGCCGCAAGGTCTATCCGGGTTTCGTGCAGGTCTCGGCCTTCATGGCGATGAACGCCAAGCGCCACGTCCAGGGCCACGCCGACCTGTTCTGGCACATGGCCAACGGCGAGCACGACAAGGCCGAGGCGATCGAGACCTTCTACGACGAGTATTTCGCGGTGCTCGATCTCGCCGCCGATTTCTACCTGGAGACGGTCAAGACCGTGTTCCAGGACCACGCCCTGGCCCGGAACGCGGTGTCGTATCGGGGCGAGCCGATCGACCTGCGCGCGATCCGCCGCACGGCGCTGATGACGGTCGAGGGCGAGCGGGACGACATTTGCGCGGTCGGGCAGACCATGGCGGCCCACGACCTGTGCTCGGACCTCGCCCCGTACATGCGGACCCACCACCTCCAGGCCGGCGTGGGCCATTACGGCGTCTTCGCCGGGCGGCGCTGGGAGTCGCAGATCTACCCGCAGGTGCGCAACTTCATCCAGGCGCACAACTGACCGGCGCGCCGGTCGGGCCGCCGTCGCGCCGATTTGACCCGCCGACCCGCGCGGCCCACCATGCTAGGCACGTGTGACGGGGGCCGCCGGGGGCGGCTCCGTGGGCCACTCCTTCGGCGTGAGGCGGAACGGTCGGCGTGATCGGCAGCAACGGCACCGAGAGCAAGACCCGGGTGGGCGGAGGGGACGCGGCGTCCACGCGGCTCGACCGGCTCGTGGCGCAGGCGCGGGCGGCCGCCCTGTGGGAGCAGGCCTGGCCCGTGCTCTGGCGCGGCATCGGCGTCTTCCTGCTCTTCCTGGTCGTCTCCTGGGCGGGCGTGTGGCTCGACCTCACGCCGCTCTGGCGCCAGATCGGCCTCGGCGCCCTCGCCATCCTGCTCGTCGCCGCGCTCCTGCCGCTGATCCACATCGCCCGGCCGGACCGGCGCCTCGCCCTGGCGCGGCTCGACCGCGAGGCCGCTTCCCGCGATCCGAAGCTGCGGCACGGGCCGGCCTCGGCCGCCCAGGACAGCCTCGCCGTCGGCGCCGCCGATCCGGGGAGCCGGCTGCTGTGGGACCTCCACCAGCGCCGCGCCGCGCAGGCGATCTCGGCCCTGCGGGTCGGCCTGCCGCGGCCGGGCATGACCCGGCACGACCCCTTCGCGCTGCGCGCCGGCCTGGTGGTCGCGGCGGTCGCCAGCCTGTTCGTGGCCGGCCCCGAGTGGCGTCAGCGGATCGGCGCCGCCTTCGACTGGCAGGAGCCGGCGGCGCCCGGCCCGAACTTCCGCGTGGACGGCTGGATCGACCCGCCGCTCTACACCCGCCTCCCGCCGCTGCTGATCGCGATGGACGGGAGCGACCAGCACCTGCGCGCGCCTGTCAACGCGCAGCTGATCGTGCGGATCGCCGGCCAGGGCAAGGCCGCGTCCGAGACGACCCTCACGCCGAATGCCGGCCTCGTCCCGGTGCCGGGCCAGGAGGCGCGCGCCGACCTGCGCGAGGAGCGCTACCGCATCGTCGGCGGCGCCGCGCTGACGATCGTCACCCCGGCGGGCAAGCAGCGTCTCACGGTCGACGCGATCCCCGACCGGCCGCCGGAGGTGACCGCCGTGGGCGGCCCCGAGGTGAACGGGCGCGGCACCTTCAACCTGACCTACCGGGCGAAGGACGATTACGGGATCAGCTCGGCCGAGGCGGTGATCGAGCCGCTGAAGTCCGCGCGGGCCCTGGTCCCGGTGCCGCAGATCAACCTGGCGCTGCCGGGCGACGCGAGCGGCGACACCGACACCAAGACCCTCGTGGACCTCACCGAGAGCCCGTGGTCCGGCGCGAAGGTCCGCTACCACATCGTCGTCAAGGACGAGGCCGGCCAGGAGGGGCGCACGCCCGACACCGAGATCGTCCTGCCGGCGCGGCCGTTCCGCGAGCCGCTGGCGCGCGCGCTCGCCGAGCAGCGCCGCCGGCTCGTCATCGCGCCCGACACGGATCGCCGCTGGGTCCAGGGGGCGCTGGACGCCCTGCTGGTCGCGCCCGACACGTACACGCCGCAGCCCGCGATCTTCCTCGGCCTGCGGACCGCGACCGAGCGCCTGCGCCGCGCCCGCACGGATGCCGACCTCGTCGCGGTGGCCGACCTCCTCTGGGAGATGGCTCTCAAGATCGAGGACGGCGACCTGTCGGACGCCGAGAAGCAGCTCCGCCAGGCCCAGGACCGGCTGAAGGAGGCGATCGAGCGCAACGCGCCCGACGACGAGATCAAGCGCCTGACGCAGGACCTGAAGCAGGCGCTCGACAAGTTCCTGTCCGAGATGGCGCAGAAGCAGGGCCGCGAGCCCCGCGAGCAGAGCGAGCGCGGCCAGAGCAACGGGCAGACCAAGACCGTCACGCCGGAGGATCTCGACAAGATGATCCAGGACATGGCGGAGGCGATGAAGCGCGGCGACACCGCCGAGGCGCAACGCCTGATGGAGCAGCTGCGCAACATCCTGGAGAATCTCCAGACCGCCGAGCGCGGCGGACGCTCCGATCAGGCGTCCCGCGAGATGCAGAAGCAGATGCGCGATCTCGACGCGATGTCGCGCGAGCAGCAGGGCCTGCGCGACGAGACCTTCAAGGACGGCGAGGAGCAGCGCGACGGCCAGCGCCCGCAGAACCGCGGCCAGCCGCAGCAGGGACAGCGCGGCCAGCAGGGCCAGCGCCAGCAGGGTCAGAAGGGTCAGCAGGGGCAAGGCCAGCAGGGTCAGGGCCAACAGGGCCAGAAGGGTCAGGGGCAGCAGGGCGAGGGCCAGCAGGGCGGCGTCGGCGAGCGCCAGCAGGCGCTCCGGCAGCGGCTGGAGGACCTTCAGAAGCGCATGAAGGAGAACGGCATGCGCGGCGAGCAGGGCCTCTCCGACGCCGAGGACGCCATGCGCGAGGCCGAGAACGCGCTGAAGGACGGCGATTCGGACGGCGCGGTCGACGCGCAGGGCCGCGCCCTCGACGGCCTCAAGCGCGGCGCCGACGGCATGGCCCAGCAGATGCAGGAGATGGCCGAGGGCCAGGGCGAGGGCCAGCAGGAGGGCGGCCAGCAGCCGGGCCAGCAGGGTCAGGCCGGCGCGCGCGACGACGATCCCCTCGGGCGCCCGACCCGCGGCCGCGACATGAGCGACGGGCGGGTCCGCGTCCCCACGGCCGACGAATCCGCGGTCCAGCGCGCCCGGCGCATCATGGAGGAGCTGCGGCGCAAGCTCGGCGACCCGAGTCGCCCCCGCGAGGAACTCGACTATTTCGAGCGCCTGCTCCGCCGCAACTGAGCGCCCGACACCTCAACGACGCGCCGAGCCGCATCGCGGCTTGCGCCCCACCCGGATCCCCGACCGCATGTCGTCCAACACCCTCGTCCTGATCGCCTGCCTCGCCGTCGCCGCGGTCCTGGTCGCGGGCCTCGCCAACATGATGCGCGGCGGCAGCGTGAACCTCTCGCAGAAGCTGATGCGCCTCCGGGTGCTCCTGCAGTTCGTCGCGATCGTGATCATCATGGGCGTCGTCTGGTGGCGCTCGGCGTGACGTCGTCGGGCCGGGTGTGACCGCGCCGCCGCACCGAACACCTTTCGATCCGGTGAAGGATGAATAGGCCGCCCCGCCGCGCGGGCCTCTGCTACGCTCGGTAGAAGCAAATCGCTGCGCCTAACCGGCCGAGCCCGCATGACTGCCCCTTCCCGCCTCCGTCTGTTCGGCCTTCTGACCGGGGCGGCGATTCTGCCGGCTTCGGCCGCCGACCTCGCGCCGCCGCCGCCCGCCGCCTACGCGGCCCCCGTCCAGCCGCTCAGCATCGTGTCGGAGATCCGGATCGGCGGCGCGGTGCAGGATCCCGGGAGCGCCGAGGGCAAGCTCCCCGGCTTCAGCAAGGCGAACGTCAACGGCGAGATCCTGTTCGCCAAGCCGCGCATCAGCGACGATCCGTTCTGGCAGGCCTTCGTGCCGCGGCCGACCGTCGGCGGCAGCTACAACACCGGCGGCCGGACCAGCTACGCCTATCTCGGCGCGACCTGGACGCTTGAGATCTTCCCCGAGACCTTCAACCGCCGCGTGTTCCTCGACGGGTTCTTCGGCGGCGTGGCCCATAACGGCTGGACCGGCCCGAAGGCCGAGACGCCCTACGGCTTCAACACCCTCGGCTGCTCGCCGATGTTCCGCGAGGCGGCCGCGCTGGGCTTCCGCCTGACGGAGCACTGGAGCATCATGGCGACGGTCGAGCACATGTCGAATGCCGGGCTCTGCGCCAACAACCGCGGCCTGACCAATTTCGGCGGCAAGATCGGCTACACGTTCTGAGGCACGCCACCCCGTGGTCAAGCTCAACCGCATCTACACGAGGACCGGCGACAAGGGGACGACCGCGCTGGCGGACGGGCAGCGGCGCTCGAAGGCGGACCTGCGGGTCGAGACCTACGGCACCGTCGACGAGACCAATGCCTGCATCGGCATGGCGCGCCTGCACACGCAGGGCCCCCTCGACGGGATGCTGGGGGCGATCCAGAACGACCTGTTCGACCTCGGCGCCGACCTCGCGACGCCGCCGACCCCCGAGCCCCTCCCCTACGAGCCGCTGCGGATCGTGGCGAGCCAGGTCGACCGGCTGGAGCGCGACATCGACGCGCTCAACGCCGCGATCCCGCCGCTGAAATCCTTCGTGCTGCCCGGCGGCTCGCCGGCTGCCGCGGCCCTGCACCTCGCCCGGACCGTCTGCCGGCGCGCCGAGCGGCTCGCGGTGAGCCTCGCGGCGCGGGAGGACGAGACGGTCTCGCCGGAGGCGCTGCGCTACCTCAACCGCCTGTCGGACTTCCTGTTCGTGGCGAGCCGGGCGGCGAACGGCGACGGGGCCGACGACGTGCTCTGGGTGCCCGGCGCCAATCGCTGAGCCGGCATCGCGGTTTTCGCGGGGCCGCCACGGCGCCGCGTTGACAAGGCGGAAATGTGGCCGTTACGGTCCGGCGCCTTGCGTGCCCCGGCCACGTTGCGCCTCGCGCGCCCGTGGGAGTGGCCTGCACGACGACAAGAATCCTCCGGGGAAGGATCGTGACCGCCATGAAGGTGCTGGTGCCCGTCAAGCGGGTGGTGGACTACAACGTCAAGATTCGCGTGAAGGCCGACGGCTCCGGCGTCGAGCTCGCCAACGTCAAGATGTCCATGAACCCCTTCGACGAGATCGCCGTCGAGGAGGCGATCCGCCTGAAGGAGAAGGGCAAGGTCACCGAGATCGTGGCCGTGTCGATCGGCCCGCAGCAGGCGCAGGAGACGCTGCGCACGGCACTCGCCATGGGCGCCGACCGGGCGATCCTGGTGAAGACCGACGTGAACTGCGAGCCGCTCGCCGTCGCGAAGCTCCTGAAGGCCGTCGTCGAGAAGGAGAGCCCGGAGCTCGTCATCCTCGGCAAGCAGGCGATCGACGACGACTCGAACCAGACCGGCCAGATGCTCGCCGCCCTGCTCGGCTGGCCTCAGGGCACCTTCGCGTACAAGATCGAGCCCGGCGAGGGCAGCCTCGACGTCACCCGCGAGGTCGACGGCGGCCTGCAGACCGTCAGCCTCAAGCTGCCGGCCATCGTAACGACGGACCTGCGCCTCAACGAGCCGCGCTACGCGTCGCTGCCCAACATCATGAAGGCCAAGAAGAAGCCCCTGGAGGAGCTGGCGCCCGACGCGCTGGGCGTCGATGTGACCCCGCGGCTCACGGTGCTGAAGACCGCCGAACCGCCAGGCCGCTCGGCCGGCGTGAAGGTCGCCTCCGCGGCCGAGCTCGTCCAGAAGCTCAAGGTCGAAGCCGGCGTCATCTGATCCGAGGCGGGGCTCCCGGTCGACGGTCGAGCCCCGCGCCACCACCTTCGAGGGCACCAGCAGACCATGACGACACTCCTCTTCGTCGAGCACGGCAACGGCCAGATCAAGGACAGCACGCTGAAGGCGCTCGCCGCCGCCAAGGAGATCGGCGCGCCGGTCCACGCGCTCGTGCTGGGCACCGGCTCCAAGGCCGTGGCCGAGGCCGCAGGCAGGCTCGACGGCGTCGAGAAGGTCCTGAACGCCGAGGACGGCGTCTACGACCACGACCTCGCCGAGCCGGTCTCGGCGCTCATCGCCGCCATCGCCGAGCCCTACGACACGATCATCGCCTCGGCCTCGACCACGGGCAAGAACGTGCTGCCGCGCGTGGCCGCCCTGCTCGACGTCGCGCAGGTCTCCGACATCATCAAGGTGGTCTCGCCCGACACGTTCGAGCGGCCGATCTACGCCGGCAACGCCATCCAGACCGTGCAGGCGCCCGCCGGCAAGAAGGTGATCACCGTGCGCACGGCGGCCTTCAAGGCGGCCGAAGAGGGCGGCGCCCCGGCGCCGGTGGAGGCCGTCTCGGCGGCCGCGCCTGAGGCGGGCGGCTCGAGCTTCAAGGGCGAGGAGATCGCCAAGTCCGACCGGCCGGAACTGGCCTCGGCGCGGATCATCGTCTCCGGCGGTCGCTCGCTCGGATCCTCGGACAAGTTCCACGAGCTGATCGAGCCGCTGGCCGACTCGCTGGGCGCCGCCGTCGGCGCCTCGCGCGCCGCCGTGGACGCGGGCTACGCGCCGAACGACTGGCAGGTGGGGCAGACCGGCAAGGTCGTGGCGCCGGACCTCTACGTCGCGGTGGGCATCTCGGGCGCGATCCAGCACCTCGCCGGCATGAAGGACTCGAAGGTCATCGTCGCCATCAACAAGGATGAGGACGCGCCGATCTTCCAGGTGGCCGATTACGGCCTCGTCGGCGACCTGTTCCAGGTCGTTCCCGAGCTGCAATCCGAGATCGGCAAAGCCAAGGGCCAGTAACGGCACCGGATCTGGCAACCCGCGAGCATTATCGCAGAACGCGGCTTCACGGGTTCCTTCCGGATCGAGGATTGGTCTAGAAGGCAGCAGCGGCGAGACTTCGCGCGGTGCCGTCGCGTCCGTGCCGTCCAGAGAGCTGGGCGGCAGCGCTGCGGCATCCGCCTTGGGGGCACAGGTCGGCACATGCATATGGAGATCAAGCGGGTCGGCATCGTCGGCGCGGGCCAGATGGGCAGCGGCATCGCGCAGGTCTGCGCCACCGCCGGCTTCGAGGTTCTGCTGAACGACCGCGATCCCGCCCGGCTCGAGAATGGACTGTCGGTGATCGAGGGCAGCCTCGCGCGCCTCGTCTCGAAGGGCACGCTCACCGAGGGCGACAGCGGCGAGGCCCGCTCGCGCATCGTCCCCGCCCGCGACTTCGCCGCCCTCGGCCCGTGCGATCTCGTCATCGAGGCGGCGACCGAGAACGAGGCGACCAAGCGCGAGATCTTCACCACGCTGTGCGGGTCGCTGCGGCCGGAGACCCTGGTGGCGACCAACACGTCGTCGATCTCCATCACCCGGCTGGCGGCGGCGACCGACCGGCCGGAGAAGTTCATCGGCATCCACTTCATGAACCCGGTGCCGGTGATGCAGCTCGTCGAGCTGATCCGCGGCATCGCTACCGAGGACACGACCTACGAGTCGGCCAAGGCGTTCATCGCGAAGCTCGGCAAGACGTCGACGATGTCGGAGGATTTCCCGGCCTTCATCGTCAACCGGATCCTGCTGCCGATGATCAACGAGGCGATCTACACGCTCTACGAGGGCGTCGGATCGGTCGAGTCGATCGACACCGCCATGAAGCTCGGCGCGAACCACCCGATGGGCCCGCTGCAGCTGGCCGACTTCATCGGCCTCGATACCTGCCTCTCGGTCATGCAGGTTCTCTACGAGGGCCTCGCCGATTCGAAGTACCGGCCCTGCCCGCTCCTCGTGAAGTACGTCGAGGCCGGCTGGCTCGGCCGGAAGGCGAAGCGCGGCTTCTACGATTACCGCGGCCCGACGCCGATCCCGACCCGCTGAGAGGGCCGTGTGCGGGACGGCCCGAGCCGTCCCGCGCGCGACGCCTTACTTCGGCGCGCCGTTCGCGCCCGGCTGGGCCGGCTGCGGATAGGACGGGTTGCCGCCCGGAACGGCGGTGCTGTTCGACGGCGACGACCCGCCGGACTGGCCGTTGACCGAGCCCGTCACCTCCTTGCGCGACGCGTCCTGGCTCTGGCTGGCGTAGTCCTTCGGCGAGTTGGCGCCGTTCCACGTGAGCAGGCCCACGGTCGCGATCGCCAGCAGGACGAGGCTCGCCACCAGGACCCAGAGCACCGGCTTGCCGCGCTCGCCCTGTCGGCTCTCGTTGGGGTTCAGTCTCTCGGCCATGTGCAAAACCTTCCTCGGCGGGACGCCACACGCCGGAACGGGCGCTGCGCGACACGATCTCGTTACCGGCCGCCAACGCGGGGCCGCCGAGGCAGGTTCCTGACGGGGCCGGCTCAGCGGCCGGTCGTCAGCAGGATCTTGCCGAGATGGGCGCTCGATTCCATCAGCTCGTGCGCCGCCCGCGCCTCTTCGAGCGGGAACGTGGCGTGGGTGACGGACCGGATGCGTCCGGCCTCGAGTTCGGGCCAGATGTCTTGACGGAGACCGTCGGCGATCGCGGCCTTGTCGGCCTTCCCGCGCGGCCGGAGCGTCGAGCCGGTGAAGGTCAGGCGGTTGCGCATGATCGGCGTGATGTTCAACCCGTCGACCTTGTAGCCGCCCATCAGCGCGATCATCACCAGCCGCCCGTCCGGTGCCAGCGACTTGAGGTTCCGGGCGAGGTAGCTGGCGCCGATCATGTCGAGGATGACGTCGACGCCGCGCCCGTCGGTGAGGCGCTTCAGTTCCTCGGCGAAGTCGGCCTGCTTGTAGTCGATCGCGGCATCCGCCCCGAGATTTTCGCAGAACCGGCACTTCTCGGCGGAGCCCGCCGTCGCGAAGACCCGGGCGCCGACATGCTTGGCGATCTGGATCGCCGTGGCGCCGATGCCGCTCGACCCGCCGTGGACGAGGAAGCTCTCGCCGCGCGTCAGGCGGCCGCGCTGGACCACGTTGGAGTAGACCGTGAAGAAGGTCTCCGGCAGACCGCCGGCATCGACCAGCGAGACGGCCTTCGGTCGCGGCAGGCAGTGGGCCGCCTCGGCCACGGCGTACTCGGCGTAGCCGCCGCTGATCACAAGCGCGCAGACCTCGTCGCCGGCCGACAGGCCCTCGACTCCGCTGCCGAGCGCGACCACGCGGCCGGCGACTTCGAGGCCGGGAATCTCGGTGGCGCCGGGCGGCGGCGGGTACACCCCGGACCGCTGCGCGACGTCGGGCCGGTTCACCCCGGCCGCCACCACCTCGATCAGGACCTGGCCGGGCCCCGGGCTCGGCACGGGCGCGTTCTCCAGGCTGATCACCTCCGGTCCGCCGGAACCCGCGTAGCGGATCTGGCGCATGGTCCCGGGCAGGTCGGTGGTGGCCATCAGCGATTGTCCTCAGCGCGCACGTCGTCTCGGCCGCGCTCACGGTGTCGCGGCCCGGCTCTACTTGCGGCAACGGGCGCGCTTGGCAAGCCGCGCGCCCGCTGCCGGTCCGGGGTGCCGCCTAGCGGGCCGCCGCCTTCACGGCCGCCGGGAGGACGATCGCGCCCTGCGCGAGGCTCTTCGGCCAGACCGCGACCTGCTTGCCGTCCTGCCACTGCGCCATCAGGCCGGTGACGAAGCCCGGCCCGTACTTGATCGAGTGGGTGAACGGGTCGTCCTTGCCGTAGAACTGCGTGCGCCCGACGGTGCCGACCCAGTCGGTCTTCTCCAGGGCGTCGACCAGCTTGTCGGCCTCCGTGGTGCCGGCCCGCTTCACCGCGTCGGCGGCGTAGTAGACCTGATCGTAGGCCATGTACCCGGCGTAGGACGGGTCGCTGCCGAAGCGCTTCTTGAACGCGGCGCTGAAGGCGAGCGACTTGTCGGTGATCGCCGCGCCCGGCACCGCGATGCTCTGGAAGATCACGCCCTGGGTCGCGCCGTTGGTGTTCGACCAGAAGGTCGAGGAGGTCGCCTGCGAGTTCATGCCGGTCATGGCGAGCGGCACCTTCTGGTTCTGCCACTGCACGGTCGGCTGCACGCCGACATGCGAGATGCCGGTGACGATCAGGTCGGGCTTGGCCGCCTCGATCTTGTTGTAGATCGGCGTGAAGTCGCCCGTGTCCGGCGAGAAGCGGATGTGGTCGACGACCTTCACACCGATCTCGGGCAGGCACTTCTCGTAGCCGACGTCGAGCGGCCGGGTCCAGGCCGCGTCCTCGCTCATGATCGCGGCGGTCTTCACCTTCATCAGGTCGATCAGCATGTCCTTGGTGGAATCGCAGATGGACTGGGCGAGTGCCGCCGAGGTCAGGTAGCCGTGGAAGGTGTACTTGTTGCGCGCGTAGTCCTTGTGGACCGCGGCGCTGATCTCGTTCGAGGCCGCGCCGGGCGTGATCATCGGCGTCTTGAGCCGGGCCGCCCAGGGCATCAGCGCCAGCACGACCTCGGAGATGTAGCTGGCGATGACGAGGTTGACCTTGTCCTCGGAGACCGCCCGCTGGAAGGCGCGGACCGCGTCGGAGGCGGAGGACTTGTCGTCGTAGGTGACGACCTGGATCTGGCGCCCGTCGACGCCGCCCTGGGCGTTGATCTCGTCGGCGGCGAGCTGGACGGCCTGCGGGATCGAGGCCCCGACCACGGACTGCGCCTCGGCGATCACCCCGATCCTGATGGGATCCGCGGCCCGCGCCTGCGTCGATCCCAGTAATCCGGCCACTGCGAGCAGGGCCAGGGCCCGGCTCGAGACGCTGCGTTCCATCGGCATGGGCTTCCTCCTGCGGCCCGTGCGGCTTTTGCCGCCGCATCGGGTCCAGGACAGGATAGTGCAGCACGCGGATGCTTGAATACAGTGTGCAGATGCGGAAAGCCGTGACAGACGGGCGCTCACCTGTCCGCCCGGCCGAAGATCAGGCTCAGATTGTTGGCGGGCATGGCCACGCGCCGGACCAGGCTGAGCCCGTGTTGGGCCGCTTCCGCCGCGACAGCGTCGAGGTCCCGCACGCCCCAGGCGGGATCCCGCGCGCGTAAGGAGGCGTCGAAGGCGGCGTTGCTCTCCGCGAACGGCCGATCCGCCTCGCGGAACGGCCCGTACAGGAACAGGACGCCGCCCGCGCTCAGGACGCGTCCGGCGCCGGCCATCAAGCCCTCGGTGGCGGCCCAGGGCGCGATGTGGATCATGTTGATGCACACGATCCCGTCGACCCGCGCGACGGGCCACGCCGCGGCGGCGGCGTCGAGCGCGAGCGGCGGCCGGATATTGGCGAGCCCGGCCCGGAGCGCGTGCGCGGCGATGCTGCGCCGGGCGGCGGGTTCGGGATCGCTCGGCAGCCAGTCCAGGCCAGGCAGGGCCGCGGCGACGTGAACCGCGTGCTCACCGGAGCCGCTGGCGATCTCCAGAACGGTGCCGCTGTCGGGCAGGATCTCGCGGAGCACGGCCAGGATCGCGTCGCGGTTGCGCGCGACGGCCGGCGCCGTCAGGGCCTCGGTGACGTCGACGTCCCAGCCGAGCATGGAGGCCCTCCATCGGTCTGCGCAGTCCGTCGACGGGATGGCGGCCGGACGCGTCACACACCCATATTGCGCGGGCGGACCCGTTGCCATACCGCATTCCACCGGTGTTCCGCCCGTTCGACGCGCTGTTCGCGCCAGCCTCCGCGTCTCTCGCGGTGCGAACCGTCCCGATCGGCCCGGCAGGGTTGAAAGCGCCGCCCCACTTCCGGACTTGCCGTCCTCCGAGACGTCCAGGGATTCGCCCATCGTGCCCGACCCGCAAGCCGCCCGGACACTGCCCAAGGTCGCGACCGGCATCACCGGTTTCGACGACCTGACCCATGGCGGTCTGCCGGCCGGGCGGCCGACGCTCATCTGCGGCGCCGCGGGCTGCGGCAAGACGCTGTTCGCCACGACCTTCCTGGTCAACGGCGCGACGCTCTACGGCGAGCCCGGCGTGTTCATGAGCTTCGAGGAGCGGGCCGAGGATCTGGCGGCGAACGTCGCGTCGCTCGGCTACGACCTCGACGGTCTCGTCGCCGCGGGCCATCTCGCCATCGACCACGTGCGCGTGGAGCGGAGCGAGATCGAGGAGACCGGAGAGTACGACCTCGAGGGCCTGTTCATCCGCCTCGGCTTCGCGGTGGACTCGATCGGGGCCAAGCGCGTCGTCCTCGACACGATCGAGACGCTGTTCGCGGGCTTCACCGATCCGACCCTGCTCCGCGCCGAGCTGCGCCGCCTGTTCGGCTGGATCAAGGATCGCGGCCTGACCGCGATCATCACGGGCGAGCGCGGCGACGGGCCGCTCACCCGCCAGGGCCTGGAGGAGTACGTCTCCGACTGCGTCGTGCTGCTCGACAACCGCGTCGAGGACCAGATCACCACGCGACGGTTGCGCGTCGTCAAGTATCGAGGCTCCGCCCACGGCACCAACGAGTACCCGTTCCTGATCGATCACGCGGGGATCAGCGTCCTGCCGGTGACCTCGGCGGATCTCGTCTACGGGGTGCCCGACGGCATCCTCTCGACGGGGATCGCCGGGCTCGACGCCATGCTGGGACCGCGGGGCTTCCATCGCGGCTCCGGGATCCTGATCTCCGGCGAGGCCGGGACCGGGAAGAGCATGCTCGCCGCCTCGATCCTCGACGCGGCCTGCCGGCGCGGCGAGCGCTGCATGGCCTTCGTGTTCGAGGAGAGCGGTGCCCAGATCATCCGCAACGCGCGCTCGATCGGGCTCGACCTCGCCGCGCACGTGGCGAGCGGCCGCCTCCGCTTCGAGGCCGCGCGGCCGAGCCTGTTCGGTCTGGAGACGCATCTCGCGCGGATGCACCGCGACCTCGACCAGTTCCGGCCGGACGTGGTGGTGCTCGACCCGATCTCGGCCCTGCGCGGGTCTTCGGGCGAGCTGCAGGCGACGCTCCTGCGCATGATCGACCTGATCAAGACCCGCGGCATCACGGCGATCTTCACGACCCTCCGCGGCGACGGCTCCCTGATCGAGGACAACGATCTCGGCGTGTCCTCCCTGATGGATGCCTGGATCAAGCTCCAGAACATGGAGGCGAACGGCGAGCGGACGCGGACCCTCTACGTCATCAAGGCGCGGGGTATGAGCCACTCCAACCAGATCCGCGAATTTCTGATGTCGTCGGACGGGATCCAGTTGGTGGATGCCTATATTGGTCCTTCAGGTGTTCTCACCGGCACCGCGCGCCTGGTTCAGGAGGCTCAGGAACGCGCGGCCGCGCTGCAGCACCGGGACGCGACCGAGCGCCGGCTCCGGGATATGGCGCGCCGACGCTCCGCCTTGGAGCGTCAGATCGAGGAGCTCAGGGCCGGTCTCGAGGCGGCCGTGGACGAGGAGGAGAGCCTGCGTACCGAGGACGCGGCGCGGGGCGTCACGCTCGCGGCGGAGCAGCAGGCGTTGAGCGCACGACGGAGTGCCGCGGAATGAGCGATACGACATCGGACGACCAAGCACCCGAGACGGATCCCGACCGCGATTCCGGCCACTATCACCTGCGCCTCTACGTCGCCGGGCAGACGGCCAAGTCTCTCGCTGCCCTGAGCAACCTGAAGCGGTTCTGCGAGGAGCACCTGGCCGGCCATTACGACATCGAGGTCATCGATCTCATGAAGAACCCTCAGCTCGCCGCCGGCGATCAGATCCTCGCGATCCCGACCCTCGTGCGCCGGCTGCCGTCGCCGCTCAAGCGGATCATCGGCGACCTGTCGAACACCGAGAAGGTTCTGGTCGGCCTCGACATCCGTCCCAAGGCCGACCGGCCTTGAACGCGGCCGCCTCGTCTCCGACGGACGCGGAGCACGTCCGGTTGCGGCTGTTCGTGGCCGGAACCGCGTCGCGCTCGCTGCGCGCGGTCGAAGTGCTGCGCCGCATCTGCGAGGCCCACTTCCCGGGCCGCTACGAGCTGGAGATCGTCGACATCTATCAGCAGCCCGACCTTGCCGAGCGCGACGGGATCCTCGCCGCGCCCACACTCCTGAGACTGGCGCCGGGGCCGGAACGGCGCCTCTCGGGCGACCTCCTGGATGAGGGCCGCGTGCTGCGCAGTCTCGAGATCGCGTCCGCCGCGGAGCCGCTCTGATGGGTGTGGACGCTCTGCTGCCCGGCGACGAGCCCGGGCTCGACGCCTATCGCGCCCATATCCGCGAGCTCGAGGCGCGGCTGGAGGAGAGCGAGGAGACCCTCGCGGCCATCCGCCGGGGCGATTTCGACGCCGTCGTGGTGGAGGGCCCGAACCACGAGCGCCTCGTCTACACGCTCGAGAACGCGGACCTGCCCTACCGGGCGCTAATCGAGCAGATGCAGGAAGGCGCGTTCACGTTGGCGCTGGACGGGACGCTGCTCTACTGCAACCGGCGGCTGGCCGAGATGCTCGGCGAGCAGCAGGAGCGCCTGACCGGCCGCGCGCTCCGGAATTTCGTCCACGCGGATGTCGACCTCGGGCGCCTGATCCGGCACGCGATGGACGGGCCCGTCCGCGAGGAGATCGCGCTGCACGCGGCGGGATCGGAGAGCGCGACCTTCCTGTCGCTCAGCCGCTTCGCCTGCCAGGGCGATCAGCCGCTCCTCTGCGGGATCCTGACGGACCTGACCGAGCAGCGACGCAGTATGCAGGCGTTGGCGGAGGCTCATGCCAAACTCCAGTCCGAGAGCGCCGAGCGCGAGCGCGTGGAGGAGGCGCTGCGGCAGTCGCAGAAGCTCGAAGCGGTGGGGCAGCTGACCGGCGGCGTCGCCCACGACTTCAACAACCTGCTGACGGTGATCAAATCCTCCACCGACCTGCTCAAGCGCCCGGACCTGCCGGAGGAGCGCCGTCGCCGTTACGTCGAGGCCATCTCCGACACGGTCGACCGCGCCGCCAAGCTGACCGGCCAGCTCCTGGCCTTCGCGCGCCGTCAGGCCCTCCGGCCCGAGGTTTTCGAGGTGGGCGCCTCGCTGCGGGCCGTGGCGGAGATGCTGGATTCGGTCACCGGAGCGCGCATCAGCGTTCTGGCCGAGATCCCCGCCACCCCCTGCTACATCCGCGCCGACCTCAGCCAGTTCGAGACCGCGCTGATCAACATGGCGGTGAACGCCCGCGACGCGATGGGCGGTGAGGGCACCCTCACCCTGAAGCTATCCGGCGACCGGCCGATGCCGGCGATCCGCGGTCACGCGGGGTCGCGCAGCACCTTCGCGGCGGTGTCGCTGTCCGACACCGGCATCGGCATTCCGGCCGACGTGCTGCCGCGCATCTTCGAGCCGTTCTTCACCACCAAGGACATCGGCAAGGGCACCGGGCTCGGGCTGTCCCAGGTCTTCGGCTTCGCCAAGCAGTCCGGGGGCGACGTCGACGTGTCGAGCAGCCCGGGCCACGGCACGACCTTCACGCTCTACCTGCCGCAGGCAGAGCACGCGCCGGACATGTCCGTCACGCCGCGGAGCGAGGAGAACGGGCTCGACGGCGCCAGCCTCTGCGTGCTGGTCGTCGAGGACAACATCGAGGTCGGCCGCTTCGCCACGCAGATCCTGGAGGATCTCGGGCACAAGACCGTCTGGGCGACCAATGCCGAGGAGGCGCTCGTCGAGATCGAGAGGATCCCCTTCCGCTTCGACGCCGTCTTCTCCGACGTCGTGATGCCCGGCATGGGCGGTATCGCGCTGGCCCGCGAGCTGCAGCGGCGCCTGCCCGACCTGCCGGTGGTCCTCACCTCCGGCTACAGCCACGTGCTGGCGCAGGAGGGCGTCCACGGCTTCGACCTGATCCAGAAGCCCTACTCGGTGGATCAGCTCTCGCAGACCCTCCGCAAGGTCGTCGGCAAGGGCCGCGCCGGAGCCCAGCGTCGGCGCTGAGGCCGGCTCCTAGCGGGTGCCGTACATCCGGTCGCCGGCGTCGCCGAGGCCCGGGACGATGTAGCCGTGGTCGTTCAGGTGGCTGTCGATCGCCGCGGTCCAGACCGGCACGTCCGGATGGGCGGCCTGGAACTTGGCGAGGCCCTCCGGCGCCGCCAGTAGGCAGACGAAGCGGAGGTCGGAGGCGCCCCGGGCCTTGAGGCGGTCGAGGGCCGCGATCGCCGAGTTGGCGGTCGCCAGCATCGGATCTAGCACCAGCACCGTCCGGTCGGCCAGATCGGACGGCGCCTTGAAGTAGTACTCCACGGCTTCCAGCGTCTCGGGATCCCGGTAGAGCCCGATATGCGCGACGCGGGCCGACGGGACCAGCGACAGCATGCCGTCGAGAAAGCCCACTCCGGCGCGGAGGATCGGCGCGAGCACCAGCTTCTTGCCCTGGATCTGCTGCCCCTGCATCGGCTGGAGGGGCGTCTCGATGGTGACAGGCTCCAGCGGGAGGTCACGGGTCACCTCGTAGGCCAGGAGCATCCCGATCTCGTTGAGGATCTGCCGGAAGCCCTTGGTCGAGCGGTTCTTGTCCCGCAGATGGGTCAGCTTGTGCTGCACCAGCGGGTGATCGACCACGGTGACCCGAGCCGTCGACATGCCCCGAACCCTCCCCTTGCGGTTGAGGAGCAATGCAGGAGCGAAGGCCGGGGTGCAACTCGTCCGGCGTAAGGCCGGGTCGAAGGTGGTGCGCGAGGACTCGGGTAGGCGTCGCGGCCGGGCGCGAAATCTTCTCGCAAGGATGGAGTCTCGGTCGCCGCGGACCGTCGCGTGCGGGCCTGGCACAAGTGTCACTTGTCTCGTCGCGATCAACGCTTTCGTTTGGATAAGAGAGATTTTCGGGCGAACCGGATACTCGAACCTGCGCGAGGGTTGACCTTTATCTGATATGATAATGTAGCTTTGTTCAGTAAATTATCAATTTCTGCAGAATTTTTATAAGCAAAAATTGTTCAATGATGTTTTTAAGGCGCGAGTTGCGCGAGATCCCGAAGTGGCTAGATGCAGTCGCCTGCGTCGGGCCGCCCGATGCGACCGTCCCGCACTCGGATCTGGCCGAGGATCGTCATGCGCGCATCCATTCCACTCAAAGCAATCCTGGCCCTTCTCTTCGCGGGACTTGCCCTGATCTCCGCGGCGCAGGGCGGTCTGTCCCTCCGTCAGCTGGCCGGGATCGGGCAGGCTGCGACGGCGCTGGCCAGGGACTGGGTGCCCTCCCTCGAGAAGGTCGGCGCGATCGAAGTGGCGGCCTCCGAGGTGCGCATCAAGCAGTACCGGCTCATCCTGCTGTCGGATACGCCGGAGCACCGGGACGCCAATGAGGCCGCCCTGGCAAACACGCACGCGCGGCTGCGCGATGCGCGCCGGGCTTACGAACCGCTGATCACCACCGCCGAGGAGCGGCGGCACTACGACGCGTTCGGCGCGTCCTGGACCCGATACGCGGAGGTGGATCGGGACGTGCGGCGCCTCGTGGAGGCGGGGCGGCAGACGGAGGCGACCGCGCTGCTGATCCGGCCCGACGTCGTGGCACTGTACGACGGCGCCCGGGCGGCCCTGGCCCGTCTGGCGGACCACGACGAGAAAGCGGCGCAGCAGGACGCGGACGCGGCGATGAGCCGGGTCGAGGCCGCGTCCGCCGCGGCCGTCGCCAGCATCGGCCTCGCGCTGGTGTCCGCCCTGGCGGCGGCGATCTTCGGCCTCCTCTACATCTCGCGGCCGATCGCCGCGATGACCGCCGCGATGACCCGACTGGCGCGGGGTGAGGCCGGCACCGAGGTCCCGTTCCGGCACCGTCGCGACGAGATCGGCGCCATGGCGGCGGCCGTGCAGGTGTTCAAGGACAACCTGATCCGCACCCGGCAGCTGGAGGCCGAGGCCGAGGCGGCGCGGCAGGACGCGGAGCGTCAGCGCGGCCTCGCGATGCGGCAGGTCGCCGACCGGTTTGCCGACGCCGTCGGCGGGATTGTCGCGCAGGTCTCGACCGCGGCGGCCGGCCTGCAGGCCACGGCCCGCGGCATGACGGAGACCGCGGCCGAGACCGCGGGGCAGTCGACCACCGTCGCGGCCGCGGCCGAGGAGGCGGCCAGCAACGTCGGCACCGTGGCGGCGGCGGCCGAGGAACTCGGCGCCTCCGTGCAGGAGATCGGCCGGCAGGTCGACGGCTCGGCCGGTCTCGCGCGGGCGGCGGTCGCGGAG